>JAQXNZ010000085.1 GCA_029098265.1 Clostridia bacterium | reverse complement strand
ATATATGCCGGACTGATGAGGCCTATATTGCTGTAGTATCTCAGAGTCTGAACAGATACACCCATTATTTTTGCAACTTTTCCTATAGGATATAAATCATCCATAAAAACCTCACTCCTACCGAATTATTCTGTTTGCATTTACAGCTGACAGCCGTAATAATACAGGCATCAGACAATAAATGTCTCAATGTTTTTTGCACCGGCATACTGTGCAAGATATTCAGAAGATTTTTTCAATATGCCGTCCAAGTCGGCATTGGGAGAAAAATCGTAAATAATTGTGATAACCCTTTTGGTTTCAAGTCCTATCATTGCCTTTGTGGAGTCACTTGTGGGGCTGCCGAAGGGGCCGTCATCGTCACGCAGCACGGGAAGGCTTGCAATATTGATTGTATCCTTTCCGATGCCCTTGTAGCTTTCGTTTTCCTTGGCATGACAAAGAACTATTTCGCCGTTTACGCAGTCAAGGTCATAGGAGCCAACAGAAAAACCGGTTTCAAGAGAAATAAGGTTATTTACATCTACTACCGTGTTTATCTTATAAAGTCCCTTTCCCTGTTTTATTCTTCTGTAAAGGGCTTCGGACGAAACTCTGTATCTTCCGGGATCCTTGCCGAGAGCCTTGTAGGCCTTTCTTGAATAGCCGATGTTTTCTATTTCCGTTACAGGGGTAGTTTCCATTGTTTTAATGAGAGAAGGAGCTACCTCGTTATCAATCTTTTTCCAAAGCTCCGGATTGGTTTCCTTAACATCTGCCTCATATACAAGGCAGCCAAGCTTGATATCGGGATAAAGCTCCTTAAGTTCACTGTCTATAGATATCATTATTAATTCCTCCTTATTTATCGGAAAATGCCGTGCTTATATATTATAAAACAAATAAAATAATTGCCTGAACACAATTCGGAAGAAAGAGACCGAAAAGACATTTACCGACACAATATTATTTATATTATATCAAAAAATATTTTTTATCACAATACAAAAATTTATATTATATGTCCTAACTAAAAAGAAGCCGGGGCAAAATGCCCCGACTATAGCAGCCTTAAAGCTTATTGTTCGTCTGAAGATAAGTATTAATAATATCAAATGGTCCAGCGGATTATAATGCCTGTAAGAAATAACCGAATGCTACGCAGATCCATGTACCTACTACGTCTCCGAAGAAACCGAGAAGAATACCGAAACCGATCCAGTTGGGATTGTAAGCTGCTGCGATAGCAGGTGCTGATGATGTACCGCCGAAGTTAGCCATAAAGCCAACGGAAGCAGTGAAAGCATCCAGTTTGAAAAGCTTGCAGAGAAGAAGCCATACAACATAAAGGACAGCTACAGCAATGATAGCAAGAAGGATGAACCAAGGTGCATCAGTACATGTGCTGAGGTCTGAGTAAGACATAGCAACACAAAGGCTGAGGTAAAGGAATACGTTTGCTACGTTTGTTGCACCCTTTGACCAGTGGAGAGGTGTTAAACCAAGTGCTATACCGAGAAGTGAGCCAAGGACAACACGCCAGCCTGTAGCATTAAGGAATGATACAAAGTTAAGATAAGGAATTACCCAGTTGATAACTGCTGTACCTGTTAAAGCAACTGCGAAAAGCTTAGCATAGTCAAGCATTGTGGGAGCTTCTTTAACTTCGGGGTGAGCTTCCATTGAAGCGTTGATCTTAACAGCGATTGCATCAATACCATCTGTTGAAGCCTTGAAGAACTTGTTCCATTTTGCCTGTCTAGGAATAATGAACATGGCTACTGCAAGAACGATTGTGAAACCAACTGTATCCATAACTGCTGCGTATGCAAAGTCTGTACCCTCTACACCGAATACAGCGGCAACAGCTCTCATGTTGATTGTCTCGCCAACCCATGAACCTGCAACAGATGCAACTGAACCCCAGCCCATAGCGGGAAGGTGGTTCTTTAAGAGAAGGTAAGCTACTGTAAGACCGATTAATACACCAACAGTTGTGCAGAAGAATGAAAGAATCATTCGGGGTCCGAGCTTAATAAGGTCTCTTACGTCACATGTAAGCATGAACATAATGAGCATCATGGGAAGGAAAGTAGTATACATTAAGTTCTGGGCATTGCATACACCCTCTGCATTGGGGTCAAATACATGAAGTGTTGCACAAGCGGCAACAGCAAGCATAAGCCAGAGCATACCGGGAATAACTTTGAATACCTTTGAGTTAGGATACTTTTTTTCAAGACCGAAGATAACAGTCATTAAAACAAGGAGAAGAGCCCAAAAGCCTTCAGCCGTAGTGATTAGATTCATATTAAATCCCCCTTATAAAATGTTTGTCGTACATATAAGTCCACTATGAGTTATTTTAATGACCATCCGATATTAAGTTTTAATACATATACCTTTTAATTTTCTAAAGCATATAAAGTTGATAATAAGCTTCTACATTATACATTGCCTTAAATTCAAGGTAACATTAATATAAGATATAAATAATTCCTCCTTTTGAAATATAAGGCCTGACATAAGGCTGATATGTGTTTTACAACAACTTGTTTCTGTTGACAAATACAGTATAAATTCTACAGTAACTATAAAGTCAATACGGTTGTTGTTTTTCGATTTTAGAGTTTTTTTAAAAAACTGTATAGATAGAAAAAGGTTGTACCTGATTTAATACAATAATTTGTTATGCAATATATCTAAAAATAGATACGAAATATTATTTAAATTATTGGTAATTATATTTCGTTACTAAATGAAGATGTTGGTAATAAACAAAACAAGTCTTCAATATTTCTTTTCTGTTGTAAATAATTCCTTTTGTGCTGCGTTGTTTAAAGTCTAATGTAAGTATAGAGTTTTTGCACATTATCAAAAACACAAAAAATAACAGATGTATTGACTTTATAGTAACTATAGGATTTAAACTGAAGTCAGAAAAAATAAGAAAAACAAAATAAGAGGTGTTAAAAATGAAGAATAGTATCACTTATGGCGGAATTACTGTTGCTCCAGGTGAAAAGGCTTCAGGATTCGCAACTGTTCCCGGAACTGATTTCAAATTTCCTGTAACAGTTATTAATGGTAAGGAAGACGGAAAAACATTTTTAGCTACAGCCGGTATTCATGGCGCTGAATATCCCGGAATTATCTCTATGGTAGAACTTTCAAAAGAGATTGATCCTAAAGATGTAAGCGGTGCAATTGTTCTTGTACATTGCGTAAATATGTCAGGCTTTGAAGAACGTCAGACATATGTAGTACCTGCTGACCCTGAAAGAAAGAATCTTAACAGACTTTTCCCCGGCAATGCAAACGGAACTCTTGCAGACAAGATATGTGCATATATATCTGATGAATTTGCAGGAAGAAGCGATTTCCATGTTGACTGCCACAGCGGAGACATGGTTGAGGATCTTGAAGCATGCGTTATCTGCTGTGCTCCCAAGCTTTCCGAAAACAATGCAGCTGCCAATGAAGTTGCTAAATGCTTAAGCTTTGAGTGGAGAATGAACTCCGGCGGAAGAACTGAGTGCTACAACTCATCATCTATTGATAAAAATGTACCTTCACTTCTTTTTGAAAGAGGATGCAGAGGCACATGGTCAAGAGAAGAAGTAGATGCTTATAAAGCAGATCTTCTTACAGTTGCTAAATGCTTAAAGATACTTCCCGGTGAAACAGCAGTTAACCCCAACCAGAAGTTCTTTACAAGACATGAGTGGACAGAAGCAGGCGCTACAGGCCTTTGCTATATGTTCTGCAAAGTAGGCGATGATATTAAGGAAGGCCAGAAGATAGCTGAGATTACAGATATGTTCGGCAATTTACTTGAAACCGTAAATGCTAAATTTGACGGACATGTGGTTATCACTACATCAACACTCGCTATGAAGAAGGGCGACGACTTAATTACATACGGCGAAATCGAAAAATAAAATATAACGGATTTTTAGCCGGCTAATTCGGCTTTACAATAAATCAAACTTTTAAATTCAGTATAGGAGGCATTAAAATGAAACATGAACTTGATCCCAAATTCTCATTTGAGACAAATGTATTAGAAGCAGGCGCATATTTCTCACATCCCGCAAGTGACCCCGAAGCACTCCCTATCCATATGTCAACAGCCCACAATGTAGAGGATGTTGCTGACCTTCTTCAGAGATATAAAGAGGGAGATTACTGCTACAACAGAAACAGAAACCCTAACAGAAATGCACTTGCAGAGCTTGTTGCCTACACAGAGGGCGGCGAAGCAGCTATCTCTTGCTCAGCAGGTATGGCTGCTATCTCAACAGCTATCATCGCTTTAACTAAGGCCGGAGATCACATCATTTCAGATAAAACAATCTACGGAGAGTCTAACGAAGTATTCACAGACATCCTCGGAAAATACGGTGTAGAGACATCAGTTATCGACTGCACAAACCTTGATGAGGTTAAGGCTCATCTTAAACCCAACACAGCAGTTATCTACACAGAGACAGTTGGCAACCCTCTTTGCAATGTTGCTGACCTTAAAGCTCTTTCAGAACTCGCTCATTCTGTAGGCGCTCTCCTTGTAGTAGACAACACATTCATGACAGGCGCACTTGCAAGACCCCTTGAACTCGGTGCAGACCTTGAAGTTATCAGCTTAACAAAGTTTGCTAACGGTCATTCAGATGCAGTTACAGGCGCTATTGTAGGACCTGCTGACCTCGTTAAGAAATGCCATAACATTCAGGTAGTTCTCGGTACACAGGCTGATCCTTTCTCATCATGGTTAACATGCCGTGGTATGAGAACAATGAAGCTTCGTATTGAACAGCAGGACAAAAACGCTCAGGCTCTTGCAGCAGCACTTGAGAAGAGCCCCTATGTTAAGAACGTATTCCATGCTTCATTAGAGAGCAGCCCTTACCATGAACTCGCTAAGGCTCAGTTCAACGGACATTACGGCGGAATGATGACAATCGAGCTTCCCGAAGAAGAAGACTACGATGCACCTACAAGCAAATTCAACAAGTTTATGAGAACTTGCAAACTTGCTCATTACGCTATGACACTCGGCGGATACAGAACAACATTCTCATATCCTCCTCACAGCTCACACGACAATCTTACAAGAGAGCAGAGATATGCTATCGGTATCACAGACTCTATGTTAAGATTCTCAATCGGTATTGAGAACACAGAAGAACTTGTTGCTGATATTCTCAACGCTCTTGAGGTTGCTTACGGCAATAACTAATCACTTACTTATACATTGTTTTACTGTAGGGGAGTAGCCATTCTACTCCCCTTTATAGTGTCGACAAAGTCGACACTAAGTCGAAAACAGGTTTTCGACTTGTTTAAATTAATGCATGAATGGCTATTCCATCGGCTTTTCAAAAAACATGAAAAGCCTTGAAACATGCCATTCTCCTCGACGGAAATGAATTCCGCCTGCGGATTCCACTTGGAAAACCCTTCGTTTTCCAAACCTTTCCGCACGAAAAATTAGTTTGTCTACAGTCTGTAGGGAAGAAGCCATTCTACTCCCCTTTTTTACGGTGCGGAGGTAAAATATGAAAGACGCTTTTTATGCTTTAATAACAATATTCCTGCTTATGATACCGGGATTTATTTTCGGAAAGAAAAATATAATCACTGAGGAACAAAGCAAGGGTATGTCCAAATTTTTAATGAGCGTTGTACTTCCGCTGCTTATTATCAATTCCATGCAGATTGATTTTGAAAAAAGGTATATGACTGCGATAATTAAGATACTCTTTTCTACTTTTTCAGTGTTTTGCTTGACATGTGTACTTGCATATTGCCTCAGAAAGATACTGAAGATGGAGAAAAACTATACATGTTTAATTGCTTTCTGCCTTTTTTTTGCTAATACCGGCGGCATAGGTTTACCGATAATTAATACTATTTTCGGAAAAGAAGCGGTATTTTATGCCGGATTGGTAGAGGTTGCCGTAGATATACTTATATTTACTGTCGGTATAGTGTTTATACAGCTATCGGGAGAAAACGGCAGAGACGGAATAAGAATTGAACCTAAAAAGATTTTGAGCCCCGGCTTTATAGGAATAGTAATAGGACTTGCGCTTTTCTTCTGCAACATAAAGCTTCCTTTTATAATAACCAATACCTTTGATAAAATAGGCGGAGCAAGTTTGCCTATTGCAATGTTTATAATCGGATACAGCTTAGGCAAAATAAAGATGAACACTTTATTTGCCGATGTCAGAATATATATAATAACTGTAGCTAAAATGGCTGTTGTACCGATTTTAACATATATTATCTGCGTATTTATATTTAGAATGAGTTATGAAATGAGCGGCGTTATGACTATATTGATGGCCATGCCTACAGGTTCTGCGGCAGTAATTTTCTCTCAGGAATATAATGCAGACTATATGTTTGCGTCCAAGTGCGTTGTATTGACTACTGCGGCGTCATTAATTACGCTGATTCCGCTTACAATGCTTATAATGTCTAATGTATAATAACTATGATTAAGTCGAAAACAGGTTTTCGACTTGATGTATTAAGGTATGAAGTCCGACAGGTTCTCAAATTCCCTACGGGAACGCCTACGGCGTCGCGACTTTCACGCGGTTTGCACTTTACACTGCGCATGGCTTGTGTCTTAGGACTTCTCCACGGCAGAAGTGAATTCTGCCGTGGTTTAAAGCCTCAGAAAACCTTCCCGGTTTTCCGAACTTTTCCCGGTTATTGTGGCTAATATCATGTAATTTAAAATAATTAGTTAAGTTTGCTTACAGTCTGACCCGGTTCTTTGGAAGAGCCGGGATTTTTGTTTATATCAGTATTTTTAAATAATGTTAAGAGATTTGTAATGGATTTTATACCGTATATAAAAGTATAATTATGACAGTAATTATATTACTGCGTACTTATACGTTTTTATATATTGCGGAGGTGCAGAGGATGAAGAAAAACAATAATAAGGGCGGCAGACAGAAGCTAATGGCAGTAATAGCCGTCCTGATAGTTCTTGCAATGGTCTTGAGCATCGTTGTGCCTATCTTTGCCGCGCCGTCGGCGGCCAGCAAGGAGATTGCATACTATGACATTGCGGAAACGGCAGAAGAAAACACCCAGACAAAAATTGCCGAGGAGGACACAGCGGTGTCCGGTGCGGATTTTGAACTGGATGCGGAAGTCGGATTTGACGGTGTGTTTATGATAAACAGACAGACACCTGTCAAGGTAACTGTATATAACAGCGGAGAGGACTTCAAGGGCTATGTGGAAGTAAAGGTATATACAAGTGTGAATACCATGTACAGCCCTTCATCCTACATACTTTATACACAGGATGCTGATATTGCCTCGGGCGGAGCGGGTGAATACAGCTTTACTGTCTATCCCGAAGCGGGTGCCACATATATGAATATAAGGCTTGCCGATGAAAACGGAAATACGGTTGCCTCAATTAATAAGCAGGTAACGCCGTTTACACCGGAGCAGGTTATGACAGCCGTTGTAACGGATTCAAAATCCTCCAACCTGGATTATCTTAAAAATCTTAAGATAGGCGAGGATATATATAATAACAGAAGCGGATATACAACCAACTATGTGGCTTTTATTGACGCAGATACTTTCCCTGACAGTGCAGAGGTTATGGACTGCTTCGGCGCAGTGATAATAGACGATTTCAATACGGAGTCCCTTTCGGAAAAACAGATTTCAGCCCTTGTAAAATGGACGGAAAAGGGCGGACTTCTCATAATAGGAACGGGCCTTAATGCAGAAAAGACTCTTAAGGGACTTGAAGATGCATTTGACTTCACCTTTGAGGGATATGACAAAACCATGTGCTTTGGCGGAAGCGCCGACACCGCAGTAATAGATGTTCCCGGTGCAGAAGCAACGGAAATACAGGGTGGCAAGGAAATATCAAAAACTCTGGACTTCGGAGACGGAAAAATAATCGTCCATACCTTTGATTTGGGTGCGGACCCTACGGCCTCAATGGATAATGCCGCTGATTATTTCACCTACTTCTACAGGAACACAATGCCCGAAAAATTTTCCTCCAACAGGAACTATGAATATTATCCCGAGATGATTGACTCCGTAAACAGACTGCCCTCCATCGAAAAGAAACAGCTTATGGTTCTTTTGGGAATACTGGCTGTATATATAATTGCAGTGGGTCCTATATGCTATATCGTGCTTAAAAAGAAGGACAAGCGCGAGAAGGGCTGGGTTGTTATACCTGCCATCGCTGTTATATTCTCAGGCATTATATTTGCCATAAGCGCCACCAGCTATCAGAAGGATTCGCTGATTAACTTTATGACATATACGGATTTGGATTCGGCCAGCCCGTCAACAATGGTTTCGGTTGGCATAAGAACGCCTGGGAAGGGAGATGTTACACTTTCTCTCGGCGAAAAGATAAATGTATATGATACAAGCCAGTATTACGGCTACGGATATTACGGATCAACAACAAATAACGAGAGTATATGCGCCTACACCGTAAAAGATACAGTCGGCGGAACATCGGTTACATACCATGACCAGAACGCATGGGAAGGCAGCAGCTTCTATACAAATATTGACAGCAGTATAAGCGATGCCATCGATGCGGTCTTTACGGTCAAGGGCTCAAGCATAGTCGGAACAATTTATAACAATCTGGATTATGACCTGTTTGACGTAATAGTAGGCTTCGGCGGACAGTATCAGAAGTTTGACCGTATAGAGGCAGGAGGAAGCCTTGATATAAGCCTGCCCCTTTCAGCCGAGGAATATCAGAAATGGATTGATAACGGCTATCAGATGGTAAGACAGATGATATACGGCCTTGATGAAAATGAATATCAGGACAGCATGGTATTCAGAAGGGGTGTGTCATCGACTGAGGCATATAAGCTGGAACAGAGATACAGACTTTTCAACAGCCTTGTATATAATAACAGCTATGACCTGAGGGAAAACGGACTGGAAATAACCTTTGCCGCCTTCAGTGAAAAACGCCTTATCGAGAGCGATAAAGAGCTGAACGGCAAAACCGTCAACGAAAACTGGGAAAACCTCATGGTGAAGAAATTTGAGACAGACCTTTCACTGTCGGACGGATATGATATACCGTTCGGATATATATTCCCCGATGAAATATATCTTGACGGTGACGGACAGAACTCTGGACAGTACTGGGATATATATTATTATGAGCTTTATACCAACAGTGCCGGCAATGTCAGCTGTGAATATGACCTGTCTGAGAGCGGCAATATTTCGGAAATAGCCGTTGAATGGGATAACTACGACGCATTCAGAGGCGAACCTATGGTATTGAACTGCGAGACGGGAGAATATGAAAAAATAAGTGCAGCCGACCTTAAGGGAAATGCAGGAAAGTATATTTCTTCCGACGGAAGGTTTACACTCAGTGCCGATATATACAGCGATACATATCTGACACTGCCTAAAATCAATCTGAAAGGGGGCAAATGATAATGCCGGAAATATTTGAGCTTAACAAAAAATACGGAAAGTTTACCGCACTGGACTCTCTGTCCATGAATATAACGGAAAACTCCATATTCGGCTTTGTCGGCCCCAACGGAGCGGGCAAAACCACTACCATGAAGATAATGGCGGGACTGCTTAAGGCGGACTCGGGCAGTATCTATATAAACGGTGAGGATATATTGAAAAATCCCAAGAGCATCAGGGACAGAATAGGCTATATGCCCGACTTCTTCGGCGTGTATGACGACCTGAAGGTCAGCGAATATATGGATTTCTATGCGGGAACCTATTACATTCCCTACGCCGAAAGAAACGAGCTGATAGACAATCTGCTGGAAATAGTGGATTTGACAGGCAAAAAGGATACCTATGTCGACGCTCTTTCAAGGGGCATGAAGCAGAGACTTTGCCTTGCCAGAAGCCTTATACATGACCCCGACCTTATCATACTTGACGAGCCCGCATCGGGACTTGACCCCAGGGCGAGGGTGGAAATGAAGGAAATACTCAAGGAACTGCGTGATATGGGAAAGACCATAATCGTAAGCTCCCACATACTGCCCGAGCTGGCGGAGATGTGCTCCGAGATAGGAATTATAGACAGAGGAAAGCTTGTCACCCAGGGCACGGTTAATGAGATAATGAACAGGATAGAGAAAAAGAGGATAGTAAAGGCAAAGCTGTCCTTCGGCAAGGAAAACCTTATAAGACTTCTCAAGGAGCAAAAGGGAGTAAAGGATATAACCGAGAATGCCGATGATGTCGAGTTTGCCTTTGAGGGAAGAAATGACGACCTTGTATCTATACTGAGAAATATAATAATGAACGGCATACCTGTGTATTCCTTCTCTGAGAATGAAGGAAATCTTGAGGAGATATTTATGACCGTAACGGGAGGCGAAGAAAATGCTTAATCCTGTATTGCGCCGAGAGGCAAAAACTTCATTGAGAAACTGGAAAATATTCTATGCCGTGGCGGGCTATATACTTGTTGTTACCGCCGTGGCAGCAATAGCTATATGGCAGATAATGTACAATTCCTACAGTCCGAGCTTTGACCCGACGGAAATGGTAAACGTATATATCGGACTTACGGTGCTGCAGCTGTTTCTTGTACTTCTGATGACCCCGGCCTTTACGGCGGGCAGTATCAGTGGTGAAAGAGAGAGACAGACTCTTGATTTGCTGTTAGTGACAAAAATGTCGCCGCTGTCAATAGTTGTGGGCAAGTTCCTTTCGGGACTGTCCCTGATAGTGCTCATGGTAGTGGCAACCATGCCTATATTCGCCCTTGTTATGTACTTCGGCGGAACGAGCCTGCCCTATATACTGGCTGTAACGGGTTATATGATACTGATATGTGGTGCTTTCGGCGCCATAGCCATATTCTTTTCAACGGTATTCAAGAAAACCGTTACATCTATGGTAATAACCTATATTTGGACGGGTATTCTCTGCGGAGCAACAATCGTGCTGTATGCCATAGTGTGTTCGGTATACGGAAGCTACTATCAGGCATCTCTGCCGACGGTTTTGAGAATAGCAATGTTAGCAATTAATCCTGCCGTGGGACTTATAAGCATTGTATGCGAACAGACAGGCAACAGCTTAATGTATGAGATACTGAATTACAACAACTACTACGGACAGACATTTACTCCTGTGACAACAGGAATACCCATGTGGGTTATAAATGCCATTGCCCTTGTAATAATAATTGCCGTATTCCTTCTGGCGGCGGCATTCAGATTAAGGAAGATTTCCAAAAAAGGATGATGATATATGAAGGAGCTTAAAAGACTGCTCAGACCGCTTAAGAAAAAAATAACCCTTAACAATATAATATTGAGAGTTTTGCAGACTGTGTCAGTGGGTGCGGCAGTTGTGTTCTTCATATTGCTGTTTTCCAAGTTTGTGTATGTGCCCTACAAGATGCTGATGTGCACAGCCGTACTGGTTATATCAGCCGCTGTCGGTCTGTTCCTTGCCCTTGTCAGGTATAGGGTGACTGACTATGATGCGGCGGCTGAGGGCGACAGGCTCGGATGCGACGAAAGGCTTATTACCGCCTACGGCATTCTGTCTGCTGACGGTGAAAAAACAGCCATGGAACAGCTGGCTGTCAAAGATGCCGTCAACAGCGCCAAGGGTGCGGGACTGGATAAGAAATACAGGATAACATTTCCTAAAAAGCTGGCAGTCATAACGGCTGTAATGCTGGCGGCATCATGCCTGACGGGTTTTGCTCCCGATGCGGGTGTGTATGAGCTCTCGAGCATGACACAGAACGCCCTGAAGGAAGCCGAGGAAATAAAGAAATCCGTCAATAATGATGAAAAGCTTTCGGAGAACTTTAAGGAGGAGTATAACAAAATACTTAAAGAGCTGAACAAAAATCTTAAAACTGCCAAGGACTCCAAGGAAGCAAAAAAGCTTATAAACAATGCCCAGCAGGAGCTTAAAAAGCTTGAAAACAAGGCCTCGAATGACAAAAACAGCATAAAGAGCATGCTTTCGGACTTTGCGGCGGGTAAAGATATTTCGGCGGCCTTTGATTTGAACAGCTCCGAAGCACTGGCAAAGGCTTTGAAAAAAATGTCTGAGGAAATAAGCTCTATGAGTGAGGAGGAGCTAAAGGAGCTGGCTGAACAGCTCGGTGAGCTGGCGGACAAAATGAGCGATGAAGAATTGCAGGAACTTCTGGAGGAGGCTGAAAAGGCCGCAGAGGCGGGAGACGCTGAACAGACTGCTTCATCTTTATCATCGGCGGCTAAGGCAGCCATGAGCAAGAGCTCGGCTTCGTCATCTGCCTGCTCGAGAACGGCTTCATCATTGGCAAAGGCGAGCGACGGAACGGGCAAAACAGCCACAAGCACGCCTAATTCCAAGAGTTCTTCAAGCAGCTCCGATAAGGATGGCTCAGGAAGCGGCAATAACAGCGGTGACGGAAACGGAAGCGGCTCGGGCAGCGGCAGCGGAAACGGAAGTGGTCAGGGCAACGGAAACGGCAACGGAAACGGTTCGGGCGGAACAGGCGGCGGCGCAGGCGGAAGCGGCAGAGGCTTCGGACATGCAGAGCCTGAAAAGGTATATACAAGAAATGCGGAAGGTATGGACGTAGAGGAACAACAGCTTCAGTCACAGCAGACGGACGAGGGAAATGTGACCTACTCCGAGACAAAAGCAGGCGGAGTAAACGGACAGAGCGTACCCTATGACGCAGTAGTGGGCGACTATAAGGAACAGGCACTAAAGGAAACAGAAAGCGGAAACATACCCTACGGAATGAAGGAAGTTATAGCGGAATATTTTTCCGGACTTGAAAAATAAACTTGGGAGAAAGCTATGGGATTTTTCAATACTATCGGCCTGCTGGCCCTTATAGGCATACCCGTTATTATAGTTCTGCACATGCTGAAAAGAAAGCAGAAGAATGTGGACGTACCCAGTATATATCTCTGGGAGAGGGCAGCTGATACAAGCGTACAGTCAAAGCCGTGGCAGAGACTTAAAAAAAGCCTGCCGCTTATATTGCAGCTGACCGCTGCGGCGGCTCTGGGACTTGCCGCCGCAAGACCTTATATTTCGGCCTTCGGAACAGCCTATAACTATGTTATAGTGTTGGACAATTCGGCTAGCATGTCAGCCGCCGATATGAGTCAGACAAGGCTGGAGTATGTTGCAGATAGAGCTGAAAAGCTTATTGATTCGGCCTCGGCACTGAGCAGTGTGACTGTCATAGCAGGCGGAGAAAAGCCCTATGTGGTCTACGGCCCCGATAACGATAAGCAGGAGGCCAAAAAAGCTGTGGCTTCCGTTATGCAGACCTACGGAAACAACGATACAGAGACCCTAAAGGGACTTATTGTATCGGAAGCGGCAAAAACAAATGCGGGCGTTTATATATTCACCGATAACAACAGTGAATTTTCTGATATGGACGCCAATATATTCTATGCGGGCAAGGAGACTGCTAACTGTGCCGTTACACTGGCATCGGCATCGGAGGGCAATGTTCTTGTCAACGTCAGAAACTATTCGGATACGGACGAGGAAAGAACAGTGACCGTGTTTACCGACAGCATGGCTGTGGCCTCGGGAGATTTGAACATACCGGCGGGACAGGAGAGAAGCATTGTTTTTAGCGATGTTTACAGCGGAACTGCAAATATAAGCGCGGTAATATCACCGGAGGACAATCTGGCCTGCGATGATACCTATTATGTGGCTGTCAACGAGGTACAGACGGCAAAGGTGCTTCTTGTGACGGAGGGCAACACCTTCCTTGAAAACGCACTGGGAATAACCGAGGGCACACAGATTTACAAGATGACCCCCGAAACTATGGAAACAGCCGATTTAAGCGGCTATGACCTTTATATATTCGACGGAGCATTACCAGATATACTCCCGACTGACGGAGGCATATTCCTTATAAACCCCGACAAGAGCAGTGATATTGCGCAGGTAGGGGAGACAAGGGAATTAAACTGCTATTCACAGGGAAATACAAGCCTTGCATCGGATGGTGAGCTCAGCTTTATAATAGCCAAAGCAAAAGAAGTCACGAGACCGTCATGGGCAGTGACGGAAAGCTCTGCCGATGGTGTTCCTCTTATAATGAGGGGCGAGAAGGACGGACAGAAGGTGTGTATTTTTACTTTTGATATACATGACTCCGACCTTCCTCTTTTAAAGGATTTTCCGGTAATGATATATAATCTTGCGGACTGGTTCATGCCCGGCAGAAGCGGCGAGCAGACAGTTACGCACTGCGGAGATACCCTTGATATAAATGCTTCGGCTTCGGCACAGAGGATATCCGTTGCGGATACAGAGGGCAATGAGAGGACAGTGGCGCCGCCTTTCCCTGCGGCAGACTATGCCGATACTGACGAAGCAGGCTTTTATACGGTAATATCCGAGAGCGCCGACGGAGAAATAACGGAAAGAACTATAGCGGTCAATGCCGCCGTTGACGGTGAGTCAAAGCTTTCGGCGCTGTTCGGACAGGACGTGCAGGGAAGCACGGGAACGGCCTCAAAGGGTGGTGCAGGCCTTATGGAAGTATTAATTATTGCGGCGGTCATAGCACTGCTTGCGGAATGGTGGGTGAAGTACAATGGCGTTAAGCGCTGATAAAGCCTTCTTACTTATTCTTATACCCATATTGATTGCCGCTGTCATATTCATAAAGCGAAAGCATATGAAAAATGACAGGTACACCAATGTGTCAACGGTGTTCAGAACGCTGACGGTCATTGCCCTTATACTTTCACTGTCGGGCGTTTCCGTGACGGATAAAGCGAAAAATGACATGACCGTATTTTTGGCGGACATATCGGACAGTACTGCAAAGTGGGCTGACGATACCGCTGAGTTTATAGAGACTGCCCAGTCCCATAAGGGAAATGGCGATAAAACTGCAGTGGCGCTTTTCGGAGGAAGAACGGTTACGGCTGTTCCCTCCACGGATGAATATGTAACGGTAAATACAGATACTGCGGCTGTGGAAAAGACAAGCACTA
Organism: Clostridia bacterium; assembly: GCA_029098265.1. Classification (GTDB taxonomy): domain Bacteria; phylum Bacillota; class Clostridia; order Lachnospirales; family Anaerotignaceae; genus Metalachnospira. The sequence continues at coordinate 23,421 of JAQXNZ010000085.1, read as the reverse complement.
ATATAGAGTCTGCCGTTAAACAGGCTTTGGGCATATATGATGAAAGCGTAAGAAAGCGCCTTGTTATTATAACCGACGGAGCCGAAACAAAGGGAGACGCCGTATCTGTAAGAAACCTGCTTAAAAGCGAGAATGTGCAGACCCTTATATACGACATAAGCGGAAAGACTGAAAGCGAGGCAGGCATAAGAGAGATAGCCGTGCCTCAGTATGTGAATATAAATATGGACTATGATGTGAATGTCATTATAGATTCCATCGGCTCTCAGAAGGCCGTGCTTAAGCTTTACAGAGGTACGGCACTGGCTGTAAATGAGGAAATAGACCTTAAGAACGGTGAAAACCGCTTCGTATTTACGGATAAGGCGGAAAAAGGCGGTGGGATTACCTATCGTGCGGAAATAACAACCCAAAAGGATACATTCTACCAGAACAATTCCATATACGGCTACTGCTATGCGGAAAATCTTCCCTCGGTGCTCATTGTAGGCGAGGGAGAAAGCGACGAAAACATGAGAAAGCTTTTGGAGTCTGCACAGATAAACGCAGTCAGCGTATCTCCGTCAAATGCACCTTCGTCCTACGACAGCCTTACGGCATACGACTGTGTTGTGCTGGCTGATGTGGACTATGACAGCATGAACGGTGATTTTATAACGGCCTTGGACAGTTTTGTAAAATATGCAGGCGGCGGACTGATAACCATAGGCGGTGAAAATTCCTACGGCCCGGGCGGCTACAGCGGAACACCGCTGGAGGACATGTTGCCCGTTGAAATGGATATAAAAACCCAGTCCGAGGACCCAGACCTTGCCATGATAATGGTAATTGACCGTTCGGGAAGTATGGCTGACGGCAGTAGCGGCGTCAGCAATATGGACCTTGCCAAGGAAGCGGCCTACAGAGGTGTACAGGAGCTTGGTGACGATGACCTGATAGGTATTATTGCTTTTGATTCCCAGGCACAGTGGGTGGTGGAACCCCAAAAAGCAGGAGAAAACCTTGATGAAATAGGACAAAAAATAGGCGAGATACAGGCAGGCGGCGGCACAAGCATACTGCCAGCGCTTAGAATGGCCTGCACAAAGCTTTCGGAGACGGAAACAAAGCTTAAGCATATAATACTCCTTACCGACGGACAGGCGGAAACAAGCGGCTATGACAATTTACTGAGAATGGCAAGGGAGGACGGCATAACCATATCCACCATAGCAGTGGGCAATGGAGCCGATACCAAGCTTTTGCAGTATATAGCCGACCAGGGCAACGGCAGATATTATTATGCCGACCAATCCTCCAGTTTGCCTGAGATATTTGTATATGAAACAACGATAGCAAGCAAGGACTATCTGAATAATGAGGACTTCTATCCCTCGGCAGGGGACAGCTCTGAGATAACGGAGAATATAGATTCCGTACCCATGCTCCACGGCTATGTCAGCACCACTGCAAAAAGCAGAGCTGACGTTGTGCTTAAAAGTGACGATGATGAGCCTGTGCTTGCCGCATGGCAGTACGGTCTTGGCAGAGCTGCTTCGTGGATGAGCGATTTCAGCGGACAATGGACCTCGGACTGGATAGCCTCCGATGAGGGCCTGGATATATTCAGAAACCTAATAAGCTATTCCATGAGAAGCGATATTCTCTATGACATTGAGGTGACGGGCGAAGCGTCAGGCGGCGTATCTGCTGTTACGGCAAAAATACCTGCCGACAGCAGAACAGTCGGCGTTTCGGCAAACATAAGAACCGCTGAGGGCGAGGAATACAGCACCGATATGTCGGCGGTGCTGCCCGGTGAATATACATGCACCATTCCTACAGACGAGGAAGGGGCATATATAATAACCGTTACGGAAAAGCTTTCCGACGGGGAGGAAAACGTATATAATACGGGCTTTATAATCGGCTATTCCAAGGAATATGATGCAAGAAGCATGAGGGACAACGGGGTCATTGACGAGCTTGCTTCCTATGATAATATAAGCATAATAACATCGCCCGATCAGGTGTATGAGAATGAGCTTCCCGAAACATCGGCAAAAAGTGATATATCCGTACCGCTTGTGGTGCTGGCGCTTATACTTCTTATACTGGACATACTGTTAAGAAGGTTCCCCGAGATAACGGACAGGGCATTCGCACTGGCATCAAAGCTTAAGCCGAAGGCAAGACCGAATAAAAAGGGTGAAAAGGCCTTTGAGGAAAAAATAAAGGAAAGAAAAGAAACAGCAAAGGTACCCGAGCCCGAGAAGAAGGCAGAGGAGCCTACCAAGAAGTCGGCGGCGGGAACTCTGGCAAGCAAGAAAAGAAACAGGAAAAAATAACTGTATATAAAGCGTGCGGGTGTAAAATACCTACACGCTTTAGTCAGTTTCCTGCCGTAAGACATGGCTTTGTTACAGTTATTTTACAGTTATTTTAAGTATTAAAAATTCCCTTGTGAACGAATAGGTTTTGTGATACTATCTAATAGTTGTCAGAACTTTATTGATAATAAATGCATTCATAAATAATTATTTAAAGTAGGGGTTTGGTATGATAAATAGGTTTAAAGGCGGTATTGCCAGAACAGCATCTGCCGTGCTGGCGGTAATAATGGTGTTGTCGGCGGTAGGATGCTCAAAAAAGAACAATGATACGGAAGAAATGCCTGAGGGTGTTATACACGAGGGCGTTATGATAGGCGGAGTAGATGTCGGCGGACTTACTGCCGAGGAAGCATCCGAAAAGCTTTCGGAACTGCTTGACGGAGAGTTTGAGATAGTGCTTGAGAACGATGAAAACAGCTGGATAATTAAATCCGAGGATATAGACGCCGAGGCAGATTTTACTGCGGCAATAGACAGAGCCCTTGAAATCGGCACTGTAGGAACGGACGATGAAATAGAGGTCGAGCTGGAACAGCTTAAGGAGTCGCCTGTTGATATACCCGTTTCATACACATGCGACAGAAAGCTTTTGGAGGAGAAACTTATTGAGTTCAATGACAAAATTGAGCCTGGTGAAAATACAGTTACAATCGACGTTGAAAAGACAGCGGAAAAAATAATTAATTGTCTTGCGGCAGGCCGCCTTGACCCTATATCGCCCATAATGGGAGACAAGGAAGATGCAGAGGACGAAAAGACGCTTATAGGTTCATTTTCAACAGCTTTCTCAGCAAGTGATAAAAACAGAAACGAGAATTTGAGAGTTGCCTGTGAGAAGATAAACGGAACGGTTCTCCAACCGGGAGATATATTTGATATGAATGAGGCCCTCGGTCCCCAGACTGCGGCAAACGGATATAAAAACGCAGGTGTTATAGAAAACGGAAAAATAGTTTCCGCCATAGCGGGAGGTGTTTGTCAGGTAACGACAACAATATATAACGCCGCCATATTTGCGGAGCTTAAGATTGTAGAGAGACATAACCATTCGCTCATGGTCGGATATGTTCCCCTCGGCAGAGATGCCGCAGTTGCGGGAACCTATAAGAATCTCCGATTCCAGAATGATACGGACTATCCTGTTTATATTGAAACATATATAGAGAATAACAATGTTGTCTGCAATATATACGGACATGAAATACATGATGCGGACAGAAGAATAGAGTTTGAAAAGGTATGGATTGCCACAATAGCCAAGCCTGCCGAAAAGGTTACGGAAGACCCTGAAATGTACGAGGGCGAAAGAGAGGTCGTATACAGCGGCAAGACAGGCGCCAAGATTGATACATATAAGCTTGTATATGAAGGTGATAAGCTTATAAGCAGAGAGTGGTTCTCATCGTCCACATACAGCGCCACGGCTGATGAGGTAAAGGTTGGCACTAAGCCTAAGCCGATGGAGGAAACTCCCGTTATAGGCCAGCCTGAGACACCCGTACAGCCTGCCGAGCCTGAGACACCTGCAACACCGACAGTTCCCGAAACTCCGTCAGTACCCGAAACACCGTCGGTTCCTGCAGACAGCTTAGGAGATAACGGAAACGAAAATGCAGGCGAAACAACGGATACACCGCAGGAAAGTACAGAACTGCCTGCAATAGGAGCTGAGGAAAACTCCGGTGTAATCGGCGGCGATATCGTTATAGGAGCATAATTTGGGAGAAATATAATGGAAGAAAACATACTTGAAATAGGTAAGGTGCCCGTTGAGGTACTCAACAGGATAGTGCTTGACCCTATCAATAACAATAAACACAAAAGAAAAGACGTTATAATAAGACCGTCAACGGGTGAGGACTGCTCTGCGGTGGATACGTGCGGAGAGTTTTGCGTGCTTTCTACCGACCCGATTACAGCGGCAGGCAGTAATGCAGGATATCTTGTTGTCCATATCAACTGTAATGACGCCGCTTCGGCAGGTGCGGAGCCTATCGGTCTGCTTCTTACGGCACTTATGCCAAAGGGAAGTACAGAGAGTGACCTTAAGGATATAATAGACGGCGCATATAAAGCGGCAGACGAACTCGGAATAGAGATACTCGGAGGACATACGGAAATAACAGAGGCAGTAAACAAGCCCGTAATAAGCGGAACCGTCATAGCTAAATCCAAAGGAAGAAAATTTATATCATCCGGAGGAGCAAGAGCGGGACAGCATATAATAATGTCAAAGTGGGCAGCTATAGAGGGCACTTCAATAATTGCCAACGATTACGGCGATAAGCTTGAGGGTCAGATATCAGCGGAAATGCTTGCTGAGGCAAAGGCGCTTGCTTCAAAGATAAGCGTTGTAAAAGAGGGGCTTATTGCTTCCGAATACGGCGCAACCGCCATGCATGATGCTACTGAGGGCGGTATTCTGGGTGCCGTATGGGAGGTAGCCGAATGCTCAGGAGTAGGCGTTGAGATATATGCCGATGAAATTCCGATGCTGGACTGTACAAAGGAGCTTTCAAGACTTGCGGGAATAAACCCTCTCAGGCTGATTTCCAGCGGAACTATGATTATTACAGCCTTTGACGGTGAACAGCTTGTAAAAAAACTGACGGCGGCCGGCGTAAATGCCTCCGTTATCGGAAGAGTTACGGAAAAAGGAAGATACGTTACTCAAAATGGAGTAAGAACAGAGCTTATTCCCCAGGAGAAGGACGAAATATACAATGTAAAGCTTTGATAAAACGGCGGCAGAAAATGCCGCCGTTTTTATAAGCAGAGACAGATGGTTTTATAACGGAAGTGCGTATATATGGATATAAAGGAAAAAGCGAGAAAATTGAAAAAAGAAATACCCGCAATATTTATTGCCTTGAAGGACAAAGACACGCCTGTCACTGCAAAGATTTTTGCGGCGCTGACGGTGGCATACGCACTTTCACCCATAGACCTGATACCGGATTTCATTCCTGTGCTCGGCTATCTTGACGATATTGTTATACTGCCTATTCTTGCGACTGTTACTATAAAGCTTATACCAAAGGATATATGGGAGAAAAGCAAAATCAAGTCGGAGCATCTGTGGGACGGAGGAAAACCTAAAAAATGGTACTTTGCTCTGCCGATAATACTGATTTGGATTTTAGCGGCGGTGTTGATAATAAGGGCTCTATGCAGAGCGATATAAATAAAGGCTTAAAAAGAGATTCAGAATATAAACAAACTAAACTAATTATTTGAAATTACCCGATATTAGCTACAATAACCGGGAAAGGTTCGGAAAACCGGGAAGGTTTTCTGAGGCTTTAAACCGAGGTGGAGACCGCGCTCTTCACCTCGGAGAAGTCCTAAGACACAAGCTGTGCGCAGTGTCAGGACTTCATACATTAATTTAAACAAGTCGAAAACCTGTTTTCGACTTAGTGTCGACTTTGTCGACACTCTAAAAAAACCTCTCTTTCACGAAGAAAGAGAGGTTTTTGGTCATTCGGCTGTTTCAGCATCGGCTGTCTCAACGTACTGTTTGAGAGCCGCATCAATGAATTTAACGTAATCATCGCCGCCGTAAACGCCCTCATAATATCCGCCCCTTGCTATACCGTTTTTGTCCACCATTGTGAAGGCGGGTATAGTTTCAAAGTTGTTGGATACGAAGGAGGCGAGATTGCTGTCAAGCTTTATTACATCAAACTGAGCGCCTGCCGCATTAAAGGCTTCCTTGGCCTTTTCAGCAAGCTCCTTTGCTTCGTCGCTGTCATCAAGCTTTGATGAAGGTGTGTCTATGCAAAGGGCTATAACATTTACATTTCCGAGCTCCTTTGCATGCTCATAGGCCTGCTCAATAGCGGCAATGTTGTCAACATCGGGATAAATGTATGTTCCCCAGACATAGAACAGTGTCAGGTCATAGTCTCCGAAAACACTGCTGTCTATTTCTTTGCCGTCAAGGGTTTCCGTTGAGAATGATATTGTATTCTTTTCGGCATATTTTGTTTCAACATAAGCATCCACGTCAAAGTCGGATACCGTCATCGAATCCGCAAGCTCCTGCACGGAAGCGCATATATTGTCGTATATTTCAATATTCTCATCTGTCATGCCTCTTGTAGAGCCGACATAATCGGAGAAAAGATAATAGCTTACTCCGTTGTTCTCCTGTATAAGCTGTCTGGAAGAAAAGGTTGTGTAAAGACCTGAGTTCTTAAGCTTATCGGCTTTATCGGTCTGGACAACAATTATCTCACAAATCGGATAAAGATAATCATCAAGTTGGAACCCATCGGTTGCCTTTGAAATTATCTCCCAGTCCTCGGGAGTGATGTAGTTGTATCTGATGTTGGCAATGGTGAAATCTTCATCATAGGCATAGGGATATATGCTGTTTGACTTTGTATATTCCTGCCAGCTTTCAGGTGTAGTATATTTAAGACCGATATTGGAGAAGTCCACTTCTCGGCTGTCAAGTATCTGCTGTTCGCTGCTTTCCTGTTTTGTACAGGCTGAAGTAAATGTCCCGCAGGCAAGGGCGGCGGCAAGAACAAGAGCAATATATTTAATTTTCATTTTGATACCCTCCTAAACAATCTCAAATATTATACTATATACAGAGGATTTTTGCAAATTATAAATTGTTAAATTCATAATTATACTCAGTTTAATTGCTCGAAATCAGTAATCTAATCATATTCTAATATAGTCCCAATGTACAAATATTAAAAAATTATTTATTATAGGAAGTGACAGTAAATATATAGATTTTTATGCGTATATTTATCGCTTTTACGGCGAATCTTTAATTTTTGTTGATTTAGGAGTATAATATACACTGATATATTGGGAGGTTTTTGATATGAATAAGAAAATTCTTCTTATAGAGGACGAGGTGAAGCTTGCCCGCTTCGTGGAACTCGAACTCAAATACGAGGGATATGATGTAAAGGTATGCCATGACGGCAGGGAGGGCTTCGATGAGGCCCAGAGCGGAGCCTATGACCTGATATTGCTTGATCTTATGCTGCCGGGGCTTAACGGCATAGAAATATGCAGAAGAATAAGAAAAACCAGTGACATACCTATTATAATGCTGACTGCCAAGGACGAAGTAATAGATAAGGTGGCGGGACTTGACTCGGGTGCTGATGACTATGTGACAAAGCCCTTTGCCATTGAGGAGCTTCTCGCCAGAATGAGAGTTGCCTTAAAGAGAGTAAGACCCGAGCCTATAGTTAAAAATGTATTTACCTGCGGAGACCTGACGATTGATGCGGACAAGCACCTTGTAAAGGTCGGAGAAGAAGTTGTGGAGCTGACCAAAAAGGAATATGACCTGTTGCTTTATCTGCTTAAGAGCAAGAACATTGTTCTTTCAAGGGAGCAGATACTTAATCAGGTATGGGGCTATAACTATATCGGGGAAACAAATGTAGTAGATGTCTATATCAGATACCTTAGGTCTAAAATAGACGAGCGTTTCAATAAAAAATATATCCATACTATCAGAGGGGTAGGCTATTATATAAAAGATGAAGAACAGAATTAAAAGCCGATATGAAAGTATGCCTATAACAAAGAAGATAATGCTGTTATATGCTTCTCTGTTTACTGTTACTATAGTAACAATCAGCTGTATACTGCTTATAACTGCCAAGGACATGGGCATTGCTATTACGTTTTCATCGTTACAGACATGTTCCGAAAGCATAGAAAGCTATATAAGGAGCGGTAAAGAGATTAACGCAAAAAAAATACAGGACGTAATAGGCAGCAGCTATGTGGACTATATAATAGAAAACCATACCGACGGCAAAATACTTGTAAGCGGTGCATTTCTTGATGACGGCAGCGGAAACAGCGCTATGGAGCCTATGAACAGGAATGAGCTGCCTGATGACATTACGGGCAGCTTCAATTTCAGAGAGAAATCGGCAAAAAGCAGCCGTATCAGAGTATTCGGAAGTGACGGCTATACGCTGTATACCAAAAACGGACATGAGTTTATAGGGATCCAGAAAGAATTTGTGTGTGACGGCTGTATCTATACTGTCAATCTGTACAGGGCACTGTTAAGCAATGCTTATTATATTAAGTTTATAGCTTCAAGGCTTATTTATGTTGATATACTTGGTATACTTGCCGCAGGAATAATCGGAGTTTATATAAGTTATGTATTGCTCAGACCTGTCAGAAAAATAAGGGAAACCGCCGAGAGGATAAGCGGAGAGGACTTGAGCCAGAGAATTGAGATAACCGGCCCCGACGATGAACTGAAGGAACTGTCTGTTACATTCAATTCCATGATTGAAAGGCTCGAGCAATCCTTTGAACAGCAAAGCCGATTTGTATCCGATGCCTCCCACGAGCTCAGAACGCCCATAGCTGTAATCAAGGGATATGCCAACCTGATAGACAGGTGGGGCAAGGACGACCCGGAGATACTTCAGGAATCGGTAAACAATATACTTGAGGAAACAGAACACATGTCGGTAATGATAAAAAATCTTCTGTTTTTGGCAAGGAGCGACCAGAAGCGCAACCATGTACAGAAACAGCCCATGTCGCTTAATGAGGCCATTAACGATATTGCAAAGGATTTGGGCGTAACCGACGAAAAGGTCAGGGTAGTGACCGATATATGCGAAGAAGATATAGTGATAAACGGCGACCCCGACCTTATAAAGCAGATGCTGTGGATATTTACTGAAAATGCCGTTAAGTACAGCGGCGAAAACAAGGAGATAACCTATAGACTGTATAAGGAGGACGGATATGCCTGTGCCTGTGTAAAGGATAACGGCTTCGGCATAAGCGAGGAGGATTTGCCGCATATATTCGACAGATTTTACAGAGTGGATAAGTCCAGAAATAAGGAAATACCCGGAAACGGCCTCGGACTTTCCATTGCGAAATGGATAATAGACGTCCATAATGCCGAGGTTGAGGTCAACAGTGCTGTCGGACAAGGCACGGAGTTTATAACTAAATTTAAGCTTGAATAGCATATTTAAAGATTTTATGAGAAGGACACAGTACATAAGCACTGTGTCTTTTTACTTATTCAGTGTGATAAAGCGTGAATGTGTAAAGCATTTTTCCCAATAAACAGAGCAATGAATAAAATAAGGAGAAAAATTTGCTAAAAATTATTTATTGAGATTTCATATTGTATACAATGTATAGAAGTTTCTCCAAGTTTAAAAATTAATATTGATTTACTCTTTTTTTATGATTAAAATTAATACTTAAGTTGTAATATAAAATTTCTCTTGTGAAAGGGAGGTACTTCAATGCAGGAACAGAAGATTAAAGAGTTTAAAAGGGTGCTTGTAGCAAACCGTGGCGAGATTGCCATCAGAGTTTTCAGAGCCCTTAACGAACTCGGCATACAGTCGATTTGTGTATTTTCAAAAGAGGATAAATACTCGGCTTTCAGAACAAAGGCCGATGAGAGCTATAAGCTCAATCCTAATAAGGGTCCTGTAGACGCTTATCTGGATATAAATGAGATAATAAAAATAGCTAAGGAAAGAAATGTAGACGCAATTCATCCCGGGTACGGCTTTTTGTCCGAGAACCCCGAATTTGTTGAGGCCTGTGAGAAAAACGGCATCACTTTCATTGGCCCCACAGTTCAGACTATGAATGCCATGGGAGATAAAATATCCTCCAAGCAGATAGCCATAAAGTGCGGCGTTCCCATTATTCCCGGCGTTGACCATGCGCTTAAATCCCTTGATGAGGTAACGAAAATTGCCGAGAAGATTGGCTACCCCGTAATGCTTAAGGCTTCAAACGGCGGCGGCGGACGAGGCATGAGAATTGTAAACGGCCCCGAGGATATGCCCAAGGAGTTTGAAGAAGCCAAAAACGAAGCCAAAAAGGCATTTGGTGATGATAAAATATTCATCGAGAAATATCTTAAGAGCCCCAAGCATATTGAAGTGCAGGTAATGGGCGATAAATACGGCAATGTTATCCACCTCTATGACCGTGACTGTTCCGTACAGAGAAGACATCAGAAGGTTGTCGAGTATGCTCCCGCATCTTCCATAAGCATGGAGACAAGACAGAAAATATTTGCCGATGCTGTTAAGCTTTCAAAATTTGTAGGCTACAGCAATGCGGGTACATTGGAGTTCCTTGTGGACGCAGATGAAAACTATTATTTCATCGAGATGAACCCCCGTATTCAGGTTGAGCATACTGTAACCGAAATGATAACGGGTGTTGACCTTGTTACAACACAGATACTTGTTGCCGAGGGCTACAGCCTTTTCTCTGAAAAGGTAGGCATAAAGTCCCAGGAGGACGTACACTGCAGCGGACACGCCATACAGCTTCGTGTAACCACAGAGGACCCTACAAACAACTTCCTTCCCGATACGGGAAAAATAACGGTATACCGTTCACCTGCAGGTAACGGCATACGTCTTGACGGCGGTAACGTATTCACAGGCGCTGAGGTAATGCCTTACTACGACAGTCTGCTTGTTAAAATAATTGCCTATGACCGCACCTTTGAGGGAACAGTGCGCAAATGCGTAAGAGCTCTTAAGGAAACACGAATAAGAGGAGTAAAGACAAATATTCCTTTCCTTATAAATGTTGTACAGAGCAAGACCTTCCAGGAGGAAAAATGTACTACTACATTTATCGAGGAAACACCCGAGCTTTTCGACATAGCCCAGTCCAAGGACAGAGCTTCAAAGATAGCCGAGTTTATCGGAAACAAGATTGTAAATGAGTCCAAGGGTGAAAAGCCCGATTTCGGCCCTATCACTCCGCCCAAGTATGACGCCGATATGAAGGTATACGGCGCAAGGGACGAGTACCTTAAGCTCGGAGCCGAGGGCTTCACAAAGAAGATACTCAACGACAAAAAGCTTTACGTTACAGACACAACAATGCGTGACGCCCACCAGTCACTCTGCGCGACACGTTTCCGTACAAAGGACCTTGTTACGGCGGCGCCTGCGGCTAACGTAATGTTAAGAAACGCATTCTCGGCAGAAGCATGGGGCGGCGCAACCTTCGACGTTGCATACCGTTTCCTTAAGGAGTCGCCTTGGGTAAGACTTGAACAGCTCAGAAAGGCCATGCCAAATACTCTTATACAGATGCTTCTTCGTGCGTCAAATGCCGTAGGATATAAGAACTATCCCGACAATGTTGTTAAGAAATTCATCGAGGTTTCAGCCGAAAGAGGTGTTGATGTATTCCGTATATTCGATTCACTTAACTGGATTGAAAATATGAAGATGCCCATTGAGGTGGCACTGTCAACGGGCTGTATAGTAGAGGGTACTATATGCTACACAGGCGACATAATGAACCCCAATGAGAAGAAATATACTATAGATTACTATATTAAAAAGGCCAAAGAGATTGAGAGTCTCGGCTGTCATATATTTGCCATTAAGGATATGGCGGGACTGCTTAAGCCCTATGCCGCAAAGACGCTCTTTACGGAACTCAAAAAGGAACTCAGCATACCCGTACATCTGCATACCCACGATACAACGGGTAACGGAGTTTCAACGGTTCTTATGGCGGCAGAGGCAGGCGTTGACATTGTTGACCTTGCAATAGAGTCCATGTCAACAACCACAAGCCAACCTTCTATGAACTCGGTAGTGTATGCCCTTAAGGGAACGGAGAGAGACACAGGCCTTGACCCCGAAGAAATGAAAGAGATAAGCCGCTACTATGAGGACGTAAGAAAGGTATACGGCGGTTTTGAGAGCAAAATGAAAACTCCCAGCACCGAAATATATAAGTATGAAATACCCGGCGGTCAGTACTCCAACCTTCGCTTCCAGGCAAAGGAAATGGGTTCTGATGACGAGTTTGAGAATATCAAGGAGCTCTATAAACAGGCCAATGAGCTGTTCGGCAATATCGTAAAGGTTACACCTTCATCAAAGGTTATCGGTGACTTTGCTATCTTCATGCAGAAGAACGGACTTACAAAGGATAACATTTTTGAAAAGGGCAAAGACCTTTCATATCCCGAATCAGCCGTTGAGTACTTCAAGGGACTTGTGGGCAGACCCGACGGAGGCTTCCCTGAGGAAATGTCAAAGCTTGTTCTCAAGGATCAGAAGCCCATCAGCGGACGTGCCGGAGAACTGCTTGAGCCTGCCGATTTTGACAAAATGGGCGAGGAACTTATGGATAAGTTCAACTTCGACCATGTAAATATAAGAAACATACTCAGCTATGCCCTCTATCCGAAGGTATATGATGATTACTGCACACATCTTCAGCACTACAATGACGTTTCACGTCTTGACAGCCATGTGTACTTCTACGGACTGAAAAAGGGCGAGGAAACAGTGCTCAGAATAGGCGAAGGAAAGGCCATAACAATTAAATATATCGATATGACAGAGCCTAATGAGGAAGGCTACAGAACGCTTACCTTTGAAATAAACGGTATTATGCGTGAGGTATCTATCCTTGATAAGAGTCTTGAGGTAAAGAGCGACAGAAAGCTCAAAGCCGAGAAGAACAACCCTGCACATCTGGGTTCACCTATCCCCGGAAACGTAAGCAAGATATTTGTAAAGGAAGGCGACAGAGTAGAAAAGAATACGGTTATTATGACTGTAGAGGCCATGAAGATGGAAACATCTGTCCTTTCAAGAGTATCGGGCACAGTAGACAAGATATATGTGCATGAGGGCGCTTCAGTCAACCAGGAGGAACTGCTTGTATCCTTCAAGGTGGACGAAAAATAATAATTTGCTTTTACAGTGTACTTTTTACGCAGTCGGAATTTTTCCGGCTGCGTTTTTTCGGTAATTTAACTGTGTGGATTTGCCCGATGTTGAAATAATATACCTCATGCGTTATAATAATCTTATTAATATACCGTTTGTGAGAGGATAAATTATGATTTCTTATATAAAGGGAGAAATAGCATATAACGGCGGCGACAGGCTTATAGTGGAAAACAACGGCATAGGCTACGAAGTGATTGTGCCTGCCTTTTCTGCACAGCAGCTGTGCTCTCAAAAGGGAGAGGTCACCGTCTATACCTATATGAGTGTCAGGGAGGACGGAATAACGCTTTTCGGCTTTGCCACAAGGGAGGAAAAGGCCGTATATGAAAAGCTTATATCTGTATCGGGAATAGGCCCCAAGGCGGCTGTCAGCATACTGGGAGTAATGAACCCATCACAGCTTATAACAGCCATAGTGACAGGAGATGCGGCGGCTATTGCCAGAGCGCCCGGCATAGGAAAAAAGACAGCCCAGAGGGTAATACTTGACCTGAAAGACAAGATAGGAAACGATGACCTGACTGCGGCATTTGAGGGTGATGCCGAAGCGGCGGCAGCGGTTACGGCCGCGGCAGGCGATGACAGAAGCGAGGCGGCGGAGGCTCTTATTGCCCTCGGCTATACAAGGAGTGAGGCGCTCAGGGCCGTTGCCAAGGTTTACAACGAAACGATGGACGTTCAGAAAATACTTTCTGCTGCTCTTAAAGAGCTCAGCAGAGTGTAACGGAGCAGAGATATGGATAAAAGAATTATTACAACAGCAGTCAATGACGGTGACGGCGATATAGAACTCAGTCTCAGACCGGATACTCTGGACGATTACATCGGACAGGATAAGGTCAAAAACAACCTTAAGGTGTTTATAGAGGCGGCGAAAAAGAGAAAGGAGCCTCTGGACCATGTGCTTCTTTACGGACCGCCGGGTCTGGGAAAAACAACTCTATCAAATATAATTGCCAATGAAATGGGTGCGGGCTTCAAGACTACGTCGGGACCTGCCATAGAAAGACCCGGAGATATGGCGGCCATACTGAACGGGCTCAGCGAGGGCGACATACTGTTTGTGGACGAAATACACAGGCTTAACAGGGTTATAGAGGAAATACTTTATCCTGCAATGGAGGACTTTGCCATAGATATTGTTATCGGCAAGGGTGCGGGCGCAAGAAGTGTGCGTCTGGAACTGCCCAAGTTCACACTTATTGGTGCAACCACAAGAATAGGTCTTTTGACTGCGCCCCTGAGGGACAGGTTCGGAGTGGTAAATCATCTTGAACCCTATAATACGGCAGACCTGTCGAGGATAGTTATACGCTCGGCAGAGGTGCTCGGCACCGAAATAGACGCAGGAGGTGCGGCAGAGATAGCAAGACGTTCCAGAGGTACGCCCCGTATAGCAAACCGCCTGCTTAAGAGGGTAAGGGACTTTGCGCAGGTGCAGTATGACGGAGTAATAACCTGTGAGGTGGCTTCATACGCCCTTGACCTGCTTGAGGTGGATAAAAACGGCCTTGATAATACCGACAGAAAAATACTGCTTACGATAATAGATAAGTTCGGCGGCGGCCCCGTCGGTCTTGATACTATAGCGGCGGCGGTCAATGAGGAGTCTGAGACCATAGAGGACGTCATTGAGCCTTATCTTATACAGATGGGCTATATTAAGCGTACACCCAGAGGCAGGGTAGTAACTGCCGGCGGCTATGGACATTTCGGACTGCGTCCGCCTAAGGACAGCGAAGCGGCTGAACAGATACAGCTGGATATATAAAGAAAAACATCGGGGTGCCGCATTGAACGGTACTCTCAGATTGCAGACAAATTTTTTTCGCGGAAAGGTTTGGAAAACGAAGAGTTTTCCAAGTTTAATCCGCAGGAAAGCAAACCGGAAGAATATACTCCGGCACCATTAGGTGTTCCCGAAGGGAATTTGTGAACCCGCTATAGAGACCGCGTACATATCAGCGTGCCGCCGCCCACAAGTGGGCGCTTTGCAAGCAAAGTGATACCGGCCGAGGAGAATGGCGTGTTTCAAGGCCAGCGGCCGATGGAATAGCCATTCATGCATTAATTTAAACAAGTCGAAAACCTGTTTTCGACTTAGTGTCGACTTCGTCGACATTCTCGGGGTGTCGGTTTTGCGACACCCCCTTTTAAGCTGTTATCTTTTTGCACGCTCTATACAGCTGTCGGCGGCACCGATAATAAGCTCGGCGGCGTAGGTGCTGTCAGAGGCTATGGAAATGTTGTCAGTGGATTGTTCATTCAAAATTTGAGCACATATTTCCTCTCCTGTGGTTTGCATAAGCGGATAAAACACCGATAGTGTGTCTGTAGTGGGGATAAAGGACACATCTGTTATTTCGTTCTCGCTGAATGTGAGAGATACGGCGGCGCTTTCCTCGCCTATGGATATGTTGGTGGTATATGTACCTGACTTATACTGTGCCGAGGAGCTGTGCGGAACCAGCATTATTATAAGAGCGATGATTATGGCCGCTCCGATTATGGCAAAAACGGCTGTTTTTATAAGCTCCTTTAGTTTAATTACCATAAATTTTGTTTTGCCCATAAATGTCCTCCGTATTATGTTTGTATATATTTATTGCGGAGAAAATCGTTTTATTACACGTCAGGGGGTTATTATGAGCTTGAGATTTATAATAGGCAGAAGCAGAAGCGGAAAAAGCACCCTCTGCCTAAATGAGATAAATGAAAAACAGAAGCAGGCCAAAAGGCTTATATATATAGTGCCTGAGCAGTATTCACTTCAGGCCGAAAGGGAGCTGGTGGCTGTGACAGGCGGCATAATGTCTGCGGCAGTGCTGAGCTTCAGAAGGCTGGCCGAAAATATTTTTTCCGAAAAGGGCGGTGCGGTAGGCGCCCGTACCGATGATACAGGCAAGCTTATGATACTGCGCAAGGTACTCATGGATAATGCGGACAGACTGAACTATTTCGGCATTGTCTGCCGCAGACAGGGCTTTATCGAAAGACTGACGAGCGAGATAAGCGAGTTTGCATCGGGCGGAATAACGCCCGAAAACATAAGGGAGTATGCCGAGGATATGCCTAAGGACAGCCCCCTTGCCGCAAAGCTTACGGATATTGCTCTTATTTATGAGGAGTACTGCAAGTTCATAAAGGACAGATATATAGTCTCTGATGATATACTGACAATAGCCGCAGAAAAAATGAACGGCGCAGACTATATTGACGGCGCAGAGGTGTGGCTTGACGGTTTTTACGGCTTTACCTATCAGGAGTACCGCATAATAGAAAGACTGCTTGCTTCATGCAGACGTGTGACGGTTGTACTGACTATGGACAGGGCTTCTGCCGAAAGCAGTAAGCTTACTTGTGAGGACAGCTTCTATGAGCCCTGGGACACTATGTGCAGGTTGAAAAAGCTGTGCGCCGATAACGGATACAGAGTCGAGAAAAATGTATATACCGGCGAGAGCTTTTATTCTTCCGAGGGCATGAAAAGGCTGGAGAAGGAATACTTCGGCTGGAACATAAATAAAGAGGCCGACAGTGACGGAATAAAGATAATGACGGCGGCGTCCTCCGTTGACGAGATAAATATGTGCGCATCCGAAATAATAAGCCTTGTGAGGGACAGGGGACTGCGTTTCAGAGACATAGCCCTTACGGCAAGAAATCTTCCCGACTATGAGGAAACGGTAAGACTGGTGTTTTCCCATTACGGCATACCGTTTTTCATGGATACAAAAAGAACGGTTATGGGCAAACCCTGTACGGAGCTGGTCTGCGCCATAGCGGAAATGACAGCCTGCGACCTGTCCTTTGAGTCCGTATTCAGATGTCTCAAAACGGAACTGACAGGCATAACAAGGGACGAGAGAGACATACTTGAAAACTATGTCATCAGATACGGCATAAAGGGCAGCACATGGATAAATGAAAGATGGCAGATGGGCTTCGAGAACGAATCTGATACAGCCGCCGAGGACAGAATGAACGATATAAAGGAAAGGGCTATTACGCCTTTTGCCGATTTTTATAAAAAATTCAGAAGCGGAAAACACAGCGTAAGAGATATAACCGTAGGTATATTTGAAATACTCGAAAAGCTTGAGGTTGCCGACATACTGGGACAAAGGGCAGAAAAGGAGGAGGCGGAGGGTAACTCCGAAAAGGCTCAGGAGCAGGTTCGCTGTTACGAGATGATAGGCGAACTCATGGAGAGCATGGTATCACTGTTAGGCGATGATGAAGTCGATATAAAGGAGTATTCCGAAATACTGGAGGCAGGTCTTGCGGGCTTAAGAATGGGTATAATACCTGCGGGCATAGATGCTGTTACCGTAGGAGACATAGAAAGAACAAGACTGCCCTCGGTAAAGGCTCTGTTTGTGGCAGGCGCCAATGAGAGTGTACTGCCGTCGGTCAATACGGAAAGCGGAGGAATTTTCACCGAAAGAGAAAGAGAAGCCCTTGAAAACGCAGGTGCGGAGCTGGCACACTGGGGTGCCAGACTGGCCTTTGAGGAGCAGTATCTTATATACCTCGGAATAACAAAGCCTGAAAAATATCTTTATATATGCAGAGCCGCCTCCGACAGCTCCGGCAGGGAAACAAGACCGTCGCCCGTAATCGGCAGACTGGAAAACATATTCCCAAAGCTTGAGCATGCTGAGTTTGATGACATGTCTGTTAAAGCCGTTGACAGGCCGATTCCGACGCTTCACCGTCTCGGAAAGGGTATTGCATCGGGAGCAGACCATTGGCTTAAGGCCGCCGAATGGCTTAAGTCCGATGAGGAATACAGGAACAGAGCCGTTATGATAACCGACGGAATATCAGAGGACGAAGCCAATGACAAACTCGGCGAGGAGAACATCGGCAGACTTTACGGAGATAAAATGTACACCAGCGTTTCAAGACTGGAGGCCTTTGCAGAGTGCCCGTTCTACTATTTTGCCAGATATTCTCTGGAGGCAAAGCCCAGGAAAATGTTTGAGATACAGACGCCCGACCTCGGTGTTCTGTTCCATGAGGTGCTCAAAGAGGTTACGGAAAAAATGAAAGAGAACGGTCAAACATGGCAGACCCTGACCGAGGAGGAAGCCGTACTGCTGACTGAGGAGGCCATAGACAGACTTGCTCCCGATACAGCAAGCCGTGTTCTTTTGAGTACTGCCGCTTACAAATATCTTATCAAGAGGGTAAAACGAATAACATCCAGAGCCGTTACGGTGCTGAAAAAGCACATGGACAGCGGAAAATTTGAGATGCTCGGCAGTGAGATAAGCTTCGGCATGGGCGGTCTGCCCGCAATAGAGATAGAGATGCCCGACGGCAGAAAGCTGATGCTCAGGGGCAAGATTGACAGGGTAGATATATACAGGAAAGAAGGAAACGGGTATATAAAGATAATAGACTATAAATCCGGCAGTAAGGACTTCAGTCTCTCGGACGTATATTATGGACTTCAGTTACAGCTTCTGCTGTATATGGATGCATTTTTGAAAACGGGAAAGCCGCTTACAATAGATGAACCTCAGATTGGCGGAGTGTTCTACTTCAGGATAATGGACCCCGTGGTCAAGGCTTCGGAGCTTAAGGGCAGCAGTCCCGAAGCGGCGCTGTATAAGAAATTCTGCATGACGGGTTTGGCTTGTGATGATAAAGACGTGCTGGAGGCCTTTGACGATGTGCTGGCCTATGCGGATAAATCCGACATAATAAGTGTCGGACGTAAAAGAGGAGACGCAGCTGGTTCTGCAGTCGGCAGGGAGGAATACAAAAAGCTGATGGATTTTACTGCCGAAAGGGCGGCTGAAATAGGAGAGCAGATAGCACAGGGCAATGTAAGTGTCAGTCCGGCAATGAACAGGGGACAGATACACTGCGATTACTGCGAGTACAAGGCCATGTGCTGTTTTGAAGAGGACAGCTGCGGCTCTGTCAGAAAACTGAAACGTCTTACAGCCAATGAAGTTTGGCACAGGATATTATCAGACAATGACAGATGAAAAATATGATGGCAAAGCTTCAGTTGTATAAATTGTATAAATTTTAACACTTTGATTAGTTGTTTGTTACAAAACTAACAACTCAAAGTTATGTTAGAAATGCATTAGATTATTAGAATTAATCTTGCTAAAATTATGCAAAATGAAATTTTGATTAAAAATATCATAAAACAATTTTAAAATTTAAAGCTAAATATGTTAGATATTGACATAGCGCACTTTTAACCTTGATGTTATACTAGCATCATAAATGAGAAAGATGATTTGATAAAGGCATCAAAGAAAAGACATCAGGTTTTTAGTAGAATCCATTTACGGAGGCGGTAAATATGAAAAATATTTCTAATATATTGTTACCCATAATCTCTCTTCTTTTAATCGTGGCAGGACTTGCGATTGTACCTGCGGCAGCAGCTGCCCAGAATCTTGCAATTGTCGTTATGGCTCTCCTCATCATCGGGCTTTACGGCGTGATAAGAGCAATCGCTCGTAGATCAGCATAATTTGACTGCCACTTAGACAATTTGGGGTCTGTGTATAAACACAGACCCTTTTTTCATTATATTGATTATATTTTAATTTCTTTATAATGATTGTATTATTTAAGGTTAATTTAAGTGAGCTAATATATACTGACCGAGTTTTACGTTTCGGCCACCTGATAAATATGGGTAATATCAACGAAAAACTTGGTAGTACCAATATAGGCATTTGGCTAATTATGTATTGATATTAAAACATGTAATGTTGTTTTGTTTAAAACAGACAAATCCGATTGCTGCGCTAAGTGTATATAGTGTGTATTTTGGTCGAAATTAACAACGGTTTCTTTGTATACATCGTATAATTAAATTTGACAATTAAAATATTTTTATATATAATTTGGTGTATAGGCTCGGCGGAAAGCACCTTAATATGCCATAAACAGCTTTAAATTAACGGTTTTCCGACGGCTTATATAAATGATGTCAGGCAATATAAAGATTGTATAAAGATTATGAAAGAATATTGAATATTGCCTGAGCAGAGCATTATTACCCTTAAGATATTAATCGGAGTATTGCTTCCACTGAATATCAGGCAGGCAGTTTATCCGATAATATATAAAAAAGTCTATGCAAAAGAGGTGAGGAAAGAATGGCGTTAGACATTATAAAAGATATTGTTGAGGCGGAGGCTAAGGCAGACGAAATGATCAAAAATGCCGAGGCAGAGGCGGCGTCACTCAAGGCGGATGCAGAAAAGAGGAGCGAAGCTATAATAGCCCAGGCAAAACAGCAAGCTAAGGCAGAACTGAATTCGGCTGCAGATAAGGCGGTTGATGAAAGCAAAGAGGCCGTGGCGAAAATCGCACAGCAGGCTGAGCTCGATTGCAAAAACATCAGGGAAGCGGCCTCACTAAAAAAGGAAGAGGCCATAAAGGCTGTAATTGGAAAGGTCGTGGGAATCAATGGCAATAGTTGAGATGAGTAAGATTTCCGTTATTTGTCTGAACAGCCGGAAGAAAAGGTTAATCAAAGAGCTGATGAACTTGGGCGTTGTTGAAATCGACAAGCCGTCGGCAAATCCTGCGGAAGATCCTATTCCAGAGGGCACTTTTATACTTAATAACAGTGCGGAAGTATCTCATCTTGATGCACAGATAGCTGTCTATTCCACGGCGCTTGATACCCTTAACGGATATTACGAGGGCAAAAAGCCGCTGTTTAAAACAAGAAAAGAAGTAACCGCTGAGGATTTTTCAAAAGAGGTAGATGAAAACGAGGGCTTTGTAAAGGAACTTGCCGATAAAACGGCGGAGCTTACAAAGAAGATTGCAGAAAGCAAGTCGGAAATAAACCGTCTTTCGCTGCTTATCAAGGGTCTTGAACCCTGGAAGGACTTCGACCTGCCCTTGGATAATACCGGAACCAGAACTTCTGCCGTATTTACCGGAGCCGTTCCGGTCAAGACGAATACGGATGAACTTTTGAAAACCGTTTTGGAGGAGGTTCCATCTGCAGTAATGCAGAAGGTAAGCTCGGACAAAACACAGACGTATCTTTGCTTTATCTGTCTTAAGGAGGAAAAGGGCAAGCTGCTTGAAGCCCTGAGACCCTTCGGCTTCGTATCTGTTTCGCTTTCGGACAACAGCGGAACGGCAGCCGAGGCGTCGGCATCCTACGAAAAGAGGATAGAGACTCTAAATGAGACTATCACGGAAAGTGAGAATACTCTCAAGGAGCTGGCACAGCATAAGGAAAAGCTTGAATATGCCTGCGATGACCTGCGCATACAGCGTGACAGGGCAAAAACCGTAGGCGATATGATAAACACCAAAAAGGTCTTCTGCTTCAACGGCTGGGTACCCACCGAGTCGGCGGACGAGGTAAGCAAGGTGCTTGATGCAAACGAGTGCTGGTATGAAATAAGCGAACCCGTTAAAAATGAGGAGACACCAATAAAACTTAAAAACAACAAATTCGCTTCACCCTTCGAGGCAGTCACAGTCATGTACAGCATGCCGCTGGCTACGGAGGTGGACCCTACGCCTGTTATGGCTCCGTTCTACTTCCTGTTCTTCGGACTTATGCTTTCCGATGCGGCCTACGGAATTATTCTTTCAGCAGCATGCTTTGCACTGCTTAAGAAATTCAAGCTTGAAGGCACAATGAAGAAAATGGTTACAATGTTCTTCTGGTGCGGTATATCGACCTTCTTCTGGGGCGTACTTTTCGGCGGATGGTTCGGAGATGCCATGGCGGTATTCTCAAAGACCTTCCTCGGCAGAGAGATTGTTATAAATCCCGTTTGGATTGACCCTCTGCAGGAGCCTATGACGCTTCTTATATTCTCTCTTATTCTCGGCGCAATACATATGTTCGTCGGAATGGGAATGCAGGCGTACATGCTTATTAAAGACGGAAAACCCTGGGACGCACTGTTTGATGTAGGCTTCTGGTATATGCTTCTCATAGGCCTTGTGCTTTTTGCAGTAGGCTCTATGGTAACACCGGCGCTTTCATCCTTCGGAAAATGGATGGCCATAATCGGAGCTGTCGGAATAATACTTACCGGCGGACGTGCAAAGAAGGGCTTCGGAAAGATTATAGGCGGCTTCTCAAGCCTATACAACATTACAAGTTATCTTTCGGACGTACTTTCATATTCAAGACTTCTTGCCCTCGGCCTTGCCACCGGCGTAGTTGCCAAGGTAGTAAATATACTCGGCTCACTGGCGGGAAGCGGAGTAGTCGGACTTATCGTATTTATATGCGTATTCCTTTTCGGTACGGTATTCAACCTTGCCATTAACGCACTGGGAGCGTATGTACATTCATGCCGACTTCAGTACGTTGAGTTTTTCGGAAAATTCTATACCGGCGGAGGAAGAACATTCGAACCTCTTGCCGAGGATACTAAGTTTGTCAAAATCGTAAATAAGGAAGGAGATACAAATGAAAAATAAGAATGTTATGATTCTTTCCAGTATCTTAATATTTACTTTGTTTAGCTCAAACGTAGTATATGCCAATGAAGCTTATATTGGCTTAGAAGAATCAGAAGCTCAAGAAACTGATATGCAAGTCATAGAGGATCTGACTATAGATTCAATTGAAATTGATGGCTATAATAAAGTTTTTGACAGCGATACAGGAATGTACATTTTTGTATATGATGAAGATTCAATTGAAACAATTACAAACAACTATGAGGATTATGCAGAGACTAATAATACAAATGCTTTAGCTACAGCGTTACCGGATTTAACAGCGGAAATTACCAGTCCTATTAACAACTCTAATATAATGGGAGCTAAAAATTCAGAAGATAAGTGTTCATTTAATTTTAGAGTTATAAATCAAGGAAATGAAAGCAGCGCTTACGAAGGACATAATTTCTTTTGTGAAATCTATATAAATGGAACAGCTCAACTGGGTTTTTTGTTACAGAACTACCTGCATTTACAGCTGCTCCCGGAAAATTTGATTTAACTTTGAATACTTGGAAAGATTTAACGGTTGGATTAAAAATAGATGCACTGGATGATGTTGTAGAAAGTAATGAGAATAATAATTTGATGGAGAATGATTATTTTGTTTATTATTGTACACATTATTCAACTGCTAATCCTAAAAGAACAACTTCGTCTGATTTATTAGTTAGAGTTGATCCGAGTGCTGTTACAGATAACATAACCATATCATTAATTTCAGGTAGTTTAGGTGCTTGGAATAATATAACAGACCAATGTTCAATAACGAGAGCAGTTATGTCGTCTAGTAATCA
>JAQXNZ010000084.1 GCA_029098265.1 Clostridia bacterium | reverse complement strand
CACATCGTAGGGCGCTATTGTGTTGTCTATGTCAAATACGAGGGCTTTTATTCCCCTCTCCTTCAGCTTCTTAAGCGGAAGCTGTTCAATGGATTTTATATAAATATCGGGATATAGTTTTTTAAGCATAGCTACCTCTGTAATTCCTGTACCTTTGTTTTACTGATTTTCTGATTATATCATAAACCGAATTGCACATCAAATCAATGTATAAAAATAAGGGCGTCCTCTTTTAAGGAACGCCCCTATCGAATTATTATCAGACTCAGTAATTTATTCTCAGCAGCTCTGCTTTTTCGCCGCAATTTTATCTGCAACATAGAGACCGTTGGCAGCCGCCTGTGAAAGGGAGCGAGTAAAGCCGGCTCCGTCGCCGATGGCATATATATCCTTACAGCCAACTATCTCGAAGTCCTCGGTCTGGGGTCTTGCGGAATAGTACTTGCACTCTATGCCGTAAAGCAGAGTGTCATAGTTGGCTGTTCCGGGTGCAATCTTGTCCAGAGCGTGGAGCGTCTCAATGATGTTGTCAAGCTGTCTCTTGGGCATACAAAGGCTCAGGTCTCCGGGCACTGCCTGCATTGTAGGCTTTGTGGTGGACTGGGCCAGTCTCTTGTACTCCGTTCTTCTGCCGTTTTCCAAATCTCCCAGTCTCTGTACAAGCACTCCGCCGCCTGCTATGAGGTTGGCAAGGCTGGCTACGTTTCTTGCATAGCTTATGGGGTCATTGAAGGGCTGTGTAAATCTTATGGTTGAAAGCAGGGCAAAGTTGGAATTCTGGGTCTTTCTTGCCGCATCTCTGTAGGAATGTCCGTTTACGGTAAGAACGCCGTCAGTATTCTCCGTAACTACTCCGCCTCTCTCATTGAAGCAGAACATTCTTGTGGTGTCGCCGTATCTCTTGCTTCTGTACCATATTTTAGGCTCGTATATCTTCTTGGAGAAGCAGTCCCAGATAATGGCGGGGAGCTCTACTCTCACACCGATATCCACCTGATTGTTTTTAAGCTCTATGCCGTTCTCATTGCACCATTTGGAGAAAAATCTGCTGCCGAAGCGTCCTACTGCGAAAATAATATTTTCCGCCTCCATGTGGTATTCCTCGCCGCCGTTGACCATAGTAACTATTCTGGAATCTCTGTCAACGCCCGTTACCTCTGTATCCGTAATTATGTCGCACTTTGTTTTCAGGAAGTTTATGAGCTTTCTCATGGTGTCAAAATTGCTGTCCGTTCCCAGGTGTTTAAGCTGTGCCTGCTGCATGTGCAGGTCATATTTGAGACATTCCAGCTTAAGTTCATTATTGGGCATAAAGCGCTCTGTTGTGGCTCCGAACTTAACAAGTATATCATCGGCCTGCTCAATATAGTCGATTACCGTTTCGTCATCGAGGAACTCTGTCAGCCAGCCGCCGTATTCCGTCGAGATAACATATTTGCCGTCGGAGAAGGCGCCTGCTCCCGCCATACCCTCCATAATGGCACAGGTAGGACACTTAACACAGTGGTCGGTCTTTTTTGTGAGCATGGGACATACTCTTTTTTCTATTTCGTGTCCCCTCTCAATTACGGCTATTTTCAGGTCAGGGCATTTTTCGGACAGTCTGTAGGCTGTCATAATTCCGCCGATACCGCCTCCGATGACCGCAACGTCAACGTACTTTTTGATTTCCATATAAAAACCTCCTTAACACAAAAAGCAGCGCTTCGGTATACTTTTAGGTCTTGTATACGCAAAGGCGTATTTATCCCGTAAAGGGGACTAGAGAACAAAGACCTGAAGGTTCCCTGACAGCACTGCTTAAAGCTCAAAGCATTACTCAGTTAAAATTTAGTATATATAAGCCACCAAAGAATGGCGTGGAGTATTATACCCAGCCCAAAGGCTGCGTAAAAATACCATTTTCTTGTTTTATGGTGAAAAAGCTTCATGCCGACAAAGCCGCCTATGCCGCCTCCCAGCAGTGCGCATACAATCAGCGTGGCTTCCTTCACCCTCCATTTATTCTTTTTAGCCTTTGCCTTATCAACGCCCATCAGTATCAGAAGCACGATATTGATAGCGGCGTAATAAAAGACAAGTACCTTAGAAAGCGTATCCATTAAATCAGATATTCCTCCAGTCCAAATCTCCTCTGTCAAGGGCAAGGAGCAGTATCTCCGCCGTGGCAAGGTTGCTGGCAAGAGGTATGTTATGGACGTCGCAGAGGCGCAGTATGCTGTTTATATCGGGCTCATAGCTCTTAGGCGTAACAGGATCTCTGAGGAATATAACCAGGTCGATATCGTTGTTGGCTACCTGTGCGCCCAGCTGCTGCTCTCCGCCGAGATGACCCGCAAGATACTTGTGTACACTCAGATTGGCAGTCTCCTCAACAAGTCTGCCCGTTCCGCCTGTGGCAAACAGATTATGCTTGATAAGTATATGTCTGTAGGCGATACAAAGGTTTTCCATGAGCTTCTTCTTATTATCATGCGCTATAAGTGCTATATTCATACTAATATTCCCCCTCAAAAAGTGTTCTGGAACGTCTCAGTCCTATGTTGAGCACAAGCCCGACTGCGGCCATATTTGTCCAAAGCGAGCTTCCGCCATAGCTCACAAATGGAAGCGACATTCCTGTATTAGGCATTATGCCCGTTGCTACACCGACATTTACAAACATCTGAAACAAAATCATTCCGGCAACGCCTGCGGCAATAAGTCTCTCCTTTGTCTCCCTCGCTTCCATAGCGATCAAAATACATCTGATAATTATAAAAAACAGCAAAGCGAGCACTGCCATACAGCCGATAAAGCCGAATTCCTCGCCGATTACCGAGAATATGAAGTCATTCTGCGGCTCCGGCAGATATGAAAGCTGATTGAGTGTGCCCTGATAAAGTCCCTTGCCCGTAAGCTGTCCGCTGGAAATGGCACTGATGGACTTCATCGTCTGATAATAGGTGTCCGAGCCGGGATCCTGTATAAACAGGTCCCTGATACGGTTTATCATGTATCCCTTAAATATCAGGTCGGCAAATATCGGGTCGTCTCTCAGGCAGTCCAGCACAACTACGGTCACAATGGGAATGACCACAATCAGTACCCTTCCGATAAATCTGTAATCAAGCTCCGCAGTAAAAAGCTGTACACAGAATATGAATATTATAACAAGACTTGCCGAGAGCGCCGGCTGTACAAATATAAGCACGACGGGGATAATGACAAGAAGGCACAGTCGTATCAGTATACTTATATTATTAATCGAATCCTTTTTTTTGTCAATAAAATTCGCCATACAAAAAATCATTATTGCCTTGGAAAACTCCGAAGGCTGAAGCCTTACGGGGCCTATTCCTATCCACCTTACGGCGTTGTTGGAACTCTGTCCGAACAGTATAACCGCCACCAGCAGCAGTATGTTCAAAACGTATAGCACCTTATAAAACCTGGACATATAGTCCAAATCCAAAAAGGCTATGGAAAACATTATCACAAGTCCCGTTATAAAAAACATTATCTGCGACATATATCGTGAATCGCTTTCGACATTTATATGCAGGGCGCTTCCGATACATACTATGCCGAATACGGTCAGCACACATACAGCCGCTATCAGCCACTTGTCCAAATTCTGTACTTTTGTCCTGTTTATACTTATCATTTTATTTCTCCCGTAAAAAAGGGCGCATTACACGAAGGTATGTACTCCGCAGCAATGCGCCCGTTATAGCAAGGCATGAATCGGCTCTTTCAGCCGCTTTTTGCCATTCTCATGTTTTTTATCGGAATGTTGGCATACAGCACAGGCACGTCGCCAGACGCACCCCTCATGTGGGTCAGCTTTATATCCAGCTCGTCCTCGTCTATATCCATATATTCCGATATAACATTGAGTATATCCGTTTTAAGCATTTCAAGCACCGTATAGGAGCAGCCTGCTCTGTCATGCACAAGCACAAGCTTCAGCCTGTCCCTGGCAACCCCGCCGCTCCGGGCAGCATTATTTTTCAATAATCCTAGAATATCCATATTTCCACATCCTTAACAGAACAGTCTATCAAAGCGCAAACATTTTTCTGAGCTTTCCGAAGAAGCCCTCGTTACCCTCAAGGTCCATAAGGGGCACGTCCTCGCCAAGTATTCTGGACGTTATGTTTCTGTAGGCTCTGCCGGCCCTTGTTGTGCAGTCGGCAACGGCGGGCTCGCCCCTGTTGGTGGTAATGACAATGGCCTCATCATCGGGAACCACGCCCAACAGCTCCACGGCAAGTATCTCCTTTACGTCCTCCACGGACATCATGTCGCCCCGCTTTACCATATCGGTCTTTATGCGGTTTACGATGAGCCCCGGGTTATTCAGGCCGTTAGCCTCCAGAAGACCTATTATTCTGTCGGCATCCCTGACGGCGCTGACCTCGGGCGTTGTCACAACTATGGCTCTGTCTGCGCCTGCTATGGCGTTTTTAAAGCCCTGCTCAATGCCTGCGGGACAGTCTATGATTATGTACTCAAAGCCCATGTCCTTTATGCCCTCGCACAGCTTTTTCATCTGTTCGGGTGACACGGCGTTTTTGTCCCTTGTCTGGGCGGCAGGCAGCAGGAAAAGTCCGGGATACCTCTTGTCCTTTATTAGTGCCTGCTTAAGGCGGCAGGTACCCTCGATAACGTCCACCAGGTCATATACTATCCTGTTTTCAAGCCCCATGACAACATCAAGGTTTCTCAGGCCGATATCGGAGTCCACAAGCACGACCTTCTTGCCCTCGAGCGCCAGTCCGCATCCTATATTGGCGGAGGTAGTGGTTTTTCCCACTCCGCCCTTTCCGCTGGTTACAACTATTACTTCACTCATGTGTTATCCTCCTAGCAAAAGAACATTTCTTGGCCGGGTGCTGTCTCCGGCTTACCGCTTAAAGCGGTGCAAATAATTATCTTATTTGTATTCTAACAGGAATATTCTTCCGGGACATTTCATTTCGTGAGCAAATATCGCCATATAACTACAAATTCCGTTGACGGGTTCAGGATATTCAGTTTTAAAGGTTCTTATTCAGTTAATGTGTTTTCCATATATTCACTTGATGATTCATAGTTAAGTCCCATATACTCGGCTATTATATTCTTAGCCGTAACAGCCGCCGGCGAGCCCGTAACGTCACCGAAGGGTATCATTACGGTAACGGCTATCTGGGGGTCATCGTAGGGCGCAAAGCCCACAAACCACACATGGGAGCTCTTGTTTTTGTTCTCCTCGGCAGTACCCGACTTGGCAGCCACGTCAATGGGAAAATTCCTGAATACGTTTCTTAACGTACCGCTGCTGCCGTTGGCAACAAGCCACATGCCTTCATATACAGCCGCAAGATACTCATCATTTATGTCCATTACGTTCTCAACGGTCTCCTCGGTCTCCTCCGTAACACTGCCGTCGGCGCTTCTCACCTTATCCAGCAGGTGCATCTTGTATCTTGTGCCGCCGTTTGCCAGCGTGGCAACGTACTTATTCATGCTTGCCGCCGTAAAGCTGTTTACCGACTGTCCTATGGCGGCTCTTATGGTATCGCCGGAGGTCCAGCGTGTCTGGCTCGGTGTTGCCTCGGGGTTCTGCCATTTTATTATTTCTTCCTTATATGACGGTGAAGCCATAGAAGGAGGATTTTCGCCAATCTCCATGCCCGTCGGCGAATTAAGTCCGAAGGCGTCAAGATATTCGTCAAGCACCGTTATGCCCTTAAGACTTGTGGCATTTTCGGGTTCTCCGCTGAGGTTGTAGCCCAACTCGTAGAAGAAATAGTTGCAGGATACCTCCAGGGCATGCTGAAGATTTACATAGCCGTGGGTAGCGCCGCCGTTGGAATATATCCAGCATTTGGCGTAGGGTGTTCCCGTCTTAGTATATACTCCCTGGTCTCTGACCGTTGTATTTAAATCTATGGCTCCGCTTTCAAGACCGGCAATGGCCACAGCCATTTTCAATGTTGAGCCGGGCGCCTTCTTCTGCATAAGGGGTCTGTTTACAAGGGGAGTTGTGGAGTCCTCCAGCAGCTTGTTGTAGTATTCATTATTGAAGGTATTGACAAGCTCATTATTATCATAGGACGGGTATGTCACAAGGGCGAGTACCTCTCCCGAATTAACATCGGATACCACAACCGAGCCCGTGCAGGGGTCAAGCCTTGTTTCCGCCGGAGTCAAATCTCCCGATTTAAGCTTGTCTATTATTACCGTAAAGGGCGTTGTCTGTCCCGACACTATGCTTGCCCTGTAGTTATCGTCGGCAGTTATAATACCCTGCTCTATCATAACGAATATCATCGTTGTGTAGGATATTGTTCCGTCCTCCACCGCATCGCAAAGCACCTGCTTGGCTGCTGTCTTTTTGTCCTCATCGCTTATATCAATGTTTTTGTCATAGTCCAGTATTATGTTTTTGAGCACCAGCTGATAGCCGTCCTCGGCCTTCATTATGTCGGAAACGGATATGGAGTTTCCGTCTATCATAGAGGTGAAAAGCTGTTTCATTGTGACGGGCACGTCCTTTTCCTCCTCGGTGGTAAGCCTTGTTATTATGGCCTCCGCCAGTGAGTCCTCAAGGTAATTATAGGCCGCCGTCTGCAAATCCCTGTCTATGGTCAGGAACACATCGTCTCCCGAAACAGGCGCCTGCGTTTCCAGAGTGCTTATCTTTCGGCCCATGTTGTCTACCTCCACCAGCATGGTGCCGTCCTTACCGTTGAGCTTAAGCTCCATGACCTTTTCTATACCGGTCTTGCCCACGATATCGCCTGACTGATAGCCGTATTCCTTATACTGCTCCAGCTCCGAGTCGGATATCTGTCTTATATATCCTATAATATTTGAGAATACCTTTCCGTTTTCATATACTCTCATGCTCTCGGTCTCTATGGATACGCCGGGGAACAGGTCGAGGTTTTCCTCCACCGCCGCTATTACCCTGTCGTTTATTTCTCTTGCCACGGTTACGGGCTGATATTTTTTATATCTTTGCAGATACATGGAGTATCTTACCGCCGCCAGCTTTCTCTGCATTGACGGAGAAATGTTATTTGGTATGCCGAACAGGTCAACAAGGTACTCTATGGACTGTTCAGCGTCAAAGTCCAGCTCCTCGTCCTCCATTGAGACATCCTTTTTCCATTTCAGTATCTCATTCTCGTCCTCGATAATGAAATAATATGGCTCCTCCGCCGATATGGGCAGCTCGTCCACTATTTCACCGCCGTTGTTCTCTATGATGAGTATGAGATTTATAATCATTATGTTTTTGTCGGTTATATTCAGTCCCAGTGACACTATGGCACGCTTTTCACCGTCGCTCATATCCGTGTCTGCAATGCCGAATCTCTCATACAGCCACTGAAGTGTTTCTTCGGCAGTATAGTCCATCTGCTTTTTGCCGAGTCCTATATCCTCCTTCCACGCCTTCAGCTCATCTCCGGTTACGGTAAACTCCGGAGTGCCGCCTGAAGTAACGGGAAGGTTCTCGGTCACGATATATTCGCTGTCTCTAAGCCTTTTGTACAGCTTTACGGCCTCCCCGTCGGAGTCCGCGTAATCAACGGATATACTGTCATCTATCTCCACGGAAAAGGCCGCCTCATTGGTGGCAAGGGGTCTTCCGTATCTGTCGTATATATTTCCTCTTGCGGCGGGTATTGTTACCTCCCTTGTTACGCTGGCTGTCAGGCTGGCATCAGCCTCTTCGCCGTTTACTATCTGCATATAGAACAGACGTCCCACAAGTATCATAAATATAATAAAGACTGCCAGAAGCAATACAAAAAGTCTGTTTTTAAGCAGTTCCGCCAGTCTTTCCCTAAACGTTTCCATAGCATCATTCCTTTATTGTGCGAAGCGGTATCTGCTTCGTCTTTTCAGGCAATACAAGGGAGCCTTAAAACAGTCTCCTGCGCTCCCTCTCCTTCTTTTCAACCCTGTTATTTATGCTGTAAAGTATTTTGTAAACAACAACAGCCGCTATGCCTGTGTATACGGCCTGCGGTATTATTACGTTGAACAGGAAATAAAAGAAGTCGTAATTATTTTTAAGCAGAAATCCTGTTACATATATAATCAGTCCCGTTATGACCGTGGACAGTGCCGACAGCGAAACGGGCAGTACATAGTTTTCCCTGTAAAAATTTCTGTGGCATATACCGCAGAAATATCCTACCAGAAGCCCCATCAGTGCATAAAAGCCCAGTGAGTTTCCGAATATTATATCATATATCAGTCCTGCGGCAAAGCCCGTCGCTGCTCCTGCGTTCTGCCCCCTCAGCAGTGCGTAGGAGACTATGACCGCAATGGCGGTATCTGGAATGACACCCCTGATGCTTATAAGCTGAAGCACTGTGGACTGAAGTATAAAGTTCACTATAAGCACAGCGGCTGTCACAATCACGTTAAGCATATCAGTCTACCTCCGTCGGCCTTTCCAGCGCCTCCATAATGACCAAAACAGTATCTATGTGCTTGAAATCGGCCTTGGGCTCTATTACGGCGTATTTTGTAAGGCCGTTTTCGTCCTGATGTATTTCCTTGACATAGCCGATGCTGATGCCTGCGGGATAGTATTCGCTCAGTCCCGAGGTTATTATCTCGTCGCCCTCCATTATTTCGGCGTCACTGTCTATATACTCCATTTTGCAAAGTCCCTGCTCCATCAGCTCATGGTCGCCCACCACAACGCCCAAATCGCCCGTTCTCAGGCTCTGGGCCGATACAGAAGAACGGCTGTCCAGTATGCTGTACACCTTGGAGTATACGGCACTGGTCTTAACCACTCTGCCCACAAGACCGCCCGCATTTATAACTGCCATATTGTTTTCTATGCCGTCGGTTTCACCCTTGTCGATAAGGAAGCTGTCATACCATACACCCGTGTCCTTGGCTATGACCGACGCACCCGTTGTATCGTAGTCCTTATATTTCTGGGCTGTCTCCAAAAGCTCCGACAGCTTTTTGTTTTCGTCCTCATAGAGTGAAAGTCTGGCATTTTCCGTTTCCAGCTCCTCTATGCGCTTTTTAAGCTCCCTGTTTTCGTCCGCCAGCTCGTTTCTGTGAATTACGTCGTTAACCGAGTCATTGACCCAGCCCGTTACCGATGAAACGGCGCCCTGAAAGGGTGTTATTACAAATCCGAGCACATCGTCAAAGAAGCCGGCGTTTATTTTTCTTCCGGCGGTAAAAAACGATATGACGGCAAGGACTATAACAGCCAGTGTTATAAGCTGCCTTTTGTATTCATTAAAGAATTTCAATTGAAACGCTCCCTGTTAAAATTTCGATTTCCTGGGCGAAATAAGCACTCCCTTGAGCTTATCTATATTCTCAAGCACCATACCGGTACCCTTTACGACACAGTTAAGGGGCTCCTCCGCCACATTTACGGGCATTCCCGTCTCCTCGGCTATAAGCCTGTCAAGACCCGACAGCAGTGCGCCGCCGCCCGTAAGCGTTATACCGCTTTCCATTATGTCTGCCGCAAGCTCCGGCGGTGTGGACTCAAGGGTCTGCTTTATGGTATCTATAATCTCATGTATCGGGTCATGTATGGCCTTCAGCATTTCGTCACTGGTAATTGTCGCAGTCTTTGGCAGTCCGGTCACCAGGTCTCTGCCTCTTATATCCATTTCCTCCAGAACGTCCTTGGGATATGCCGAGCCTATTGTCAGCTTTATTTCCTCGGCGGTTCTGTCACCTATGGCGAGATTATACTCCTTTTTTATATAGGCGGCAATATATGAATCCAGTTCGTCGCCTGCCACTCTGAGCGATGTACTTGTTACTATTCCGCCCAGAGAAATTACAGCCACCTCGCTGGTGCCTCCGCCGATATCTACTATCATGGTGCCTGTAGGCTCCTCAACGGGCAGTCCCGCACCTATGGAAGCCGCCATAGGCTCCTCTATAAGATAGGCCTCCCTGTCTCTGGCGCCCGCCGCAATGGTAGCCTCCACAACGGCTCTTTTCTCCACCTCGGTAACGCCCGAGGGCACGCAGACGATAACCCTCGGCTTAGGGCCGAAAAGCGAACGTGTATAGGCCTTATCTATAAAATATCTGAGCATTGCCTGTGTAACGGCAAAATCAGCTATTACTCCGTCCTTTACGGGTCTGATAGCCACAATATTTCCCGGTGTTCTGCCTATCATTTCCTTGGCCTCATTGCCTACGGCAAGGACCTCGTTTGTATTTGTATTAACCGCCACCACCGACGGTTCATTGACTACTATTCCTTTTCCTCTTACATAAACAAGGGTGTTGGCTGTACCTAAATCTATACCCATATCTTTTCCGAACATATAGCACGCCCCTCTCAAACGTATATTAAAAACCTTATGTTTTACGGTCGGTTCCGTCGTATGGGCCCACTCGACCCAGTATATTTTATATTAACCTTTTTACGGATTTTTTTCAATATGCCCGTGGGAATTATGTAAATTAATTTCTGCTAAAAAATGTTTTTTGAAGCTGAGGCTTCAAATCGATTGCTATACACACTCCAAGTGAGTGGAATTGCTTTCCGAAGCCTCGGCTTTAAATCGATTGCTATACACACTCCAAGTGCATGAATTTTAGCTTTCCGAAGCCTCGGCTTCTAGTTTTTGATTTTTCGCTGTCCCAGCGAGTGCACGCAGGGGAAGGAGACCATTCGGAGTACGCCTTAGCACACCCAACGGCGCAATGTATCAATCGGGTAGGTGCGTTACATAAAGTGAACATTGCACGCCGTAGGGCGTCTAAGCAACG
>JAQXNZ010000083.1 GCA_029098265.1 Clostridia bacterium | reverse complement strand
GCCAGCTTCAACAGCTTTTGCCTTAATATCGAGTACGCAAGCGTCTGCTGCTGCTCCATTTCCGTTGTATACATATGAACTTAACGTAACAGTAGCCTTAGTATCGCTATTTACTTTAACTGCGATTACACCTGCGCCATTGTCTACATCTGTATCCATTGTATAGCCAACATCATTAGCGTTCTTTATGAACTTACCATTTGTGAGTTCAAGGGTAACATCGAAACCATTTGCATACTTTGTCTGATCAATGTCAACCTGATCGTCGTTCTTTACAAGTTCAACTCTTGATACGAACGCCTTGTCAACTGCTGTAAGAATTTCATCAACAGCTGTTAACTTTGTGGATGCGAACGCTGTCATGGGAACCATAGCAACAGTCATGATCGCAGCCATTAATAAAGCTAATTTCTTCTTCATTTTGTTGTCCTCCTTTTAAATTTTTTTGGGGTGTTTTCCCCGTTTTTTGGTTATTTTCGGGGCTTTCCCCGCTTACAAAATGAATTGTAGCAAATGCTGAGATTTCGGTCAACAGAAATGCCTAATCTGTAACAATACTGTAATACTACGGGTAATGTCGGGGTGCCCAAGCACCACAATACTGTTTCAGACGGGCACACTAATGCCCAAAATATCGCTTTTGCACTTAGAATTATATCAGAAAAAGGATTTATTTCAAGAGTAAAGTAAAACTTGTAACATAGTTGTAATAAACCATAATATGCAAAGCCGCTTTGCTCCGGCTCAATTGTCAGACTGTCACCAAAAAGCTAAAATGCGTTGACATATAAATTCTCATATTCTATAATATATAAAAAGGATTGCCGCTCTTGGAAAGGCGGTCAGTCCCGAATCTTCGTTTCTTGACCGTCTAACTCAGTGTTAGGCGGTCGTTGTTATTTGTCCTTATTTTGATAGAGGACAATGAGAGCTATTATTAATAGTCCGATTTGTATTAAATCAGAATATGTAACATAGTTCATAGCATCACCCCCTTTTCAGAGAGTGACCTGTTTTTCGCACGAGTGCGAAACCGCTCGGTTAATATCATTCCTCGGCTCACACAGAAGTAACGCTTCTGCACGTTCGCTCGTCATAAACGATATTAACCCTCACTAACTTACCGCCAAACCGGCAATCCTGCAGATTTCTCTGCTCTTTTGTTTTTCAGTATTCTGTCAATATCCGAAAGCCGGCTTTATATGCTTTGCATAAACTTCTTTTTAATTCTGATGTCATCGCCGGTGAGTGTCATAAACTCAAATCCGTCGGTCAGTCTGGACAGCACCCTATCGGAATACTGTTCCTTTATTCTGTCGGGCGTCAGGTTGGTTGAAATAATTGTCGGTATGCTGTTCACCATACGCTCGTTTATTATGTTGAAAAACTGGGCGCTGACAAGGGACGTGGAAAACTCCGTGCCCAAATCATCGATTATCAGCAAATCCACAGAAAGCACATCGTCATAGAACGAATCCAGTTCTTCCTCCTCATTTCTGTTGAACTGCTCGTCCTGGAGAGTTTTAAACAGCCTGCCCGCCGATATGTATATTACCGTAAAGCCATCGTCCAGCACTCTTTTAGCTATGGAATTGCACAAAAAAGTCTTTCCCAGTCCTGTTTTACCCATCAGTAGCAGATTTTTATACTCTGTTCCGAATCTTTCGGCAAATCTCAGGCAGTTTGCGTATATGAGCCTCATGTTTTCGTACGGTGAAACGCCGTGCCTGTCCACATCGGTTCTGGAATAAAAATCGGGATTAAACGTCTCAAAGCTTTCTTCCTCGGAAAGCTCATTGAGCAGTGACCTGCCGTAGGCTTTCTGTATAAGATACTGTCTGAAGCATGAGCATTCTTTTCCGTCAACCATGCCCGTATCCTTGCATTTAGGGCATCTGTAAACGCTGTCGAAGTAATCCTCGGTTATACCCATTTCCCTGTATATCAGCTTTTTTTCCGTTTCGAGTTCATACAGTCTGGCATTCATATCAAAGCGTATCTGTTCGCTGTTTTTAGGGTCTTTTATTATTCTTTTAGCGGCTTCTGCTCCGGCTATGTTTATTTCACGGTCTATCTCATCAAGTCTGGGATTAGCTTCGTATATTCTTCTTTTCAGTTCACGTCTTTTTGCTTCGGAGGCCGACTTTATGGAGTCGTAGTCCCTTAGAGCCGATCTGTATATATCTGTTTTAATACTCATAGCTTATTCCTCCATATTTCTCTTAAGCTCCGCCCGTTTCAGCCTTTCGAGCTCGTCAAAGTCCCAGCTTCTCTGCTCATAGTTGAATTTTTCTTTAACCGCCTTCTGCGGCTTCTGTTCGGGGCGGTTTTTGAAGCCTCTGCTTTCGGCAAACTTCTCATCGGCCTTCTTTGCCTTTTCCAATGTATCTATGCCGTCCTTTTTCCAATTGGAAAATATTTTGTCGGCGTAGGGAAACGGATTGCCGTTGGTAACCACCAGCGCCGTCTTTTCACAGCCGTACAGTATCATGTCCAGCGGAAATTCCTCAGACCAGCGCTTCATGTATTCCTTCTGCTTTGCAACGGGGGATTTTCCTCCAATACCCAGCGCCCTCATTATCCTCATATACACACTACTGTAGTCCTTGATATGTTCCAGTGCCGAAGCCGCATCGGTCACGCCGTCATCAGCCCAAGATATGGCCACAGTCTCGATATATCTCATGCTTCTGTGACCGTTTTCACAGCAGTATGCCAGCAGTATCTCTATTACTTCCAGCGGAAGCCTAAGCCAGTCATGCAGACTGTAGAGAGTGCTTATTTCGGGTACGGAAAGGAGCTTTCCCATATAGCTTTCGGCACTTTTAAGCAATGAACGAAAATCCTCATTATGGTTTATATAATAGCTTATCTCCTCCTGGGAATAGCTCGGTGCCGCCGAAGGTATATATTTTGACGGAGCCTGCTTCACCGCTTTCGTTCTTACAGATATTTCGCCCTTTTCCGCCCAGTATTCCAAGGCGTTTTTTACGTCGCTTTCGGTCATTCCGAGGCTTTTTGCCAACTCCGCATCGGACACATCCGTCCTGCCCTTCTGAATGAACATCTGTCGGCAGATATACACCAGTATGTATGCGCTCGGCGCCGTTGCCATATATTTATTTAAAAAATCATTTGATATGTAAGTTTTTGCGTTTTCCGCCATAATATCTAAATCCTTTGCATTTAATCGTACAGTTATACAATTATAGCATTTTAGGCGCCTTATTTCAACAACACAAAAGGACCGGCTGAAGCCGATCCTTTATACTTAGTCTTTTTTCTCTGTTTTGAATTTGTTTTTATTGTTGAATATGAATATCACAAAGCTCAGTATAACTACCGTCAGCGCCGCCACAGCCAACGTCCTTGAATCCTTAATGGCAATGAATATGGCTAACAGCGCCAGTATTGCGCTTATGCCGTAAAGTATGAGTACAGCCTGCTTCTGTGTGTAGCCCTTGTCTATAAGCTTGTGGTGCAGATGCCCTCTGTCGGCCTGCATTATAGGCTTATGGGTTATGGCACGTCTGAGCATTGCACAGAGCGTATCAAATATGGGAAGTCCCAGTGAAAGCAGACATACAATAAGGGCAAGTATGGCATAGCCCTTGAATACGCCCATTATACTTGTTACAGCCAGCACATATCCCAAAAATGTTGCTCCTGTATCACCCATGAATATTTCCGCAGGATTAAAGTTTCTGGGCAGAAATCCGAGACAGCTGCCTGCCAGCGCCGCCGTGAACATAACGGCAGACTCTGTGCCTGTCAGTATGCAAAGCACCATGAGACAGAGTGACGCAATGGATGAAACACCTGCCGCCAGACCGTCAAGGCCGTCAATAAGGTTAACGGCATTGGTAACGCCGATTATCCATACAAGTGTTATGGGGCCGCTGAGCTTCTGCAGGTATGCAGTCACGGGCCACATCACTACGTTTATCCTTATTCCCGAATTAATAACCAGCAGTGCTGCTATTATCTGGAATATAAGCTTAACCTTTGCAGGAAGGTTTTTGGCATCGTCAATGATCCCGACGCACACGATTATAACAGCTCCTGCAATAAATCCTACAAAGTGCTTTATATTTATATCATTTACAAATCTATACAGCATCAGCACAGTTATTATGAATCCCAATACTATGGCAATTCCGCCGAGACGGGGCATGGGCTTTGTGTGCATTCCCCTTGCCTTGGGATAGTCTATTGCACCTATTTTTACCGACAGCCACTTGGCAAAGGGCGTCATAACCATAGATATGGCAAAGGCGCAGGCAAAGGCCGCTATATATAAAAGCCAGTTATGAACCATTTTTATCTCCTACCAAATCATTTTGTGCCGAATATCCTGTCGCCGGCATCGCCCAGTCCGGGAACAATGTAGCCGTGGTCATTGAGGTGACTGTCATAGGCAGCCGCATATATATCAACGTCAGGATGTGCCGCCTGAAGCGCCTTTACTCCCTCGGGTGCCGCAAGTATGCACAGGAAGGTTATCTTCTTTGCGCCCTTGGCCTTTACAAAGTCAATACCTGCCACTGCCGTTCCGCCTGTGGCAAGCATGGGGTCGGTCACAAAAACTTCCATGTTCTCTATATCCTTGGGGAGCTTGCAGTAATATTCCACGGGCTTAAGGGTTTCGGGGTCACGGTAAAGACCGATAACACCCACCTTGGCTGTGGGAATAAGAGTGAGCAATCCGTCAAGCATACCCATTCCGGCACGCAGTATGGGCACTATGGCAACGTCCTTGTTTACTACATTGACGTCCGCCTCTGCAATTGGCGTCTCCACTTTTGCAGGCACAAGCTCAATATTTCTTGTGGCCTCATAGCAAAGGAGCATTGCCACCTCGGAGATTATTTCCTTGAACTCCTTTGTGCATGTATTCTTATTTCTTAAAAGCGCCATTTTATTCTGTATAAGCGGATGGTTCGATACAAAAAACTCACTCATTGCAAACTTCCTTTCTCATCTTCCTAATGTCAATCCTCTATCTGCTGTATTCTTCTGATGTGCCTTTCCTCATTTGAAAAAGGCGTTTCAAGGAATATTTTAACTATTTCTTCCGCCAGACCGGGGCCTATTACCCTTGCGCCCATTGTAAGCACATTGGCGTCGTTATGCTCTCTTGTTGCCTTTGCCGAGAAGCAGTCATGCACAAGCGCCGCACGCACGCCCTTAATTTTATTGGCAGTCATGCATACGCCTATGCCCGTACCGCAGATGATTATGCCTTTTTCGCATTCTCCGTCGGCAACGGCATGGGCCACCTTTTTGGCATACTCGGGATAGTCGCAGCTATCCTCGCTGTAGGTTCCGAAATCCTTATATTCATATCCTGATTTTTCAAGAAACTTAACTATATCCTTTTTGAGCGGAAATCCGCCGTGGTCACAGCCTATAGCTATCATCTTATTCATTTCCTTTCTCATCCTGCCATTTTTCAAGCAGTGTTCCCAGCGCCTCTCCTACGCCGCACAGACATGCCTTATATCCGCTGAGGCTGTAGCCCTTGGGGCTTGTCAGGTCATCGCTGCTGTCCATAGTGTATTTAAAAAAGGTATGGAGCTTTTCGGCAGGGCATACGGGCGCAAGTATCGCTTTCTGATCATTGGTCATGGTAAGCACCACGTCAGCCCACTCTATATCCTCTTTTTTAAGCTGTATTGCGTCCATGCTCTTTCTGTTGAGCTCGAGCATTAACTGTGCCAGTACAACCTGTGTGAAGTTACCTATCTGTTTTCCCTCGGGAACCTCAAGTCCGCGGCTTCTTACCTCTACTTCAAACTCCGAACCGGCAAAAACGTCGTCGGCAACAGCCTCTGCAATGGGGCCTTCGTATGCGTTTTCCTCATCTACGAATAATATTTT
This sequence comes from Clostridia bacterium, assembly GCA_029098265.1. Lineage (GTDB taxonomy): Bacteria > Bacillota > Clostridia > Lachnospirales > Anaerotignaceae > Metalachnospira. The sequence goes on along the minus strand of JAQXNZ010000083.1, from coordinate 1,619 downwards.
CATGCCGTAAGTCTCCCCTTTACTTGTTTTTAAGCTTTTCAGCCATTATTTTAATACAGTCCGCCAGTTCCTCGGCACATTCCATATATACCGACGGGCTCTGTCCGAATGGGTCGGATATATCCCCGTCCGTGCCGAAACAAAAGCCCTTCAGCGTAAAAAGCTTTTCGGCAGGACATATTCTTTCAAGCATTCTTTTGTGCTCTGCCGTCATAGTCAGCACATAGTCGGCATCTGCAATATCCTGTGCAGTTATCTGTTTTGCCCTGTGTTCCTCAAGGGAAAGGCCGTAATTTCTCACGGCAAGCCTTGCGTATTCACTGGCAGGCTCTCCCTCGGAGGCAAATATACCTCTGCTGACAGCCTCTGCGTCCATATCCATGCTTTTGAACACCTCATTCGCAATGACCTGAGCCATCGGAGAACGGCATGTATTGCCAGTGCAGACAAACACTATTTTCATTGAATATCACCACCAAATCAGCATCTGATGTAGTTAAAGCCGGCGGCCTTGTTGAGCCTGTTCATAATGGCGGCTCCCTCGCCGTCCTCGTCAAACACCTCGGAATATACCACATCAGCCCCGATAAAATCGAACTTACGGAGTATTTTGAACAGGTTTGCTCCGATTGTTTCGGGCTTGTCCCTGTCTCCGACCACAAGAACGTTTCCGCTCTCATAGCTGTTCTCGGTCTGGACTGTAGCCATTATACCCACCTTAAGTCCTTTGGCTTCGTCCTCCCTGACCTTTTCGTTTATCGTCCTTATTACATTATCCCCCGGGCCCGATACGAGTATTACCTTTGCCGACGGCGAATAATGCTTATATTTCATTCCCGGAGCCTTTGGAACTATATCCTTTGAGGGCTTGGAATAAACAGCCGGATCCACATCTATGGGGCCTACAACCTTCTCAATCATTTCCTGTGTTACGGCACCGGGCCTTAAAAGCACAAGTTTGTCCTCGGATACGTCGAGTATTGTGGACTCCAGTCCCCAGTCGGCGGCTCCTCCGTCTATTATCATATCTATTTTTCCGTCCAGGTCAAAGGCCACATGGGACGCCCTTGTGGGGCTGGGCTTTCCCGATGAATTGGCGCTGGGCGCCGCCACGGGTATTCCCGCCAGCTTTATAAGCTCTCTGGCTATTTTATTGGACGGGTATCTTACGGCAACGGTATCAAGTCCGCCCGTTACGGCAGAGGGTACACAGTCGGCCTTTGGGAGAACCAGTGTTATGGGTCCCGGCCAGAAAGCGTCAATTATTTTCTCGGCATTTTCCGTCACCCTGCTTACTATGGGGTACAGACCGCTTATGTCGCCTATGGTAAGTATCAGCGGGTTGTCGCTCGGTCTGCCCTTGGCCTCATATATGCGTTTGCATGCGTCCCCGTCCAGACCGTTGGCGCCCAGACCGTAAACCGTTTCCGTAGGAAAAGCCACTAATCCCCCTTTTCTGAGGATCTCAGCGGCCTCCGTAAGCAATTCCCTTTCGGGATTTTCACTATCAACTTTTACAAGCTTTGTTTCCATGATTATAAATTAGCTCCGCAGCACTTTTTATATTTTTTACCGCTTCCGCAGGGGCAGGGATCGTTTCTGCCGATTTTGGGACCTTC
>JAQXNZ010000082.1 GCA_029098265.1 Clostridia bacterium | reverse complement strand
GGCGGAAAGACTTTCTATGTAGGAAAGCTCAACGGCGAAGATGTAGTAATGGTACAGGCAGGCGTAGGCAAGGTAATGGCAGCCAACGGTACAGCCGCATTACTTAATAACTTCAATGTTAAAGGCGTAGTATTCACAGGTATAGCAGGCGGAGTAGGCGATGACGTAAACGTAATGGATATGGTAATCGGCACAAATCTTGTTATCCATGACTACGGCACAGAAACAAACGACGGCTTTGTATGGAACGGAGAAGCAGGCGTCGACCAGGAAACAGGTATGATTCCAGTAGATGCAGAGCTTTCAAAGACAGCATATGAATCAGCATGCAAGATACTCGGATCAGAAAAGGTACATCAGGGCGTTATTGCTACAGGCGACCAGTTCATCTCAAGTGAGTTATATGTAAAAGAGCTTCAGGATAAATTCGATGCTCTTGCATGTGAAATGGAAGGCGCAGTTGTAGCCCGTGTATGTGCTCAGTACGGTACACCCTGTGCAGTGCTCCGCTGTATGTCCGATAAGGCTGACGGACTTGCACACGACACATATGACTTCAATTATGTAGAAGCTTCAAATACTTCTGCATCAGTTGTTATAGACATGATGGGAACATTAAGTGCAAAATAATTCATAAACAATGACAGAACACCTTATATGGTTCTGTCAGACTATAGACATACCGGCTCTTAGATAATGCATCCAAGAGCCGGTTTTTTATCAAAGTAATTGTATGTTTGGTATATGGGATAATATTTATATTCTTGCCACACCGCTTTTTCTTGCGGCTTCTTTGACTGCCGAGGCAACTGCATCCTTCACTCTGGGGTCAAAGGCCTTGGGCATTATGTTTTCGGCACTCAGTTGCTCGTCTGAAATGAGGGAAGCAATGGCATATGCGGCGGCTATTTTCATTTCATCGTTTATGTCCGAGGCTCTTACATCAAGGGCTCCTCTGAAAATACCGGGGAATGCCAGCACATTGTTTATCTGGTTGGGAAAATCACTTCTGCCTGTTCCGACAACAGCCGCACCGGCTTTAAGCGCCAGGTCTGGCATTATTTCAGGCGTAGGATTAGCCATTGCGAATACTATGGGCTTTTCTGCCATTGACCTTACCATTTCTTCGGTAACGATTCCGGGAGCGGAGGCTCCGATAAATACATCGGCTCCTTTGAGAGCATCGGCAAGACTGCCTTTTACACAGTCAAGGTTTGTAATCTTTGACATTTCCTCTGTAATGGGGTTGAGACGGTCTCTGCCCTTATAAATTATTCCCTTACTGTCGCACATGATTACGTTTTTAAGTCCCAGTGACATGAGAAGCTTTATTATGGCAACGCCTGCGGCACCGGCACCGCTTGTGACAACCTTAATATCGTGTATATCCTTGCCTACTATCTTAAGAGCATTGATAAGGGCCGCAAGAGTAACAACCGCTGTTCCGTGCTGGTCATCATGGAAAATGGGAATATCACAGCGTTCCTTGAGCTTTTTTTCTATCTCAAAGCATCTGGGAGAAGCTATGTCCTCCAGATTTATTCCTCCAAAGCTGCCTGCCAGAAGGGCAACGGTATCAACGATTGTGTCTACGTCCTTTGAACGTATACATAAGGGGACTGCATCAACATCACCGAAGGCTTTGAAAAGAACGCATTTTCCCTCCATAACGGGCATGCCTGCTTCGGGACCGATGTCACCGAGACCAAGTACGGCGGTACCGTCGGTAACAACCGCAACGGTATTTCCTCTGCCTGTCAGCTCATAGCTGAGCTCCGGATTTTTCTGTATTTCAAGACAGGGCTGTGCGACGCCCGGTGTGTATGCGATTGATAAATCGTCCTTGCTTTTAACCTCCATTTTGGGAACAATGCTTATTTTTCCCTTCCATTCCCCATGCTTTTTCAGCGCTTCCTTTGCGTAGTCCATATTGGCTCCTCCTTGTTATATAATACCGCTCGTGGCGTACGTTTGTTTTTAAGTGACATACATATATAATATATTATAATTTATTATTTGTAAAATTAAATTTATATGATAAACTAATGTTTATATACAGGTACAATATTTTGGTGGAAAAATATGGTAAAATAAATTAGCAAAAGGAGGAATAACAGTGGCTGAGTTTGTTAAAAACATGGTATCGGAGGCAGATAAAAGGGAACTTCATGTTATCTATGCACAGTTCAGACAGGGCGGAGAAATCAAGGACGAGGTATGCAGAGCAATAAATAAGACGAGATTGAATACTTTTTCGGTATCAAAAAGCATTGTTTCAGCGGGTGTGGGCATTGCGCTTGATGAAGGACTTATTTCCCTTGATGAGAAAATATGCGATGCCTTTGAGGAATATGTACCGAAAAATGCGTCAAACAACCTGCTGGACACAAGAATACGTCACATGCTAACAATGACGACAGGACTTAAAGAGCCGCTGTTTTTTGCCGACGGAGCAGACAGATACAGAGTGAAGGACTGGATAGAGTATTTCTTTAATGCGGAATTTGACCACGCTCCGGGAGAAAGATTTTTGTACAGCAATTTTAATACATATATGATTAGCTGTCTTATCGAGAAAAGGGCGGGTGTAAACCTTTTGGAATACCTGAGATACCGTCTGTTTGAGCCGCTGGGAATAGGCAATCCCGACTGGACTCTCTGCCCCAAAGGCCATGTTCATGCGGCCAACGGCTTGTATCTGAATATTGACGAACTGGGAAATTTCGGTGAAATGCTTCTGCACAGGGGAGAGTACAACGGCAAAAGACTTGTACCCGAAAAATATATTGCCGAGGCAACCGTAAAGCATACCGACAGCCCGGGGAAATACGGCTCTGATTATCTGAACTGCGGCTACGGCTATCAGTTTTGGATGACACCGATACCTGACACCTTCCTCTGCTACGGCAATTACGGTCAGTTCTGCTTTGTTATGCCCAAAAAAGATGCAGTTATAAGCATACTGACCTTTGAGGGAATGGACTGGCCTAAGCTTGTTAATGTGCTTATTGACTGCGCAAAGGAACTGTAAACCGCAGAATAAAAAAACAGATGTAATTATTGACATATGCCGAAAACAATGATATACTCCGAAATATAAATAAATGGCATATGCCGAAAATAAGGAGGGACATTATGCCCAGACCCTGTAAACGCAGAAGAATATGTTCGATGCCTAAAAACTGCGGGCTTTTGCCGTCGGTAACGGACGAAAAGACTGAGGCTGTTATTATGACCGTTGACGAATACGAGACAATACGGCTTATAGACCTTGAAAATATGAGCCAGGAGGAGTGCTCAGTCAGTATGGGTGTTGCCAGGACCACAGCCCAGGCCATATATAACAGCGCCAGAAAGAAGCTGGCTGATTGCCTTGTAAACGGCAGGGAGCTTATTGTCAGGGGCGGGGATTATGTCCTGTGCGACGGCACAGCTTCGGGGTGCCGCTGTCCCAAGGGCAGATGTCACAGATTTAATAATAAGCCTGAGGGCAAAGATATTACAACGGAGGTATTTGATATGAAAATAGCGGTAACTTATGAAAACGGTGAAATATTCCAGCATTTCGGACACACAGAGCAGTTCAAAATATACACTGTAGAGGATAAGGAAGTAAAAAGCAGTGAGGTTGTCGATACAAACGGCAGCGGACATGGTGCTCTTGCACAGTTCTTATGCGATAAAGGCGTAAATGTACTTATATGCGGCGGCATCGGCGGAGGTGCCAAAATAGCCCTTGCAGATGCAGGTATTACACTTCTCGGCGGAGTCAGCGGAAATGCCGACGAAGCAGTAAAGCAGTATATTAACGGAAGCATAGTATATAATCCCGATATTGAATGCGCTCATCACGGAGAGCACCACCACGGAGAGCATCATCACGAAGGACACAGCTGCGGCAGCCACGGCTGCGGAGAGCACAGCTGCCATTGACAGGCGGTGCATAGTATGAAGCAGATAAAGTCAAACTGCGAAATGTGCGAGTATTACCTGTATGATGATGAATATGACTATTACTACTGCGATATGGAGCTGGATGAAGATGAAATGTATGATTTCGTCACAGGAAACATAGGAGACTGCCATTATTTCAGATACAGGAATGAATATAGGTCGGTAAACCGACAAATATAAGCTGAAAGAGAAGGACTTTGCCGCGGGAAGAAACCTGCGGCTTTTTTCTGCAATAAAACAGACTGTGAGGAATATTATATAAGGAACCGTTGGTTTGCGAGGTGAACGGTTTTGTCCGATTTCTTCCGTGGAGGGGGCATAACTTTCCCCAAGCCTCTCAGTGAGGAAGAAGAAGCCCGATATATCGAGGGGATGAAAAACGGAAATACGCAGGCAAGGAATATACTTATTGAGCACAATCTCAGGCTGGTGGCCCATGTGGCAAAAAAATATGCCGGCAGCGGCAGAATGATATCAGCCGATTTTGATGATATGCTGTCCATAGGCACCATAGGGCTTATAAAGGGCATAGACTCCTTTAATGCCGACAAAAATGTCAGGCTGGCAACCTATGCCGCAAGGTGTATTGAAAATGAAATACTGATGTATATGCGAAGCTCAAAAAAGTACAGCGGAGATATATTTTTGCAGGACCCGGTGGGGCATGACTTTGACGGCAACGAAATAACGGTTATGGACATGGTAAAATCAGATGAAGACCCCGTGCCCGACGAGGTAAACAGCAGACTGGAGATAAAGCGTATGCTTGACAGAATGTGTGATGAGCTTGACGAAAGGGAACGAAGGATAATAGAGCTGAGATACGCATTGGGCGGCGGCGAGGAGGTAACCCAGAGGGAAATAGCGCAGATGCTCAATATATCCCGCTCCTATGTTTCACGAATAGAAAAAAAGGCGCTCAAAAAAATGAGCGCAGCAATGGGAGAATAGCTCCCGAAGCCCTTTGGGGCTTCGTACATATTTTTTAAAATCTGTGACCGCAGCGCGGACAGTAATCAAAGCTCCGGTCGGCAATATATCCGCAGTTGGGACATCTTTTCTCATTTGAATATCCACCGCAGCCTCCGTAACTGTCATTAACGGGCGTCAGGTCGGAGGATGTAATTATAACATCCTTTCCGGCGGCAATTTCCTTTCCTTTTTCTTCATTCAGGCTGTAAAGAGTTCCGCAGCATTCCATTTCCACATAATATTGTTTATTCCATTTGAATACCGGTATAAAAAATAAACTCAGACAGGTATAGGTCATGTATACGACAGCCTTTCCCGCGTTGCCGCAATAGGGGCATATTATTGATATAAGCTGTTCAAAGCGTTTTCTTCCCTGGGTTATTCCCATCATAAAAAACATAAAATCACCTCTTTGCATATTGTAATTTATTATCCGCACTCATACAAGTATATTTGCTTATCATTTGGGTATTTTATCATATTATAAATAAAAATTAATAAATTAATTGTTTTACAAATTTAAGGCCTGTGCTATAATTAAGGTGTAAGATTTTATTTACACTGAATTTGGCACCTAAATCAACACTATAGGAGGAATTAACATGGTTAAAGTAGGTATTAACGGTTTTGGCCGTATCGGAAGACTTGTTCTTCGTGCATCTCTTACAAGAGATGATGTTCAGGTAGTAGCTATTAACGACCCTGCAATCAGCGTTGATTACATGGTTTACATGATGAAATATGACTCAGCTCAGGGACGTTTCAACGGCGAGGTAAGCGCAAAGGACGGCAAGCTTGTTGTTAACGGCAACGAGATTACTGTTTATGCTCTTATGGACCCCGCAACTATCCCCTGGAAGGAAGCAGGCGCAGAGTATATCGTAGAGTCAACAGGTCTTTTCACAACAACAGAGAAGGCTTCGGCTCATTTCGCAGGCGGCGCAAAGAAGGTAGTTATTTCCGCACCTTCATCAGACGCTCCCATGTTTGTTATGGGCGTTAACAACGACAAATATACTAAGGACATGAACGTAATTTCCAACGCTTCATGTACAACAAACTGCCTTGCACCCCTTACAAAGGTTATCAACGATAACTTCGGCATAATTGAAGGACTTATGACAACAGTTCATTCCACAACAGCTACACAGTAGACTGTTGACGGACCTTCAAAGAAGGACTGGAGAGGCGGACGTGCTGCTTCTGCAAACATCATCCCTTCATCAACAGGCGCAGCTAAGGCTGTAGGCAAGGTTATCCCCGAGCTTAACGGAAAGCTTACAGGCATGAGCTTCCGCGTTCCCACAATCGACGTTTCCGTTGTAGACCTTACATGCAGACTTGCAAAGCCCGCAACATACGAAGAAATCAAGGCTGCTGTTAAGAAAGCATCTGAGAACGAACTCAAGGGCATTCTTGACTACACAGAGGACGATGTTGTATCAAGCGATTTCCTCGGAGACCCTCATACTTCTATCTTCGATGCAAAAGCAGGTATCGCCCTTAACGATAACTTTGTAAAACTCGTTTCATGGTATGACAATGAGTGGGGTTACAGCAACAAGGTTGTTGACCTTATCAGCTACATTTCAAAGGTAGATGCTGAATAATAAAATAATAACTGGTATTTAAACAATTGAAATGGCATAGCCAAGCGGCTATGCCATTTTTTTCGAAGTTTATTCTATATCTGAATACGTTTTTTGCAGTTACTCTTTTTTCATTGCATTATAGCCTATAAGCACTGCCCATACATAGGCACAGGTCTTGGGTATCATAAGCATTCCTACAACGGGGATTGTGTCAGCAAACAGTACAACGGGTATATAGCATGCGAAGCTTATAACTACTGCAAGCCACAGCAGACTGAAGGGCTTATCCTGTGCTTCCTTTGCGCTTCTGTAGTATATGACCATAATAAACACACCGAGGATAGCAAAGGGAATATTGCGGTAAATACCCCATGAAAGCGGTGCGTTGAGACTTGTCCAGGCATTCTGCGGCATGAGACACAGCACTATACGGATAACAGACAGAATCCATACTGCCGCTGTCAGGGATTTTTTATCCTGAACATTGTAACGGCTTCTCCATACATAATACAGAAGTATGTAGAATACCGTCATAGTTATTGAAGTGACCAGCTTGCCTATACCCAGCGCCGCCGTATAGTTTTCAAGTCCTGTTGTACACAGCGCCACAGCCCTGGGAACAAGGTGAAATGCATCGCCGCAGCCGAGGGTCACAGCCATTATACCGTAAAGCTTATACTGCTTTCGGTCGTTGCTTCCCTTTATCATTTTAATACCTAATGCTATTACTGTTATCAAATAAACAATATCAAACAGCGTTTCAAAAATTGCCTGCATAAATAATCCTCCTATCAAATAATTTTATACTTATCTGTAAATGGTTCTGCGTATTATTTCCGTCAGGACGGAACAGTCCGGTTCCCTTTTTATAAGCAGAAGCAGTATGCTGTCCGTTACAAAGTCAATGAAGCAGGACTCTGTAAAAGCTTCGTTAAAAGCCGTCGGATTTACTGCCGTATCCGTTCTCAGAGCATTCAGCATGGCGGACTTTATATGCTCAAAATAATGCTCCATTGTGCTTTTTGCTTCTCCCTTTTTGGATTTGGCTATTGCAACGGAATGACCCGACAAAAAACCTGGATATTCTGCCGCACCTCTTTGGATACAGCCGAAAATATAGTCCACATAATCGGGAAAGGAGAGGGACGTTTCGCATTTTCCGTCCATGTGAAAAATATCCTTCCAGACGCTTTCCACAGCGGCAATAAGAAGCTCATCCTTATCGGCATAGTAGTTGTAGAGCGTTCCGAGGGCAATATTGCATTCCTTTGCCACTGTACGCATATTTAAAGCCGACAGACCCTTTTGTGCGGCTATTTTTCTGCATGCCTGCATTATGGCCTCTTTTGATGTTATACCTGTATTCATAATATACCTCCAACATGAACGATGTTCATTATAGCATTGTTTAGAGTGTCGACAAAGTCGACACTAAGTCGAAAACAGGTTTTCGACTTGTTTAAATTAATGTATGAATGGCTATTCCATCGGCTTTTCAAAAAGCGTATAAGCTCAGCACTTGCCTAAAGGCAAGCCGCCTACGGCGTCGCCGCATCTTCGGCGTGCTACTTGAAACACGCTATTCTCCTCGGCCGTTATCACTTTGCTTGCAAAGCGCCCAATTGTGGGCGGCGGCACGCTGATATGTGCGCGGTCTCTATAGCATGTTCACAAATTCCCTCTGGGAACGCCTAAAGGCGCCGGAGTAAATTCTTCCGGTTTGCTTTAGACAGGTTCTCAAATCCCCTTCGGGGACGCTTCGCGCCGCGACTTTCACGCGGTTTATACTTCTGCGGATTGAACTTGGAAAACCCTTCGTTTTCATAACCAGTGCATCGCAAAGATAAATGCGACTGCGCTTGCGCAGCTTTTGCTATAA
>JAQXNZ010000081.1 GCA_029098265.1 Clostridia bacterium | reverse complement strand
GTTTGAAGCGTGTCCGAAAGAGAATGGGGTCGCAAGGGGAAGGAGACAATGGGCTTCGCAACTCCGAATGGTCTCCTTCCCCTGCGTGCACTCGCTGGGACAGCGAAAAAACGGAAATTAGAAGCCGAGGCTTCGGAAGGCCTAAAGTCACGCACTCAGAGTGTGCAGCAACTCACCTCTTAGCCTCGGCTTCGGTAAGCCTAAAACCAAAGGCAGAGCACAGAGATGCCGTCTCTGTGAATATTCCTTCCGCTTTATGGAAATAATGCTCCTTGAGGTGATATTTATGTTCAGGGGCGCGCGTATCATACCGGCAGTTGTGCTGTCTGTTGGAATTATAATGCTGGGAGCGGCTGCCGCCTATGTATATCTCGGTGTCGGTGCGGACAGCGCTGCCGAAACGGAAAATGCGGAGATTGGCATTGATGGGACAGAAGCAGATTACGCAAAAGAAAATAAAACGGAACTGATTTCTGCCGAAGGCGGGCTGTCTTCCTCTGCAGATTTCTCTTATGAGATATATAATATAATGACAAAGACAACCGATACCGTGTACGGAAACTGCCCGACGGAGCTTGTGGGAAAGACTATGGCAGACGTAAAGGATTACTATCCCGACTGGCAGGTGACGGAGTTTTCTTCGGATAAAGTTGTGCTCAGAAAAGAGGTCGGCGGCGGCAGGGACGACAGATATGTGGTCGGAGTATATAACGATTGCGTTGCTGTTTTTTATGAAAACAGTGAGGAGGGCATATATATGATGACGGATATACCTGTCTCAAGTCTGGAAAGTGATAAAAAAGATATGCTCGAAGAAGGAATTTATGTTGAGGGAAAAGAAAGATTGAACAGAATTTTAGAGGATTACAGCAGTTGATGTAAGACAACACTGTTAATTATTTTTCATATTACTATGGACAATATACAAATAAAGTGCTATAATGAATCTTGTGAATTTCCCCAATACTATTCACAATGAAGCTGTTTTTATACGGCTTCAACAAAAAGAAGCAATCTGCCGCCAATGATTGCTTCTTTTTTAGTGCAAAAATATAGAAATTACACTTTGTTTGTTTTTTAACGAAAAATAGAGGCTTTGTCATACATTACAATAAAATGCTATTTCTCAGTAGTTCTATTGACCGTAAAAAATAAAAATTATATACTTATTTATATCACTGTCACAAAGCCAAAGAATGGCGGCATAACAGCCTGCGGACAAAATAACCGTGCCGTTTGAGCATATAGGGACAGCGGTATATACAGATATTTAATGGGGAGTATTTATGGGTAAGGCTGAGGACATATTATTCGGAAATAAAATAATGAACGGCATAATAAACAGCGATGCGGTGTTCAGTGACGAGACGGAAAACTTTTTGAGCCCCTTTGAACCGTCGGAGTTTGACATGGTAAGGCTCAGAATAAGAATAGGCGCAGATGAGGCTGACAGAGTATTTCTTGTATCCGAGGGCGAATGTACGCCTATGATATGGGAGGACAGACGGGGCATATTTGAGTATTACTGCACCGATGTGCCGCCCGAGGAAAAGAACAGAAGCTACTGCTTTAAAATAGTCTGCGGCAGTGAGGAATATTTCTATAACAGATACGGGGTTTCAAAGGAGCATAAAGCGGAGGGCGATTTTGTCATAAACAGGCACTATAAAACGCCTGACTGGGCAAAGGGCGCCGTGGGTTACCAGATATTTGCCGACAGGTTCTGCAACGGGGACAAATCCAATGATGTCATGAATGATGAATATACCTATCTCGGCAGAGAGGCCAAGGCCGTACACGATTGGGATGCACTTCCCGAGGACAGTGATGTTTCCAATTTTTACGGCGGAGACCTTCAGGGCATCATTGATAAGCTGGATTATATTGCGGAGCTTGGTGTGGAAATGCTGTACCTCAATCCCATATTTGTTTCACCCAGCAACCATAAATATGATATACAGGACTATGAGCATATTGACCCGCATTTCGGAAAAATAGTGAAGGACAGCGACTGTGCGGGTGACAAATATATGGTAAGAACAGCTGATAGGGAAAACCTGGAGGCTAGCGACCTTCTTTTTGCCGAACTGGTCGAAAAGGCCCATGAAAAGGGCATAAAGGTCATTATGGACGGTGTGTTCAATCACTGCGGTTCCTTCAACAAGTGGCTTGATAAAGAAAAGATTTACGAAAGAGCCGGCGGATATGAAAAGGGCGCCTACGGATATGAGGACAGTCCCTATCATGATTATTTTAAATGGAACGGCGGAAGCTGGCCCGACAATGACGAATATGAGTCCTGGTGGGGACATAAGAACCACCCAAAGCTCAACTATGAACAGTCGGACGAGCTGTTTGAGTATATAATGAGTATAGCCGAAAAATGGATAAGTCCGCCCTATAATGCCGACGGCTGGCGTATTGATGTTGCTGCGGATTTAGGGTTTTCCAAGGAATATAATCACAAATTCTGGAAGGAATTCAGAAAAAGGGTAAAGAACGCAAACCCCGAGGCCGTTATAATAGCCGAGCACTACGGTGAAGCCGGAGAATGGCTTTGCGGCGATGAATGGGATACGGTAATGAACTATGACTCGTTTATGGAACCGGTTTCGTGGTTCTTTACGGGCATGGAAAAGCACAGCGATGGGTTTGACGAAGGAATGCTTTCAAACGGCAAAGAATTTGAACGCCTTATGGTGACCAATACGCTGAAAATGGGCGCCCATGCACTGGCGGTCAGCATGAATGAGCTGTCAAACCATGACCATTCCAGATTTTTGACCAGAACAAACATGAGAGTAGGACGTTTGCACTGTGCGGGAAGCATGGCCGCAGAGGAAGGCATAAACTACGGCATAATGAAGGAAGCTGTCGCATTTCAGTTTATATGGCCGGGAATGCCGACGATATATTACGGTGATGAAGCGGGACTAACGGGCTGGACTGACCCCGATAACCGCAGAACATATCCCTGGGGCAGGGAAAATACCGAGCTTTTGGATTTCCACAAAAAGTTGACTGCCATAAGAAAATCGGAAAAGGTTCTCAGAACAGGCTCCTGCCGATTTGTATATTCCGATTACGGCATTGCGGCGGTATCAAGGTTTGACGGCAGTGAACAGATAACGGCGGTGTTCAACAACTGCGGCGAGGAAAAGACTGTAAGTATTCCGCTGTGGCTGTCGGGTGCGGCAGACGGCAAAGCATATACACTTCTTGAAAGCGGCGGGGAAAGCCACAATGCGGACAGAAAAGATGTTGACATCATAAACGGAATGGCCGAGGTCACACTGAGCCCCCACAGCTGTATCATACTGAAAAGCGAAGGATAACTATGGATATTAATATTATATACAGTGACAAAAGCATAGCGGTTGTTGAAAAGCCTGCGGGAATACCGTCCCAGCCCGATAAGACGGGGGATAATGACCTGCTGACGGCGCTGAATGAAAAATTTGGATATGCGGGAATAGTTCACAGACTGGACAGACCTGTGGGCGGGCTCATGGTGTATGCGCTGAATAAAAGGGCAGAGGCATTTCTGTCATCGGAAATGTCGGGCGGCTTCAAAAAGACGTATCTGGCAGTATGCTGCGGCAAGCCTGAAAATGAAAGCGGAACACTGACAGACTGGCTGTCCAAAAATCAGAGGACAAATACCTCCGCAGTAGTGCCAAAGGGCACAAGGGGAGCAAAGGAAGCTGTTTTGGACTACAGGCTCATAAAAAGCATAGGTGATGAAAAATTCGGACAGCTTTCACTGCTTAAAATAGAACTGCATACGGGCAGACATCATCAGATAAGGGTTCAGTGCGCCCATGCGGGAATGCCGCTGTGGGGCGATACCAAATATAATCCCGATTTCAGAAGGGGATATTATAATGTAAGTCCGGCGCTGTATTCCGCAAGGCTTGAGTTTATCCACCCGGAAAGCAAAAAGACGGTGGCTTTTGAGAAAAAGCCCGAAAATCAGCCATTTTCCGTGTTCATATAATGTTCACGGCAGGGACATATAAAGTTAACATAATTTTTTGAATTTTTTTTGAAAAAGTACTTGCATTTAGAAAAAATAGTGTTATAATAACTTACAAATAAAAAAAGAAATAGAAAACCTTTTAAAGGTTTTTTATTTTGAAAATTGATTAGCACTCGCAATCTCGAGTGGCTAATAACAAAAAATAAACAGAATATTTGAACCATCCAAAGATAATAATTTATCTGAGGAATATATCGGCAGAGGCCGATTAAGGAGGTAGTAAATATGCTTTGTGAAAGATGTCATAAAAATGAAGCTACCGTACATACGGTGCAGGTAGTAAACGGAGAGAAAACAGAACATTATTATTGTGAGCACTGCGCCAGGGAAAGCGGCGTTGATAACCCTATTTCATTCCAGGATATTTTCCAAGGACTGCTTAACTTCGGCTCACCTGTTCAGGGAGAATTTTCAAATCCCTACAGAAGCCAGAGTGCAAAATGTCCTTCCTGCGGCATGACCTATGATGAGTTCAGAAGAAACGGCAAGTTCGGATGTAGCTCCTGCTATGAAGCCTTTGACCCTTACATCGGTTCCACACTGAAGAGCATTCATGGCGACAACGCCCATAAGGGAAAGGTTCCCCAGAGGAACGGAGGACCCATGCTTAAGAAGCATGAGCTTGAGGACCTTAAGCGCAGACTGGTAGATGCTATATCAAAGGAAGAATATGAAGAAGCGGCTGTGCTTCGTGACAGAATAAGGGCACTTGAAGGAGATGAGAAGCATGAGTAAATGGTATGAAAGCGATAAATGCAGAGGAATAATAATCTCCAGCCGTGTCAGACTGGCAAGAAACCTTAAAAAATATAATTTCCACAACAAACTGACGGACGACGATGCCCAGAAGATGATAAACGACGTCAAAAATTCCATACTGGACAGCAGAACCGTATTCGGCGAGCAGTTCAGGTATGTACCTGTCAATACATTAAGCGGAAATGAAAAATTCGCTATGGTTGAAAGGCATGTTATAAGCCCTGAGCTTATGAAGTCCACGAAGCCCTGCGGCGTTCTTGTAAAAGACGACGAGAGCATAAGCATAATGCTTAACGAGGAGGATCACATAAGAATACAGGCAATTTCAGCCGGAGATAATATAGATGAAGCCTTTGATTTGGCTGATAAGATAGATAACCTTATCGAGGAAAGTGTCGAGTATGCTTTCAGCGAAAAGTACGGTTATCTTACAAGCTGTCCCACCAACGTCGGTACAGGTCTCAGGGCTTCATATATGATGCACCTGCCTGAGCTTGAAAGAACGGGTCAGATAAGAAACGTGATACAGACCATATCCAAGTTCGGCATTACCGTAAGAGGTATATACGGCGAGGGAAGCGATGCAATGGGCAGTGTTTACCAGGTTTCCAATCAGGTAACCCTCGGACAGAGCGAGCGTGAGATAATCGATAACCTCAAAAAGGTTGCGGCAATTATCGTTCAGCGTGAGCAGGAGCTTCAAAAGAGAGTATACGAAGCGTCCAAAGAGGACGTTGAGGATAAGCTGTGGCGTTCCTACGGACTGCTTAAGCATGCAAGAAAGATGCAGGGTAAAGAGGCAATGCAGCTCATATCCAACCTTATGGAGGGAGAAAGCATGGGCGCTGCGGAGATGCCGAAGTGCAGTCAAAGTCTTATACAGCTTATGATAAACATACAGCCGGCAAGCATGCAGATCAATGCCGGCAGAGACATGACCCCCGATGAGAGGGATAAGTACAGAGCGGAATACATCAGAAAGATGCTTGAATAAACCGTTAAAATAAACGGAAAAGGAGTGATTTATATGCAGGGTAATTTTACTGAGAAAGCAAGAGAGGCCATTGCCAAGGCCCAGCAGTACGCAGTTCATCTCGGCCACAACTATGTCGGCACGGAGCACATGCTCTTAGGCCTTGTGGGCGTAAAGGACAGCGTTGCTTCCAAAGCCATTGAGGCCCAGGGAGTTAGCGAGGAGGCAATAATTGAAAAGATAGAAGAACTTGTCGGCATCAATAACGGCGGTGGATATTATCCCCAGGACTATACGCCCAGATCAAAGAGAGTAATCCAGATGAGTGTCCAGGAAGCCATTAAAATGGGTACCGGATATGTGGGCACAGAGCACATTCTTCTTGCACTTATGCAGGAGAGTGACTCGGTGGCTGTCAGAATACTCGCTTCACTGGGAGTAAACGGTCAGAAGCTTTATGAGGATATTATGTCAATGCTCGGCGAGGGCGGAAACGGTGCTTCTGCTTCAGCCGACGGCAAAGGCAGTGCAACACCTACCCTTGACCAGTACAGCCGTGACTTTACAAAAATGGCGTCCGAAAGCAAATTCGACCCCATTGTCGGCAGGGACAAGGAGATTGAAAGGGTTATCCAGATACTGAGCAGAAGGACAAAGAACAACCCCTGTCTTGTGGGCGACCCCGGCGTCGGCAAATCAGCTATTGTAGAAGGTCTTGCACAGGCCATTTATGAGGGCTCCGTTCCTTCAACACTGAAAGACAAGAGAATCGTTTCCCTTGACCTTTCTTCAATGGTAGCCGGTTCTAAATACAGAGGCGAGTTTGAGGAAAGAATCAAAAAGGTAATTGATGAGGTTAAGGCCGCAGGCAACGTAATACTGTTCATCGATGAGATTCATACAATCATCGGCGCGGGCGGTGCCGAGGGCGCCATTGATGCTTCAAATATACTTAAGCCGTCCCTTGCCAGAGGCGAGCTCCAGCTTATAGGCGCAACAACCCTTGAGGAATACAGAAAGTATATTGAAAAGGACGCAGCCCTTGAAAGACGTTTCCAGCAGGTAATGGTAAACGAGCCCAATGAGGAGGAAGCCATTGAAATGCTTAAGGGACTCCGTGACAAATACGAGGCCCACCATAAGGTTAAAATCACCGACGGAGCCATTGAGGCTGCCGTAAAGATGTCATCAAGATATATCACCGACAGATTCCTTCCCGATAAGGCCATTGACCTTATGGATGAAGCAGCTTCTAAAGTAAGACTTAAATCCTATACAGCACCTTCCAACGTAAAGGAGCTCGAGGATAAGATTGCTTCTCTTGAAAAGGAGAAAGAGGAGGCCATTAAGACCGAGGAATTTGAGAAGGCCGCAAAGGTAAAGAAAGAGCAGACCGAGCTCAAGAAAAAGCTTGAGGACGCCAAGAAGGAATGGGACGAAAAGACCACCAAGACAGAGGAGGTTGTAACGGAGGAAGAAATAGCCGATGTTGTATCCAAATGGACAGGTGTTCCCGTACAGTCCATCCGTCAGGAGGAAAGCGAGAGACTTATCAACCTTGAAAAAATACTCCATGAGCGTGTAATCGGTCAGGACGAAGCCGTTACTGCCGTTGCCAAGGCTATCAGACGTGGTAGGGTCGGTCTTAAGGATCCTAAACGTCCCATAGGTTCATTCCTGTTCTTAGGACCTACCGGTGTCGGTAAAACAGAGCTGTCAAAGGCCCTTGCCGAAGCGCTGTTCGGCGATGAAAACGCCATGATCAGAATTGATATGTCCGAGTACATGGAGAAGCACACGGTGTCTAAAATGATTGGTTCGCCTCCGGGATATGTAGGATACGAGGAGGGCGGTCAGCTTACAGAAAAGATAAGAAGAAAGCCCTACAGTGTAGTTCTTTTCGATGAGATTGAAAAGGCTTCACCCGATGTATTCAACATCATGCTCCAGATACTTGACGACGGTCATATTACCGACGGACAGGGCAGAAAGGTAGACTTCAAGAATACCGTTATCATTATGACTTCCAATGCCGGAGCCAAGAACATCATTGCTCCCAAGAAACTGGGCTTCAATGCAGACAACAGCCAGGAGAAATCCTATGAAGCCATGAAGGACACGGTAATGGCAGAGGTTAAGCACATGTTTAAGCCCGAGTTCATCAACCGTATTGATGATATTATCGTATTCCACCCTCTTAACGAGGAGAATGTCAAGGAGATTGTAAAGCTCATGGCAAAGGAAATCGTAAAGAGAGTAAAGGAAAACATGGAGATAGATATAAGCTTTACCGACGAGGCTGTATCACTTATTGCCAAGAACGGCTTTGACCCCGCCTACGGCGCAAGACCGTTAAGACGTGAGCTTCAGTCAAAGGTTGAGGATAAATTCGCCGAAGAATTCCTCACTGATGCTATCAAGAAGGGCGACAGCGTTACGGTTGACGTCAAGGACAATGAGCTTGTATTTAACACAGGCAAAACAGAAACAACAGACAATACTTCCGA
>JAQXNZ010000080.1 GCA_029098265.1 Clostridia bacterium | reverse complement strand
CATCTCCGCTTGCCGCCACTGTGAATATGCCTTTTTTCGTAAGCCCTTCCGCCGCCCTGTATATATCTGCGGCGCTTATGGTTGCCAAATCCTTTTCGGCGTCATGGTCCACGGTCACGCCCAACAGCATTTCATTGAGCCTTTCATTTATAACGCCCATTCGCCTGTCCTCAGCGGCCTTAAGCTGTCTGAGCACGGCTTTTTTGGCGGCTTCAAGCTTCTCGCTGTCTATCTTTATATTTTTAATTCCTTCGTCTATGAGCTTTACTGTCTTTTCCTCACTGCCGGGCGCTACTCCCGCATCAATTATATATACCATGCGGAATCTCATAAGCCTTCCGCCTATATAATAGCAAAGACCCTCCTGCTGTCTTACGCTGTCATAGAGCGCAGATGAGCCTGAGCCGCAGAGTATCTCCCTTAATATAAGACCTATGCACCATTCCCTTCCCCACGGCTTGAGTGAAGAAGTATAGGCGGCGGCAATTCGGCTTTGGCCTATGCTTCTGTTTTCGGTCTTTTCCGCACAGCCTCCTGCCTCGCATATTTTGTCAATGGGAAGTTTTTCTGTATTTCCTCTGCGGCCCATAAAGGCTTTGGCGGCCTCAAAGGCTTTTTCCTCTCCCATGCTTCCGCTTATAAATATATCCGTCGGTGCCGATCCTCTCAGCTGATTGAACCTGTTATTAAGTTCCTTTGCGCTGATTCTGTCTAAGTCCTCGGCATATCCGCCGCAGTGTACAGAAAATCCGTCTCCCGGATATACCATGTCAATCAGCTTCTCCACGGCGTATGAAGCGGCACTGTCGTTTTTCTCCGCTATTGATGTTCTAAGCCTGTCAGCGGCCTGTTTCAGAGCATTTTCACTTATCTTCATGTCTAGTATTTCCCTGACCAGTGAAACAGCGTGTTTAAACACCTTTTCCCCTGCGGCCTCATCGGTTACGCACTCCATATTTAATGCAAGAAGCTGTCTGCCGCCCTTTTGGAGTACCACGGAATCCAGCACTGCACCGTACATATCCGCCAGTCTTTCATCCAGACGTTTTCTGTCGCCGTTGACTCCCAATCTCAGAGTCTCGGCAAGAAGTGCCGTTGCTGTTGCGTTTTCCCTTTCGGCAGGTGCTGTCCATACTATAGAAATAACATTGGTATTGAATTTTTTATCATCATAATAATGCAGACGAACTCCCTCGGAAATTTCGACGGAGTCGTCAAGCCTTTCGTATTCCTTTGTCAGCATAATTTTCACCTCGGGTATATTATGCCATTTCTAATCAAAATTATACTTGTTATGTCATTTAATTAGTGTTAGACTTTTAATAATATCTGTGCAGAGACATTGTTTGTCTAAATTTCGCAGAAGCAATATACCGAGGAGGAAGAACTATGGATTTCTTTGAAAACTTAAATTTTGACGTAGTGAACAAAAAGCTGGAGGGTTTGAGAGCCTCTGAAAAAAGCAGGAGCAATGACGACCCCATTACACTTCAGATAGACTGTGAGCTTTATGATTTTTCCCTTGAAGAAAAGTCAATGACGATAGCCTTCCCCCTGATTAAAAAAGAGCTTAATCCCAACGGCACAATGATGGGCGGAGTTACCTGTACGGCTTTGGACATGACCTACGGCATACTTGTATACTGTCTTATGCCGGAAGGCGGCGTTATTCCGCCTACAATAACTCTTACGACCAATTTCATCAATCCCGTATTTTACGGTGACACACTGCTTGTTACGGCAAAAATAGAGTCCTGGGGCAAGCGTGTAATAAACATGACAGCCGTAGGAAAATCCAAAAACACAGGAAAGACCATAGTCACATCAACCTCGACCTATGTCAGCAACCTTTCGTTTGCTCCGAAAATAAGCAAGCCTTAATGATTTTAGTTTATCGCAACTAGAGTTGCCGAATAATGCTATCCGAAGCCTAGGCTTCGAATTTATGTTTCTCCACTCTCCGAGTGGGGTTTGTCGGGGGAAAGGGAAATCTCGGAGTTGCGAAGCCCGAATTCCCTTTCCCCCAACGTCCCCCAATCCCTTTTGGGCGAC
The DNA here is from genome assembly GCA_029098265.1 of Clostridia bacterium. Taxonomy (GTDB): domain Bacteria; phylum Bacillota; class Clostridia; order Lachnospirales; family Anaerotignaceae; genus Metalachnospira. The sequence goes on along the minus strand of JAQXNZ010000080.1, from coordinate 18,308 downwards.
GCTCAAACCCAAACAAGTCGAAAATTTATTTAGCAGGTTCACGGCAATACATTCCCGACCTACGTCCGGGTTGCTGTTGTGCACAGCAGTCTAAAGATATAGCCTAGATTTTTAAGGGATTGCATGGCGGCATGTTTTGTAGAGCAGTGCCGCGGGCGAAGTTCGCGAATGTATCCCCGTTAATTAGCCGACCAAAAGTCAGGTTGGTTTGGGTTTAAAAAGCGTGTCCAAGAAAAGAGAGGGGGATTGGGGAGAGGAAACTGCGGACTTCGCAATTTAAGCTGTTGCCTCTCCCCAAGGTATTAGCGCTCGCCAGAGCGCAAAGGGCTACACATTGGAGTGTGTAAAAATTTGAGTTAAAGCCGAGGCTTCTGATAGCCGTAAGTTACACACTCGCAGAGTGCTACAAGAGTGCTAAACAAAAACCCTCTTTACCGCATATTTGTCGGTAAAAAGGGTTTTTATCATAATAGTAGTGATTTAATTACTTTATCTTACATATATTACTCTGTCTTTTACAAGAGAATTCTTTGATTTAAGCTCCTGTGAACCTTCGGATATGGAGCGAACCGTGAAGTCCCACCATGTGGTGTCGACATTGTTCTTTCCGTAGGAATATACCACGGGAGTTTCCTCAACGGACATGTCTCTGTCTGTAACAGTAAATGCTACCTTACCGCTGTTGTTTTCTTTGAAAGATATTCTTACAGGCACAAGGTCATATTTGTCAGAGGTTATTATAACAGCCTGTTTGTCCTCATATACGCCCCACTTGCATTCAATACCGCTTTCAAAGTCATAAGCGATGTCATATACTCCGCCTGCATTTTCGTTATAGTCAACTGGTATAATAAGCATTCCCTCATCGCCTACAAAAAGCTTCTGATACTCGTCATCGGCTCTGTCAAATACAAAAAGTCCGTTATCGGCTTCTATGGCTCTCTGGTTATCAACTATCTCGTTGATTATATCCTTATAATAAAGCTCCTTTGACTTGAGCATATCGTTAAAGTTTGTAAGTGCCTTTTCCTTGCTGTCAACAACCCTGACATTGAGATATGTCTTGTGATAATCGGTTGAGTTATAGCCCTTATAGTAAAGCGCTATTCCGGCTGTGCCCCTCTGTTCCGCATGGATAAAGAGAGCCCTCTGGCCGTCCATATAACCTTCCTTGACCTTGCAAACAGTTTCCTTGTCCTCGTCCATATCAACCACTATATCAAGTGTAGGGTCACAGTTTACTGGGACAACTATGTCCTCTCCCGACCTGAGATAAACCGTAGATAATACAGCCTCGGGAGCCTCCGAATAGTCATTGTTATACTCGGCTCTTGCCGCAGCCGCAGAATAAACAGATACGGTTCTTGTCATTTCATTCCATGTTACATCAATATCCATGCCCTCCGAAACGGCACGCAACGGCACATAAACTCTATCGTCCTCTATGGCAGGCGCAACGGGTATCTCCTTAATTCTGTCATCCTTTATCATTGTCTTAACGCCAACCGTGAAGTCAACGACATTTGCCCCGTTCTTGACAGTTACCTTTTTAGCGGCATCATCCCATACCACCTGACATCCCAGACGTTCCGCAACAAAACGTATAGGCACCATTGTATATCCGTCGCATATCTTTGCCGAAGCATCAACTATTTCCTTACCGTTTACATAAATAGAGGCATTTGAAGCAACAGCCTCTCCCGCATATACTGAAACCGACATGAGCATAACAGCTGCGCCGGTGATAAAATACTTTCCGAAACTCCTCATTATTGGGCCCTCCCATAGTCAAAAGAGAAATCTGTAATCAAAAACAATCGGGCCGAAACGTCTCTGCGCCTCCGAATATGAATAAAAATACATATACTTGCCCTACATACATTTTACAGCAAGTTTTGCCATTATTCAAGACAAAATTACACATATATCCACTCTATTTTATCTTTCTGCATGAGGTGCAGTTTACCCCTCTGTTATTGCTCTGCCATTATCAATAGCGGTTTCCAAATAAAAACAGCCCCGGGTATGCTAATAAGAAAACCTAGCTATCTTAGAATATCAGCTTCTGCGGTTTCATGTTAACAGACAGCCAAAGGGCCTGTTATTTATATTATTTTATATTTATCTGGCACATTTTCATTGTTTCCAGTGCGGCTTTATGGCTGTCGGGAGTTACGCCTGCACAGCATGAGGAGTCCACCGATATTTTAACCTCGGGCATTTTAGCCTTTAGCAGAAGTGCATTTGAAACAACGCATATATCCGTACAAAGTCCGACCAGTTCTATTTCAATATGCTCTCTCTCATTTCTTGCAAAGAGCATGTCTGCCAAGTCTGTGCTTCCGAAGGTGGGCTTGTCCACTATCTTGACTTCGGGCATAGCCTCGGCAATCTCGCTTCTTATCTGCCAGCCGTCAGTGTCCTTTACACAGTGTACGACGGGCAGATTAACACCCTCGCTTGTTTCAAGGTAGTTCTCATAGTGGGTGTCCCTTGTGGCATATATATTTTTAGGTTCGTAGGATTTAATCTTTTCAACTACGTTTCCGACTATTTTCTGTGCTTCCGCCGTTCCCAGAGAGCCGTCTATAAAATCATTCTGCATATCTATAACAACGAGTATTTTTTCTGTATTTTCCATTTCTGTCTCTCCCTTTATTGCTTTTTCAGAATAGTAACACTTTAGCGGGTCATTGTCAATGTCACACAGTATCCCTATAATCGGTTCGTTAAGCTCATCGACAGTCTGCTCCGAATTAAATCTGTTATGAAAATCGTTGCCTGCGGACATCCTTTGGTATATACTTTTATCAAAGGACTTGCGAAGGGAGAATGACAATGAATCCGTATAATCTTGATATAACAAAAATAGTTAAGTATATTTGCTTAACGGCAATAGCCATTGTGGGAATAGTATTCGGCTGTCTGACAGCGGTAAGGGTATGTGAGATAGGCGCCGAGTACACCGACGAATGGGATGATGAGGAATAAAACGGCAAAGAGTTCCGAATAGAGTTTATGCCCCACTCGGAACTCTTTTGTATTAATCAGAATTTTGCTTCTCTTTTCTCCAAAAATGCGCTTGTTCCCTCTACGGCATCGGGCATGGAGTATGCCACGGCAAACATGTTTTTCTCCAGCTCCAGTGCATTGAACATATCCATTTCCGCCCCCTTATTTATGGCTACCTTTGCGCAGGAAACAGCCGACGGTGATTTTTTGAGTATAAGTCTCATCATTTCCTCGGCGGCGCTTATGAGCTCATCGGGCTCAACCACTTTATTTACAAGTCCTATCCTGAGTGCTTCGTCAGCCTTAACCTGCCTTGCCGTAAATATAAGCTCCTTGGCTATTCCACTGCCTACAAGCCTTGTAAGTCTCTGTGTACCGCCGAAGCAGGGAATAAGACCGAGATTTACCTCAGGCTGACCGAATACCGCCTTTGTCGAGGCAATTCTTATATCACATGCCATAGCAACCTCACAGCCGCCGCCCAGTGCAAATCCGTTCACAGCGGCTATTACGGGCTTTTCAAGTCTTTCAATGGCATCACAGGCGGCCTGTCCTCTTTCGGATACTTTTCTGCCCTCGGCAGAAGAAAAGTCCTTGAAACCACTTATATCCGCTCCTGCTATGAACGCTCTGCCGTCGGATGAAAGTATGACGCCCTTTATTTCTCTGTCATCGGCTATTCTGTCCATTATCTCAACTATCTCACCGAGAGTTTCGGTATTAAGGGCATTTAGCGCTTTAGGTCTGTTCATAAACAGAAAGGCTATTCCGTCCCTTTCCTCTCCCCTTATGTTTTTGACGCCTTCCATTATTTTTTCTATCATACTTTCCCCTCCTGTCAGATTATTATCATATATATGATAGGTATTGTAACAAGACACAGCAGTGTCGATATAAATATATATTTTGACGCAAGCACGTCATCTCCGCCGTATTCCTTGGCAAAAAGAGCGCAGAAGCTGGCTGTCGGAATGGCCTCGCCTATTACCAGCGTATTAAGGAACATTCTGTCCTCAATAAATATCCTGCCTATTATGTATAAAAGCAGAGGCATGACCATAAGCCTCATAAGTGCCGTAACATATACTCTCCAGTCGCCCAGCACAGCTCTTGGGTCATTCTTGGTTAGTGTAGCACCTATATATATCATTGCCATCGGTGTTGTCAGGTTGGCAAGACCGCTCAATGTATCAAGTATGGGCTTGGGGGCATGCACGTCCATCATCGCCATTATAAGACCGCCTGCAAGGGCATAGTTCATTGGAATTCTGAGCATTCTCCGTCCCACCATACGCAGTCCGCCGTCGGCTTCCTCCGTTCCGAACTTGGATATAAGCAGCAGACCTATTGTATAAACGGAAACACTGCACGCCAAATTGCCGAAGGAAGCATTCATCAGCACACCCTCGCCCAGTATTGATGTCATAACCGGTATTCCGATAAATGTATAGTTGGGAAATGTCACCGCAAAGGCCGTAACGCCTATCTGCTTTCTTTTCAGCCGCATAAGCCTTGCCACAGCATATCCGATTGGCGCCGACAGTATGTATATGGAAAAGCTTATGACAAGCATCGCCATTCCCTGGGAGAGCATACTCCTGTCAAAGGACGTGAGGAATATATTGAGTATCAGTGCAGGCAGGCTTATAAACATAAGCAGCTTTACTATGCCGTTTATAAATTCCTCACTCAGTATTTTGGCCTTTCTTGCCCCGTAGCCTATGGCGATATATATGGTAAGTATAATCAGCTTACTCATAATAGTAAAAAATAGTTCCATGAAATTTCCCCGTTTCCTTCTACTGTTTATTTCAATATAACACAGTACTTTTTTAAATACAAGCACATCTATTGACTTAGGTTGTCTAAAGCTGTATACTGATATTCGGTTTTAGGGCGAGGCGAAATTCCTCACCGGCGGTAATAGGCTTTTTGCCTTAGTCCGAGAGCTCCACTGCGGAGTTGATTTGGGTTAGATTCCCGAACCGACGGTACAGTCCGGATAAAGAAACTCTGATGTTTTTTTGCGTGCCTTAAAATTACGGCGCGTTTTTTTATGTCCTAAAAACTTGATTATATTTCAATAGGAGGATTAAAATGGAAAGATCATCACAATTAAGGAAGCTTACTACTATGGGAATGATGGCTGCGGTGTCCATTATACTTGTATACCTCATTCATTTTCCTATTTTCCCGGCGGCATCGTTTCTCGAATATGACCCGGCGGATATTCCCATATTTATATGTACATTCCTATACGGTCCCATGAGCGGCTTCATTCTTTCGGTAATCGTTTCGGCAATACAGGGCTTTACGGTAAGCGCCCAGAGCGGCATTATCGGCGTAATGATGCACATTTTCGCAACGGGCTTCTTCACAATAGTTGCGGGCAATATCTACAAAAACAACAGAAGCAAAAAGACAGCCGTTAAGGCTCTCATTGTCGGCTCAATAGTAATGGTAATAATGATGTGTATATGGAATATTATCTTTACACCCATATTTATGGGAACACCCAGAGATGTGGTTCTTAAAATGATAGTTCCCATCATCATTCCCTTCAATGCCATAAAGGCCGGCGTAAACTCAATAATCACATTCCTTATTTACAAAAAGATTGCTAACCATATACCCCACGGTGACGCACTCAAAAAATAAGCATCAAAAAAGGTGTATCCTTGTTATTAAGGGATACACCTTTTTATGTCATATTATTTTGCCACCATAAGCTTTTTCAGCGCTTCTTCCAGACCGTTGACACTGAGCGGATACATATCGAACTCATCCATAAGTATTCCCAATGTCTCCTTCCAGTAGTTTCCGGGGGAATAATTCATACTTGCAGGATTAAGCCATACTATGTGCTTAAAATGTCCCTTGACCTTTTTGAACCAGTCCATACCGCTGCCCTCACCCATCTGGCTGTAGCTGTACAGATAGGAGCTGCTGCCTAAAAGCTCATAGGGAGCCATAGCGGCATCGCCGACTATTATTACCTTATAGTCACTGCTTAATGTTCTTAACAGTGTGTCTGTCTCCACCCATCTGCCGGGCATACATGAAGCATCGGTATAAAGTCTTTCGTAAATACTGTTATGGAAATAGTATATTTTAAGATCCTTGAAGTGATTGGACTTTCTGACAGCCATAAACAGCTTTCCGCACAGGTTTCTGTAATAGTCCATTGAACCGCCGCTGTCGATAAGCATAAGCACCTTTACGGTGTTTCTTCTCGGTCTGTCATACACTATTTTAAGCCTGCCAGCATTGTTTCCCGTTTCCTCAATGGTCTCATCCAAATTCAGCTCGTCCTTGGGCGCATCCGTTCTTGTGGAATACTGTCTGAGCTTTCTGAAGGCCATCTGGAACTGTCTGCTGTCTATTATCTTGTCCTCACTGAAATCCTTGAAGTGTCTCTCGCCAGCCACACGAAAAGCGCTTTTATACATGCTCTCGCCGCCGACCCTTATGCCCTTGGGACTTTTTCCGTTGTTGCCGAATACCGACATACCGCCAGTTCCGACCCAATATTTTCCGCCGTTATGCTCACTGTCCTGTTCGGCAAGCCTTTCCTCCAGCATCTTTTCTATACGTTGATAGTCAAGACTCATATTGTACTTAGCCATGTCCTCATCATAGTTGCCGGGCGTTTCCTTGGGATTATTCAGCCAGTCCATAAGCTCCTTGGGTATCTCTCCGCCGAATTCTATGTCCTTAAAATACTCAAGGAATGCGGCGTCAAACTTATCAAAGTCCGTTTCGCTCTTTATGAGCACTGAGCGGCAGAGGTAATAAAAGCCCGTGAAGCTGGAATACGCCAGGCCCTTGTCCAAAGCCTCGTTGAGAACTATCCATTCATTGAGGGATACGTCCAGGCCCTTGCCCCTGAGAAGATATAAAAACGAATCAAACATATTCTTCACCCCAATTACTTAAACGGGAATGTGGTTCTTTTCTTTGCATTTTCCAAGGACTCCAAATCCTCATTTTTCTTTAATATAACACCCGCAAAGGGTATTTCCTTTGTTATCTTCACAGCAGGTATTCCGCTTAACGTGAGCGCCTTTATCCAGTCGATTATTTCCGATGTACTGGGCTTTTTCTGTATATCCCTGAGGCTTCTTACATAGTAGAAGGCCGCTATTATCTGGTCGAGTATATTTCTCTCAATGTCCGGGAAATGCACCTTAATTATTTCTCTCATAAGCTCCTCGTTGGGGAACTCGATATAATGGAAAATACAGCGTCTCAAAAATGCGTCGGGCAGTTCCTTTTCGGCATTTGATGTAATTATTACTATAGGACGCTTTTTTGCCCTTATTGTCTCGCCCGTTTCGGGAATATAAAATTCCATTTTGTCAAGCTCCCAAAGCAGGTCGTTGGGGAACTCCAAATCAGCCTTGTCTATCTCGTCTATAAGCAGTATAACCTGTTCATCTGAGCTGAAGGCTTCACCTATCTTTCCGAGCTTAACGTACTTTTTAATGTCGTCAACGCCCTCGCCGCCGAACTGGCTGTCATACAGTCTCTGTACTACGTCATATACATAAAGACCGTCCTGTGCCTTTGTGGTCGATTTTATGTTCCATATAATAAGGTCTTTTCCCAGTGCCTTTGAAACGGACTGGGCAAGCATTGTTTTTCCCGTTCCGGGCTCGCCCTTTATAAGAAGGGGCTTTTCAAGGGCAATGGCTATATTAACGGCTCTCATAAGCTCCTCGGAAGCAACGTAATCCGTACTTCCTCCGAACCTGTTTGTATTAGTATCCTGCATATTTTACCTCCGTAAATATCAATTATTTAATGGGTATATAATACAAAAGGTCAGTCTGCAAGTCAACACCCATAAATTAATTAGTAAAGTAACTTAGAAATTAATTAGTATTAGGACAAAAAAACGGGCGGTAAAAACCGCCCAAATTATGCTTTATTAATTTTAAAGTACAAGTAAGCTTGCGACCCAGCCCCTCGTGGCATTAGGAGAAACGCCTGTATAGGGAGCCGGTGCCTCGCCGTTATATTTTGCTGTCATTATTTCAAACTGTTCCATAGTTACATAGTCATCGGGGCCGAATGTCGTTGCCGCCTCGTCATATCCCAGCATTATTCCCTGTTCATATATCCACGCAATGGCCTTTGCATACCAAACGTCGCTTGTCACATCAAGGAAAGGAGCGGCATCTTTAGGCTCGGGATTTCCTGCCTTGTTCCACAGTATCTGTGCAGCCATAGCCCTTGTAAGTGTTCCCTCGGGAGCAAATACGCCGTCGCCTATGCCTTCCATCCAGCCGTTTTCATATACTGTCATAATAGCATCGTAGTTGGGATTTTCACGATTAACATCGGAGAATACAAGCTGTTCGCTTTCGTTTTCATTGCCCTTAACCGTATTTTCCACATCAATGCTTCCGCCCTTCTTTTCAGAAAGTGAATATGACGGTGACTTTGATGTGCTTGTATCATTTTCGTCCTTTTCGTCGTCTCCGCTGTCCGTATTTTCTCCGAGGGCAGTAATTATTTCGGTAACAACCTTCTTACATTTTTTACAAGAACGAATTTTTATGCCATCCTCTGTTTCGGTAGGCTCTTTAATTGTTTCCCATTCAGTCCAGTCATGCTCACAGCCTGACCAGTCATGGGTAATCTCTATACCGTTCTCAATGTAATTTAATTCATCAGGATATACATGGCTTAAAGCTTCATCTACATCAAAATAGAATAAGCCGTAATATGATTCTTCGCCGTGAAATGCTATTGTTCCGTTCCCTTTAATGTAAGGACTTTCAAGACGTGTAATGTCTACATCACCATGTTGCTGTCCGCTTTCGCCGATACCGTAAGGGCTGTGCAGAGACAGAACTCCGTCATTCATAACTATTGAACCACCCTCGGCAATAATAATACCATCTCGTCCGTATTTTGCATCTCCGCTGATATCAAGTGTGCCGTTAAGTTTGAGGGTTCCTCTTTTATACACATTAATTAATTTATATCCATTCACCGCAAATTTAATATTGCTGCCACTCGGAATAGTAAGTGTATCAGTATAATTACTCTGCGTTGAATATGAGCCGACTGTTAAATTATTACTAAGCTCAAGATTTCCTGACAACTCCGCATTGGAATTAGTGCTTTGATATGCGCCTCTTACGTCTATCTCTCCGGATACTTTGCCGTTTCCGGTAAGTATGCCGAGAAGCAGAGTTTCAGCAGCCAGTTCTCCGCCCTCCTCAACTATCCATTTATAACCGGGGGATATTACCGTTTCGCGGCTAATATTACCTGTGCTTTTTATAACGGCACCGTTTTTGATTGTAACACTGCATCTGAGCGGATTGCTTACTTCAGTAGTTACGGTTCCGTTGATTATAAGCATCTTGTCTTTATAGTACTCATTTGCGATAATCATTCCCTGACTATTGCTTCCCTTTGTAAAATTCAGTGTAATATTGCTGGGGATCTCCCAGTCACTTTCAATATAGATAGGTCTTTTAATGTTAATTGTGTCACTATCTGTCGGCCAAGTAAAACTGTAATACCTCATATACATTGAATTATATGTATCTGTTTCCGCAGCCTCTTTAAACTGTTCATAACTTGTATAAAATGTTTCGTCAGCCATTGCCGTAACAGGCACAAGCCCCATAAGTAGGCATAATGAAAGCAGAATCGCCCAAATTCGTTTTTTCAAATCGCATTCCCCCATATTTTTATAAATATAATATATCAATTACTTAGTATAAATTATAATTTGTTATTTATTAAATATCAATATTTATATTTTATCTAATTTTATTTTTTATAAATTATCATAAAATAAATATGAGGTGAATGATGTGTCAGAAAATCGGTTTCCGGAGTTTGATAATACACAAAAATTTATTGAACTGGGCTATAATATTGCCTATTACCGCAAACACGCAGGTCTGACCCAAGAACAGCTTGCAGAACATGTCGGCATAAGCCGTCAGCATATAGGCGCAATAGAAGCTCCTAATATATGCCGCCCGATTTCACTCGACCTGCTGTTTAATATTGCTGAAGTTTTGGATATTCAGCCCTATAAACTGCTTGTATTTCGTGATTAAAACTTCGCCATTTAATTTGACCATTTTTTATTCATCTGCATCTTAGTATGCAGTACTGTGTATAGCTTAAATATTTTATAAATTTAAATCCTCCGTCAATGATTGATATAATATTAGCGGAGGATTCTTATTTACATTATTTAGCTTTTCTTACCGGCAGGCAAATCTCCGTTACCTGCTCATCGGGGTTTGACGTCTGTGCCGGACTCATGTGATATATGTTGAACATCTCGCCGCATATCTCATAGCCGTTTCCCGCAATCCATTCCATAACGGCACTGTAGGCATCGGTTATGCTGTCATAGCTGCCCTTATGTATTGTTGAAGCGACCTCCACAGCCGGTATTGTTTTGAATTTTACGTTTTCCGTATCCTCATATTTTCCCACAACGCCCATCTGTATTTCCACATCAACATCGCTTTCCTTATAGCCGTCATCATGGAATATGGCGCACGCCGTATAGGCGGTATCAGGCTGTAATTTCATAGTCTTTGTTTCGCTTCTGAGTATGGCCCAGAGTTCGCCCTCATGGTCATAGGAAGCTATTGTTTTTCTGACACATGCCGCATATCTTTCGGGTACAGTCTTTACCGTAACATTGTAATTCATACTTTTTCCGTCCTTTCTCAGTCTTTCAATAGCTGATTCAATCAGAGTAAGACGGTCATTCAGCTCGGTTCTCTCTCTTTCCAGCTCCTTCTGCTTCTTTTCGAGAAAATCCGCAATTGCCTCGGTATCGTTGTACTGCATAATGATTTCCGCCGTTTCGGACAGTCCGAAGCCCATTTCCCTCAGTGCCCTTATACGGTTGGCATCAGAAAGCTGTTTTACCGAGTAATACCTATAGCCACTGAACCTATCCACTGTTTCAGGCTTTAGAAGTCCGATTTCGTCATAATGCCTGAGCATTCTTATACTGATTTTTGTCAGCTTTGAAAAATCTCCTATCTTAATCATTTCTACTACCTCGCATATGCTTATTTTTGAGCTCGTAATAAGTCTAACCCATGACACAGTGTAAGAGTCAACAGCCATTTTAAAAAAAGGCCGTTATGAGTAATTACCCAAAACGGCCAAAGCTTATTTTTTCTTTTCATTAAGAAGCCTGTTAAGCTCCTCCATAAATGTATTTATGTCCTTGAACTGTCTGTATACCGAAGCGAAACGCACATAGGCCACCTCATCAAGATTTTTAAGTCTTTCCATGACCATGTTGCCAAGCTCGCTGGAGGAAACCTCCTTGGAGGGTGAATTGAGTATGGAATTCTCAATATCGTCCACAAGAGCCTCCATCTGGCTCATAGATATGTTTCTCTTGTTGCAGGCCTTAACCACTCCGTTAAGTATCTTGCTTTTTTCAAAAACTTCCCTTGTTCCGTCTCTCTTTACAACTATAAGGGGGACGGTATCAACTCTTTCGTAGGTTGTAAAGCGTCTGTCGCATTTTTCGCAGAGTCTGCGTCTTTTTATAACGGTATTGTCGTCCTGCGATCTGGAATCAACTACCTTTGTATCTTCATTTCCGCAAAAGGGGCACTTCATTATTATTTCTCCTGTTCATCTGATATGAAATTTTTGTAAATATGTAATTATAATAATTCAAAATCAGCCCAAGGTCAAGCAAAAAGCCTCTTAAACGGTAGTTTACAGGCATTTCAGTCTCTTCTTCGTAAACATGATGTATGACTGTCTATTTCCACCAGTATTATATCCTTGCCTATTTTTTTAACCGCACACCAGGGTATTCTGTATTCCTTGTCCTTTGAGCAGAAAAATCCGTTTTTAGTCTGTATCGGCACTATTATATCCAGTATCTGTCCGCAGGGCAAATCCAGCACTAAATCGCTGGCATAGCCGAAGCGGAAGCCGTCGCATATATTTATTATCTCCTTTTGTTTGAAAGAACAGAATGTATCCATAAGCTTTGCTCCTGAAAATTTTATTTGATTACTCTGTTTTAATTTGGCTATAGTGTACATTGACTATTGCTGTACAGTAATGTAAAATACCAGATGTTGATACACTTATTTTTTAGAACCCAATATATTGTACTTACCAGTAATCGGGAGGAAATGCCATGATAACCACTATCAAGAAGCGTGACGGACGAAGCGCTTACTTTGACATCAACAAAATTGCCGGCGCCATGAATAAGGCCTTTGCGGCTACAACAGGCGAAAAGGACACCGCCACATGTCTTGCCCTTGCGGACGAAGTCGAAAAACTGCTTGAAGCAGACGGAGTATCAACTCCCACCGTTGAGCAGATACAGGATAAGGTAGAGGGCGTACTCATTGCCCACGGCTATGTCAGCACTGCCAAAAGCTATATTCTTTACAGAGCAGAGAGAACAAGAGTCAGGGACATGAACACCCGTCTGATGAAAACCTTTGAGGACATCACCTACTCCGACGCCAAAGAAAGCGATATAAAGCGTGAAAACGCCAATATTGACGGCAACACTCCCATGGGAGCCATGCTTAAATACGGTTCCGAGGGTGCAAAGCACTATAACGAGATGTATGTGCTAAATCCCAAGCATTCACAGGCACATATAAACGGCGATATCCATATTCACGACCTGGATTTCTATACACTTACAACAACCTGCTGTCAGATAGACCTGCTTAAACTTTTCAAGGACGGTTTTTCCACAGGCCACGGCGTTCTCAGAGAGCCCAACGATATTGCCAGCTATTCGGCTCTTGCCTGCATAGCAATTCAGTCCAACCAGAACGACCAGCACGGCGGACAGTCCATAGTCAACTTTGACTACGGTCTTGCTCCCGGTGTAAAAAAGACATATATTAAGCGCCATTTCAGACTGCTCAAAAATGCTCTTGAAATGCTCGAAAACAGAATTGTTGACGATGATATTAACGAAATCAAGGAAGTCTTAAAATCAGAAGGTCTTTATCCCACCCTCGACCAAAGTGACGAATACGACTCACGCGAAAGGGAGCTTCTTGCGGCAAAGGGCTTTAATCCCGATAACTTTGACAGAGTTCAGCAATTTGTCAGACGTGAAGCAGCCGCGGAGACCGACAAAGCCACATATCAGGCTATGGAATCACTTATTCACAATCTTAACACCATGCATTCAAGAGCAGGAGCACAGACGCCTTTCTCATCAATAAACTACGGTCTTGATACCTCAACCGAGGGCCGCATGGTAATGAAAAACATACTTCTCGTTACCGAAGCAGGTCTGGGAAACGGCGAAACGCCCATATTCCCCATACAGATACTTCGTGTTAAGGAAGGCATAAATTACAATCCGGGCGAACCCAACTATGACATATTCAAGCTGGCATGCCGTGTAAGTGCCAAGAGACTGTTCCCCAACTTCTCATTCCAGGATGCACCGTTCAACCTTAAATATTACAACGGAAAGCCCGAGACCGAAATATCTTATATGGGCTGCCGTACAAGGGTTATAGGCAACGTATATGACCCCGACAGAGAAATATCCAACGGCAGAGGAAACCTGAGCTTCACAAGCATTAACCTGCCCAGAATAGCAATAGAGGCCAACAAAAACATCGACTGGTTCTTCAGAGAACTGGACAGCAAAATAGACCTTGTTGTTGACCAGCTTCTGGAGCGTTTTGAGATACAGGCCAAGAAGAAGGTACACAACTATCCGTTCCTTATGGGCGAGGGCGTATGGATAGACAGCGAAAAGCTGGATGTCAACGATGAGGTTCGTGAAGTGCTCAAGCACGGCACCCTTTCGGTGGGCTTCATCGGTCTTGCGGAAACACTCAAGGCTCTTGTCGGCTATCATCACGGCGAAAGCGAGATTGCCCAAAACCTTGGACTTGATATAGTCTCCCACATGCGCCGCCGTATGGACGAGTATTCCGAGAAATATCACATGAACTTTACTCTGCTTGCCACACCCGCTGAGGGTCTTTCAGGCAGGTTTGTAAGAATGGACAAGAAGAAATACGGCATAATTGAGGGCGTTACCGACAGGGATTACTACACAAACAGCTTCCATGTACCTGTTTACTATCCCATAAGCGCCTTCAAAAAGATACAGCTTGAGGCACCCTATCATGCCCTTACCAATGCGGGACATATCTCCTACATTGAGCTGGACGGAGACCCTTCGCAGAACCTCGACGCATTTGAGAAAGTCGTACGCTACATGAAGGAACAGGGCATCGGCTACGGTTCCATAAACCACCCTGTTGACCGTGATCCCTGCTGCGGCTACAACGGCATAATCGGAGATACCTGCCCCAAGTGCGGCAGAAGCGAGCACGAAGGCCCTCATTTCCAGAGGATACGCCGTATAACAGGCTACCTTGTGGGCGACATGTCAAAGTGGAATGACGGCAAAACAGCCGAGGAACACGACAGAGTAAAACACAGCCTTTCACTCGATGATTGATTTATATAAAATATATGCAAAAAAGCACTCTCAAAATACCGAGAGTGCTTTTTACTGTAATTATTTAAGGGAAACTTTCTCGAAAGTTTCCCTTTGACCCTTCAAAGCTTTTTATAGGAAAACTGCGTTTTCCCTGCCACATAAATTTTTAGTCAGTTCAAAACATTATGGCTTAGATAATATGCTCCGAACATAACAGCAAAGAATATAACAGCGGCTATTATTACAAACTTCAAAAATTCCTTATCCTCGCCTGACAGCTTTTCATTTTCGTCGTTATCTATGCTTTCAACAGTTCTTTTCTTATAAATGTTCATTGCTATGACCACTATTATCAGGCAGATTAAGGCTGCTATAGATATTTTTATACCTAAATGAAACGGTACTTTATCCACAAACATTCTGCTTCTTACAGCAGTTGCTATCAACATAACATAAAAAAAGACAGTGCTGTTTCTGTATTTCACTTTTTCATTTTTCATCCTGTAATACACAGAGAGTGCCGCCGAAAATATAAACAATGCATAGTTTATTATCATTACAACAATTTGAAGTATCATAAACCTGCCCCCTTACGCATTTACTATATGTCAAATGTAAATAGCTGTCAATACATCATCCGGGTATAAGAGTTTTTAAACAGTTTAATATCGTCTGTGCTCTGTATTACCTTTACAGCGCAAAAAAGGGAGGCTTTCGATAAAGCTTCCCTTTTTAACATTAGGCTTTGTAAATATTTAGATTAAGAGTCCCGAAAATCATCGCTTTTCGGTAATAAAAAGTTTTCGCTTCCTTTTTCAAAAGGAAGGGTTTTAGTCAACCAGCGCCTTTACCTCATGGGCCTCTATCAGCTTCACATCGGGATATTTCTCCTCAAAGGTATTGAGCGTATACTGGTTTGCAAAAAGTATGAGCGGTCTCATAAAGTGGTCGAAAACGAGCATACTTCTTGTGTTCAGCAGCTCTTTTATATCCGCAGGGTCCATATCAAGCACCCAGCGTGCAACCGAATAATCAAGAGGCTCCATACGGATTTCGGAGTTATACTCATTGAGCAGACGGTACTCAAATACCTCAAACTGAAGCTGACCTACCGCACCGAGTACGACCTCGTTATACTCATTGGTGTATACCTGTATTGCACCTTCCTGAGCCAGCTGTTCAACGCCCTTCTGGAACTGCTTTGCCTTCATTGTATCCACAGGTCTTACCCTTGCAAAAAGCTCCGGCGGGAATGTGGGCAGGGGCTCAAAGAATATCTTTTCCTTGCAGTCTGTCAGTGTATCGCCTATCTGATAGTTGCCTGTATCATATATACCGATTATGTCTCCGGCATAGGCAATGTCCACTGTCTCACGCTCATTGGCCATAAGCTGTGTGGACTGGGCAAGCTTCATCTGTTTGCCTGTTCTTGTAAGCGTGACATTCATGCCTCTTTCAAACACTCCCGAGCATATACGCAAGAAAGCCAGTCTGTCACGGTGAGCAGGATTCATGTTGGCCTGTATCTTGAATATAAATCCGCTGAAGAAATCATCGGTGGGCTTTACCACGCCTGTTGTAGTCTTTCTGTTTCCCGGTGAAGGCGACATAACAAGGAAATGCTTAAGGAACATAGTTACGCCGAAATCGGCCAGCGCCGAACCAAAGAATACAGGTGAAAGCTTGCCCGCATCAACGGCTTCCTTATCAAATTCATTTCCGGCACCGTCAACGAGCTCTATTTCGCTTCTTAATATCTCAAGGTTAGCGTCACTTATTACACCCTCAAGCTCAGGGCCGAATACGCCGTTTTCACCAAGCCCTACAAGTTCATTGGTTCTATATAAAAGTACATTGTTTTCAAGCCTGTTGTATATTCCCTCGAAAAGCTGTCCGCTGCCTATGGGCCATGTTACCGCAACCGAAGGAAGTCCGAGTGCGTCCTCCAAATCCTCCAGCAGTTCAAGGGGGTCCTTGGATTGTCTGTCCAGCTTGTTTATAAATGTAAATATGGGTATCTCACGCATACTGCATACCTTAAACAGCTTTTTGGTCTGTGCCTCTACGCCCTTTGCGGCGTCGATTACCATTACCGCACTGTCAACCGATGTCAGTATACGATATGTGTCCTCACCGAAGTCATTATGTCCCGGAGTATCCATTATTGATACAACCTTTCCGTCATACTCAAACTGCATGACCGATGACGTAACGGAAATACCCCTCTGTTTCTCTATCTCCATCCAGTCGCTTTTTGCGGCTCTGCCTGTCTTTCTGGCCTTTACCGAGCCCGCCTCACGAATGGCTCCTCCGTGATAAAGGAGCTTCTCGGTAAGTGTTGTCTTACCTGCGTCGGGGTGGGATATTATGCCGAATATGCGTCGCTTTTCCAATGCTTCAACACTTGTAGATGCCATTTTTTTCGTCCTCTCATTAAAAACTGTATGTCTTTTCCTCCCAGAGTACAACCTCGCCTTTTTCAAGGCTCTTTGCCACATCAATGGTTCTCTGGTTGGAGCTTCCCTTGAATCTCAGCTCAAGGGAGCGTTTATCCTTTTCAAACCTGCCGTCAACAAGCACGTCACTGGCTCTCAAAAGCCTCATAAATTCCTCGTTTCGGCTGTTTATTATCTGTTCCCATGTGTAGCCCGTATATGTCCATACGTTAAGGCCGAGTTTTTTTACACCCTCGGCTATTTCGGCACACGGCACCGGCTGGAAAAAGGGGTCTCCTCCCGTCAGCGTAACGCCGTCGTAAAGGGGATTTTCACCTGCCAGCTTTATTATTTTATCTGTGTCATAAAGTTTTCCGCCGTTGGGATCATGGCTTTCGGGATTATGACAGCCCTCGCAGTTGTGTATACAGCCCTGCGTAAACACCGCCATTCTTATCCCCGGCCCGTCAACGATGGAGTCGCCCTCTATTCCGAAAATACGAATATCCATTTTACTTCTCCTCGTCATTCCGCTTAAGCGTATTTAAAAACTTTTTTTCCTTGTCGGTAAGCTCGGCACCTTCAAGCAGGTCGGGACGTTTTTGATACGTCCTTATTATCGACTGCTCTCTGCGCCATTTATCTATATTTGCATGGTGCCCCGACAGCAGTATGTCGGGAACCTTTCTGCCCATGAATTCCGGCGGTCTTGTATACTGCGGGTATTCTAGAAGTCCGTCGGAAAAGCTTTCGTTCTCATAGCTTTCTTCCTTATTGAGTACGCCCGGCACAAGTCTGGAAACCGTATCTATAATGGTTATTGCCGCCAGTTCTCCGCCCGTCAGCACAAAATCGCCGATGGATACCTCATCGGTCACTATTTCCTCAATAACTCTCTCGTCAACGCCCTCATAATGTCCACACAGCAGTATAAGGCTGTCCTCCTTTGAAAGCTCCTCAGCCATTTTCTGGTCAAAGCGCCTTCCCTGGGGGCTCATATAAAGGACTCTGGCCTTTCCCGCCTTATCGGCAATGCTTTTATAGGCGTCATATATGGGCTGGGGCTGCATTACCATTCCCGCACCGCCGCCGTAGGGATAATCGTCAACATGTCTGTGCTTGTCCATTGTAAAATCACGGATATTGACAGCCTCGACGTTTATAATGCCCTCTTTGATGGCTCTGCCCGTTATGCTGTGGGAAAGAGTACCCTCTATCATTTCGGGAAAAAGCGTAAGCACAAAAAAGCTTTTCATTATCTCAGTCCTTCCAGAAGTCTGACTGTCATTTTCCTTTCAGGAACATTTACATCAAGTATACACTGCTTTATGGCAGGAAGCAGAAGCTCCTTGCCGTCTTCTCCAACAATGCCGTAAACATCATTGGCACCT
>JAQXNZ010000079.1 GCA_029098265.1 Clostridia bacterium | reverse complement strand
GCCGCAATGGCTCCCTTGGCTATACTGAGCGACGGATTAGGCACTATAAGCTCCGGCGAAAACTTCATCATCATTCCCAGTCCCGTACATTCGGGGCAGGCACCGCTGGGATTGTTGAAGGAGAAAGAACGCGGCTCTATTTCCGGAATGCTTATGCCACAGTCTGGGCAGGCAAAATTCTCACTGAATGTAACGCTTTTTTCCCCTATTATATCGGCAACTATTATTCCTCCCGAAAGCGCAGAAGCCGTCTCAACGGAGTCTGCAAGCCTTTTCTGTATGCCGTCCCTTACCTTCAGTCTGTCAACAACTATTTCTATGACGTGCTTTTTATTTTTTTCAAGCTTTATTTCATCTGAAAGTTCATATACCTCGCCGTCTATTCTGACACGGACATAGCCGTTTTTCTTAGCGTCCTCCAAAAGCTTTGTATGTTCGCCCTTTCTGCCCTTTACAACGGGAGCAAGTATCTGTATTCTGCTGTTTTCGGGGAACTGCATTATTTGGTCAACTATCTGATCAACGGTCTGTTTGCGTATCTCCCTGCCGCACTTGGGGCAATGGGGCGTACCCGCCCTGGCATACAGCAGACGCAGATAGTCATATATTTCCGTTACGGTTCCCACCGTAGATCTGGGGTTATTGTTGGTCGTTTTCTGGTCTATGCTTATGGCGGGAGAAAGTCCTCCGATATAGTCCACATCAGGCTTGTCCATCTGTCCCAAAAACTGTCTTGCATAAGAGGACAGCGATTCCACATATCTTCTCTGTCCCTCGGCATACAGCGTATCAAAGGCCAGCGAGCTTTTTCCCGAGCCCGAAACGCCTGTAAACACAACAAATTTATCTCTGGGTATATTCAGGTCTATATTTTTAAGATTATGGGAGCGTGCTCCCCTTATTTCGATTATATTTTTTGCCATTTTATTCACCGTTTATATGCTTTTTTATTTCTATAAGTCTGTCACGCAATTGTGCCGCCAGCTCAAACTGCAGGTCTGCCGCCGCACGCTTCATATCCTTTTCCACCTTTGCGGCCTCTTTGCGCAGCTCCTTTGTGTCCATAGACTCCAGATCCTTTTCCAGACCCTTTTTATGTTTTTCGTCCACAGACTTGGTAGCTTGAATTATATCATAAACCTTTTTCTTTATGGTTTGGGGAACTATTCCGTGTTCCTCGTTATATTTCATCTGTATGCTTCTTCTTCGGTTTGTCTCGGATATGGCTCTTTCCATAGACTCGGTAATTACATCGGCATACATTATTACCCGTCCCTCAGAGTTTCTTGCCGCACGTCCTATGGTCTGTATAAGGCTTGTTTCCGAGCGGAGGAAGCCCTCTTTATCGGCGTCAAGTATTGCCACAAGAGCCACCTCGGGAATATCAAGACCCTCTCTGAGCAGGTTGATACCCACAAGCACATCAAATACGTCCATACGCAAATCCCTTATTATTTCCAGTCTTTCCAGCGTATCTATATCCGAATGGAGGTATCTTACCCTGACGCCCATTTCCTTCATATAGTCCGTCAGTCTTTCAGCCATTTTCTTTGTAAGAGTCGTCACAAGCACTTTGTGGCCCGCTTCAACTGTCTTATTTACCTCGCTTATAAGGTCATCTATCTGTCCCTTTACGGGCTTGACGGTTATTTCGGGGTCAAGCAGTCCCGTTGGTCTTATAACCTGTTCCACAGTCTGTTCGCTGTGCTCCGCCTCATACTTTGAAGGAGTTGCCGACACGAACAGCATCTGCTTTATTTTGCTTTCAAACTCATTGAATTTCAGTGGTCTGTTATCAAGGGCAGAGGGCAGACGGAAGCCGTATTCCACCAGCGTGGTTTTCCTTGAACGGTCACCCTCATACATACCCCTTATCTGCGGCACCGAAACATGGGACTCATCGGCTATTATAAGGAAATCATCGGGGAAGAAATCCAAAAGCGTTCCGGGAGCACTGCCAGGCTCTCGCAGCTCCAGATGCCTTGAGTAGTTCTCGATACCCGTACAGAAGCCCATCTCCGAAAGCATTTCTATATCGTATCTTGTTCTCTGCTCCAGTCTCTGAGCCTCCAGCAGCTTATCCTCTCTCTTAAGCTCGGCAACCCTTTCTTCCAGTTCCTTTTCAATATTTACAAGGGCTATCTGCATTTTTTCCTTGGAGGTGACATAGTGGGAGGCAGGGAATATAACAACATGCTCCCTTGTTCCTATAACATTGCCCGTCACGACGTCAATCTCCGATATTTTGTCAATCTCATCGCCGAAAAATTCTACCCTTATGGCACTTTCGCTGTTTGCCGCAGGGAATATCTCCACCACATCGCCCCTAACACGAAAACTGCCTCTGTCAAACTCCATTTCGTTTCTGGCATACTGCAGTTCCACAAGGCGGCGCAGGACATCGTCCCTGTCCTTTTCCATGCCGACACGCAGGGAAAGCGACATGCTTTTATACTCCTCCGGGTCGCCCAAGCCGTATATGCAGGACACACTGGCTACCACAAGAACGTCCTTTCGCTCAAAAAGTGCCGATGTCGCTGAATGGCGCAGCTTATCTATCTCATTGTTTATGGACGAATCCTTCTCTATATAGGTATCTGTACTGGGAACATAGGCCTCAGGCTGATAGTAATCATAGTAGGACACAAAGTACTCCACCGCATTCTCGGGGAATATCTCCTTAAACTCACTGTACAGCTGTGCCGCCAGCGTTTTATTATGGGCAATTACAAGGGTCGGCTTCTGGAGCTTTTCAACAATATTCGCCATTGTAAAGGTCTTACCGGAGCCTGTAACGCCAAGCAGTGTCTGAAACTTCATACCGTTTTTGAAGCCCTCGGCTATTTTCTCTATGGCCTCGGGCTGGTCTCCCGTAGGCTTATAGGGTGAATGTATTTTAAACAGCTTATCCATTGTCCGCCCTCCCTGTTATCATTACAATAAATATGCAGTATCATTCTGCAAGACAAAATTATAGCACATAAAAACGTGTTTGTATAGCGAACACGCAAAATTTGCAAACATTTGTTCCGTATTCTGATTTATTTTCACAGCACTTACGCAAAAATACCTCCCGTTTCCGGGAGGTATAGTTTTAATTATTTAGTTTGCAGCGCCCTCATTCCAAACCTTGTTGGGTCTGATATCTGTCCAATCCTCTGCCTCGTCTGCGCTCTCACGAACATAGTCGTGGTAGTTGGTGGCTTCGAGCACTTCATAGTAGTACCATGCATAGTTGGGGTTATCCGGCCACATCTTTGTCTTCCAGTGGAGACCTTCGCCGTCTACCTCTCTGC
>JAQXNZ010000078.1 GCA_029098265.1 Clostridia bacterium | reverse complement strand
TCCCTTTCAATGCTCTCGACGTACTCCACGTCCTCCTTGGAAGGGTTGGTATCGTCAAAACGAAGATTGCACTTTCCGCCGTAAAGCTTGGCAAGTCCGAAGTTAAGGCATATACTCTTGGCATGTCCAATATGAAGATATCCGTTGGGCTCGGGAGGGAAACGTGTATGGAGCTTATTGAGCTCGCCCTCCAAGTCGTCCTGTATATAGCTATGTATAAAGTTACCTGTTCCGCTAAGGTTATTTTCTTTTATTTCCGCTGAATTTATTTCCTCTGGCATATAGCTTCCTCCGTATCTGTTTAATACTATAAATCTACACTATTTTACAAGCTTTTGCAAGAGCGGTGTAGGCTCTCATCAGTTATTATTTCCAAAAGTTTCTGTATTATTCCTGAGCCAGTTTACATAATAGGCATCGGCTTTCTTTACTCCGCTGTCATTAAGGTGGGCGTCGTCACGGAAATTTTCAAGTTCAAACAGTTTCTCGGTCATATTCACCTCGTTGAAATCCAGATATTTTACGCCCGATGAAGCGGCAATATCCGCCATTGCGTTATGAATGTTTTCATAATTATCTATATAATCCATTGAAACATTGGCTATGGGCGCCGTAACAAACACAACCTCCGAGCCGTACTCACGGCACAGACTGACAAACTCCTCAATATATTTCAGCTGGGTTTTGTCCGCTTTCCACTGACTGCCGTCAAAGCCCTTGAACTGGTTAGTCTCGTCCAGTTCACTGTCGGGTATGACCGTATCGCAGTAAGTATAGCCCTTGGCAAGATAATATTCGGTGCCGTTGGTTTCGGCGGCTTCTCTGCTGTGTACACCGAATTTCTCCTCAGCCTTTTTCTCAAGCTCATTATTTTCATAGGCAAAATAGTCCTGCTGATACCTTATGGGCAACAGTGTGTATTTGACCTTCTCGCTCAACGGAAATACATTTTTTACATAGTCCGCCTGTATTTTCTCATTATTCACAGCCTCAAAAAAGGAATTGGCCTGCTTCATGTCAAACTTCTCGTCCATCATGTCCCAGTACAGCTCCAGTACCACAAGCTTCGGTCTTTGGGTCTTGTAGACCTCCTTAAGCACATAGAGGCTTGTATCATAGTGCTGCTGGGGCGTTCCCAGCTGCCAGGAGGACGTACCCAAAACGCTGTCAAAGTTCTCCGGGTCGAAGGTGCAGTAGGAATGGGATGAGCCTATGAACACCATGTCCAGACTTTTTTCCTCCAGGGCATAGAACTCATCAAAACGGCTTCTTGTCCAGACGTTTATTGTGTTTTTGGAGGCCGCCTCGGCATACCTGTTTTCAATTTTTTTGTATATGACCGAAAATACCAGTACAAATATAAGTATTTCGGCTATCAGTTTAAAACTGGAAATATATGAACACTCCCGCTTCATAGAATACCCCCGCCGACAGTATGAATACCGCCGTAATAATATAGAATATCAGCCTTACGGCCATGTTTTTTCTTTCAATAACATCGTATACGGGTCTGCTTCCGCAGAATATCTCCGTCACTGCCATAAACAGTATGGCGCATACAAGCACAAGCATCTCATACAACCCGAGACCCATGCCAGTCATAACCTCATATATATACTGCCTGTCCGCCCAGCCCGTTATGCTGTCCGCCATGTGGCTTATCACATACAGGGCGTCCGAAGCGCTGTTGGCTCTGAAAAATACCCAGCCGATACATACCAGACCAAAGGTTATTATCGTTGACACAAAGGCCGAAAACCCCGTTCCGTACAGATGCAGGCTCTTTTTCATGCGGTTCCTTACGGGCGCTGTTATATGTCCTATGACCTGATATATGCCGTGTACCGCACCCCAGAGCACAAAAGTCCAGTTGGCGCCGTGCCACAGTCCGCTGACAAGGAAGGTTATAATAAGGTTGCGGTACTTTTTGGCTTCGCCCTCACGATTTCCTCCCAGCGGTATATATACATAATCCATGAACCATGTGGAAAGGGATATATGCCATCTTCTCCAGAACTCCTTTATGCTCTTTGACAGATAGGGATTTTTAAAGTTATCCATCAGGTCAAAGCCAAGAACTCTGGCACAGCCCTTGGCTATGTCCGAATATCCGCTGAAATCACAGTATATCTGGAAAGCAAAAAGCACCGTTGCCGCCGTCAGATACAGTCCTCTGTATTCCGAAGCCGAATTATAAACCGCATTTACGGCAACTGCCGCTCTGTCGGCTATTACTATTTTTTTAAAGAAGCCCCAAAGCATTATCCTTATGCCGCTAACAATCCTTTGCGGGTCAAAGCTGTGTCTTTTTCTGAACTGGGGCAGCAGGTTTGCGCTTCTCTCTATGGGACCCGCCACAAGCTGGGGGAAAAACATTACAAACAGTGCAAATATACCGAAATGCTTTTCGGGCTTTATGTCTCCCCTGTATACGTCAATGGTGTATGCCGCCGCCTGGAACGTATAGAAGGATATACCCATCGGTAGTATTATGTTCAGCGTCTCAATGGGCCAGTTATCTCCGAACAGGGCAAGCAACGTATCGTTCATAAAACCGAGATACTTGAATATAAAAAGCAGTCCGAAATCCACCAGCATAGAAAACACCAGTATCCGTTTTTTCCGCCTGCGGCTTCTTTCATTATATATGGCAATTGCGGAAAAATAGTTTATGAATATTGTAAACAGTATAAGCACTATCAAATACGGGTTCCATGCCATGTAGAATACGCAGCTTGCGCCCAGCAGAAGAAGCCACCTCACCCTGTGGGGCAGCAGAAAATACAGCGCCGATACTGTTATGAAAAACACTATAAATGTAAAGGAATTAAAAAGCATAGCCTACCTCACAGCCTATAATTTATCCGTAAATAATTATAGTTTATAAAACAGCTTAACGCAACTTGTTGTCCTAAAACAATTTGTGCTATACTGATAATATCTTAAGTGACCAAAGGACAGCATTCTCCTTGTACACTTAAGGTAAATATTTTGATTTGAACGGAGATTATTATGCTGTCGGGAAATGTGGAAAACAAAAAACAATTTATGTCCCTGCTGTTAAAGGGGACGGCCTTTGACAAACTGCTCATAAGAAGCGCCGTACTGCGTACATCGGTGCTTTATGAAATAGACTGCACTCTGGACAAAAACTGGTTTGACTCCGATGAACAGACGAACCTTGAAAAATACGCCTCCTGGGCAGATATGCGCCCCATTCTGTTCTCCCTCATAAAGGGAAACCGTCTGCCGGGCTATATGAAGCTTATTCTCTCCCCCAACGCAGAGGCTACGGAAAAAATACACG
Organism: Clostridia bacterium; assembly: GCA_029098265.1. Classification (GTDB taxonomy): domain Bacteria; phylum Bacillota; class Clostridia; order Lachnospirales; family Anaerotignaceae; genus Metalachnospira. Next base: position 227 of record JAQXNZ010000078.1, on the reverse strand, counting down.
GCAATGCCGCCGCCCTGTTCATCAACATTGTTTTTGAAAACAATACTCTGAGTGTAACAACAGGCTGTTCCCAAAAGCAATTCACATTGGACAAGGCCGTGGAAATAACATGGGACGAGTATGCCGCAAAGTTTTTCAAGCATAACGGCATAATACTTGTATAGTTCTTTCACTGACAGCAATTAAATTAAAAAACGATTAATTATTAGCACTCAGCCAAAATGAGT
>JAQXNZ010000077.1 GCA_029098265.1 Clostridia bacterium | reverse complement strand
GTCAGCGGTTGCAAAATCCTTTGCCTTTTTAGCCTCTGCACGCTTTGCAATAAGCTCCTCAATCTTTTCCTTATCGGGATCCTGTGCTTCTTCTTCCTTAGTCTGAAGTATTCCGAGAACCTTGCAAAGCTCGTCAATCATATTTTTAGCCGACAGTGCCGATTTCTTTGAGAAGCCTTCGGTTACCTTAACATTTATGAATTTTACAAGCTCATAAATAGCTGTAATTGCATCTGCTGTGTTAAAGTCATCATCCATAGCTGTTTCAAACTGTGTAAGGAAGCCCTGAATTGCCTTTTCGTTTTCATCATCGTCTTCCTTTGTTTCAACAGAACAGTTATTGATATAATATTCAAGTGATGATACGCAGTTTTTAATTCTCTCAAGACCGTTCTGGCTTGCCTGCATAAGTGTATCGCTGAAGTTAAGAGGCATTCTGTAGTGTCCGCTGAGGATAAAGAATCTTATAACCTCATAGGGAAATTTCTCTGAAATCTCTCTGACTGTAAAGAAGTTTCCTGCTGATTTTGACATCTTTTCATTGTCAACCGTAATGAAACCGTTATGCATCCAGTATCTAGCGAATATCTTTCCGCTGCATGCTTCGCTCTGGGCAATCTCGTTCTCATGGTGAGGGAATATAAGGTCCTCGCCGCCTGCATGAATATCTATTGTCTCTCCGAGATACTTTTTAGACATTACAGAACATTCGATATGCCAGCCGGGTCTTCCGTCTCCCCAGGGTGATGACCACTTGGGTTCTCCGGGCTTCTGAGGCTTCCAAAGTACGAAGTCTGTAGGATTTTTCTTCGCATCGTCGGCAGTTACACGCTCGCTGGCGCCTGCAATAAGCTCATCAAGGTTCTTTTTGGAAAGCTTGCCGTATTCGGGGAAAGCCTTTGTGTCATAGTAAACGGTTCCGTTATCTTCATAGGCAAAGCCCTTGTCGATAAGCTCCTGTATCATTTCAATAATCTCAGGCATTTCCTGTGTAACTCTGGGGTGTACTGTAGCTCTTTTAACATTGAGGCCGTCAGCGTCATGGAAGGCTTCTTCAATGAACCTTTCGGAAACCTTTTCCATTGTAGAGTTTTCTTCATTTGCTTTTTTAATAATTTTGTCGTCAACATCGGTGAAGTTCTGTACATATGTTACTTCATAGCCCTTATGCTCCATATAACGGCGTACTGTGTCAAATACAACGTAGGGACGGGCATTGCCGATATGGATATAGTTGTATACCGTAGGGCCGCAGACATACATCTTTACCTTTCCGGGCTCCATAGGTACAAACTCTTCTTTTTTTCTTGTAAGAGTATTATAGATTTTCATATACATTCTCCTTTAAATTTTTTCTATAAGGCATACAGCCTGGGCAGCTATGCCCTCTCCGCTTCCGGTAAAACCGAGCCCCTCCTCTGTTGTAGCCTTAACGCTTACACAGTCCACAGGCAGGCCAATACCGTCTGCTATATTTTTTCTCATTTCGTCTATATATGGCGCAAGCTTAGGCTTTTGCGCTATAACAGTCGCATCAATATTTATTGTATTATATCCGCTATCTTTAAGCAAGAGGCAAACCATTTTTAACAGCTTCAAACTGGAAATATTTTTATAATTATCGTCATTATCGGGAAAATGCTTTCCTATATCCCCCAAAGCCGCCGCACCGAGCAAAGCATCCATTACGGCATGCACCAGCACATCTGCATCGGAGTGACCCAAAAGTCCCTTTTCGTAGGGTATGTCAACTCCGCCCAATATCAGCTTTCTTCCTTCCGTAAGACGATGAACGTCATAACCCGAACCAATTCTCATTAATCTATCTCCATTCCGACATAAAAGTTGTTTTTCAGTGCAATTTGTTGTAAAATACATTTAATTAAATATAAAGGAGGCCATAATTATGTGCGATAACAAACATGAGTGTCCCTGTGTTAAAGCAGAGTGTCCCAACCACGGCAAATGCTGTGACTGTATAGCAGCTCACAATGCAGCAGGAAGCCTTACATATTGTGCATCACAGGCTCAGAAAAAAGCATAAATTCCAAAAAGACCGCACTGCGGTCTTTTTAAAGTGTCGACAAAGTCGACACCAAGTCGAAAACCTGTTTTCGACTTGATTAAATTAATGTATGAAGTCCGGTAAGTTCTCAAATTCCCTTTGGGAACGCCTAACGGCGCCGCGACTTTCACGCGGTTTGCACTTTACACTGCGCACGGCTTGTGTCTTAGGACTTCTCTGTGGCGGAAGTGAATTCCGCCGCAGTTTAAAGCCTCAGAAAACCTTCCCGGTTTTCCGAACCTTTCCCGGTTGTTGTGGCTAATACAATGTAATTTCAAATAGTTAGTTTATTCTGTCTACAGTCTGAATAGACTGCACTGCGGTCTTTTTATTTGCAAATATCATACAGTTCCTCAAGCTGTCTTATTTCATAGGTGCAGAGCACATCTTCATCGTATTTCCGTCCTGTGGGATTAAAGAAGCATGTATCTATTCCCGCATTTCGGCCTCCGCCTATATCCGTTATGGGAGAATCACCTATTATAAGCGTATCACTTACTTCATATCCCTCGATATCTGCGGCCACATAGTCAAAAAAGGCTTTTGAAGGCTTCTGTGCTCCTATAAGCTGAGATACATAGACATTTTCAAAGCAATCATAAATGCCTGCAATTTTCAGCCTGCTTATTTGAGTATCACCGACTCCGTTTGTAACAGCAAAAAGCCTGTAGCTTTCGGATAAAGCTTTTATGACGTTCTCAGCACCGTCAATCATAAAGGCATAGGTGCCTAGGCGTTCCCTGTACTCCTTTTCCCATGCGGCTCCGTCAATATTCATTCCGAAGCGCTCCAGAGTCTCTCTGAAACGGGTATCCAAAAGCTGCTGCATTGTTATTATTCCCTTTTCATATTTTCTCCATAACCCGTTATTTACAGATAAATATGCTTCCTTGAGTTCTGCGGTAAATAAAACGCCTTTAGATGCAAACAGCTCTCTTAAGGCCATATCTTCACTTGCATCGAAATCAAGTATTGTGCCGTCAAGGTCAAATAACAGTATTTTGTATCTCATTGCATAGCTTTCCTTTTTTTATGATTAAAATATGACTCTTTAATGCATTTAAACGTTTCGTCGCTCAAATCATGCTCTATTCTGCATGCATCGGCATAGGCAGTTTCCTCGCTGACTCCGATATCCATAAGCACAGACGCAATAACATTATGCCTCTCATATACTCCCTCGGCAACCCGTCGTCCTTCGGCAGTAAGAAATATATGATTTTCACCATTGACATAGATAAGGCCGTCTTCCTTCATCTGTTTGATTGCCACAGATAATGTCGGTCTGGAAAATCCAAGATGATTGCAAATGTCAACCGCATGTACATCCGGCTGCTTATAGCTTAATATCAGTATAGCCTCCAGATAGTTTTCTACTGCTTCCGTAACTGACAACCCGTTCACCTTCTTCTGAAATTATTTAAAAGTATATTTATATTAGTATACAATAACAGCTTATTTTTTTCAATAAAAAATGTCCGTACGGTAAAATTCCGCACGGACGATATTATCAGCTTTCTACCAGTCTGAGTACCTTTTCCTCGGAGGACTGTATTTCTCCGTCATCTATATGGATATTTATTGTCCTTATAATCTCGCCTGTATCATAAATATATTTGGTAAGATATATAAGGCTGTCTCCGTTACCGTAATTCTTCCACTGGGTCTCATAAACATATCTTTTTCCACCCTCAATCTTTTCCTGAGTACCTATCCAGTAGGGGTATTCCCAGTATCTGTCGAATATGGCATTATAGGCTTCGTCTGAAATATCGGGTATCTCCTTATTTATATCAGAATAATCGCCTATTTCCGCACTTCTTCCTATATCATTAAGGTACTGCTTGGCATATTTTCTTTCCTGTTTCTTTAATAAAGACTCATCCGAATCACTTACGGAAATTATGCTGTTATAAAGCTCTTTAGGGAACAGTTCCTTAACAGAAGCGGTATAGCCGGAACCGTCAGAAGGCTCTGTATAGCTGTTGAAAATATAGTCTCCTTCCTTATCAATAGAGAATATTATGACAGCAGGTATAACTCCGCTTCCGCTTATCTTTATAAACTTGCCGTTTTGGAAGCCGTACTCACCGTAAGTGGTAAGGGCATATACAGTTGTCATATTTTTTTCTTCATAATAGTCCAGAACTATGTGTCCTTCCGCTTTGCATTCGCCCTCCAGATAGGTGCCGGAGTTTTTGTCTATTACAGCTGCGCCAACCGCTTCATCCAGCTCTGCGGGAACACTCGGCCATGCCGCTGCAAAAGTAACAGAGTTTGATGCTGAACTGTCAGCCTCCTGTGCTGCCGCATTTCCTTCATCAGGGTTGTCTGATGCTGAGCGAACCTTAGCATTTTCGGTTTCTTCCGGAGCGGCTTCTTCTGTTACCGCCGTTTCTGCACTTGCATTTGAAGAAGCACCGCATGCCGCTGTCGTACAGACAATGGCCACCGCCAGTACAACAGTTAAAAATTTCTTCATAATTCTTCCACCAATCCTAAAATAAATAAAACTATTTTATCTTACTGTAAGTCTATTATATAATCAGACTTAATTCTATGCAATTACGATTTTCTTAATTATTGCACAAAATAGTTTTAATATGGTGTAAAATCACCATTAAAGTGGCGGTAGTTTAAATATTTTTTCGGAATTATGTAAATGATGTGGAGAGCCGTTGTATATTTACGTTCAGGCTAAAAAGTCTATTTTGGAGCCGAGTCCCTTTTCAAGAGCATTTCTGTACAGCTCTGCTGCCATAACATTGTCCTGTATAGCCATACCAACGGTATCAAACAATGTTATTTCCTCATCGTTTACTCTTCCGGGCTTTTTGCCGAGTATTATTTCACCTATTTCTGCGTAAATGTCTTCTTTTTTAATTACTCCGTCTTCCAAAGCATGGTGAGTTTCACCATTTTTTGAAGCTGCGTCTATTGAATCATCTACAACCTTAGCAACCGAAAAAATATCAGTACAAAGCTCCTGTTTATCAGGCATATCAGCTCCGATTGCTGCAATATGTGTTCCCGGTTTTATCCATTCCTTCTTAACAATCGGACCTCTGCGGCCTATTGTTGTAGTAACTACTATATCAGCGTTTGTGACTGCTTCTTCAACAGTTTTGCAGGGGTGGAATTCTGCCTCTATTTCCTGTGACATATCGCTTATATATGAGTTAATTTCCTCATCGGAATATCCCCATACATATATATCCGTCAGCCTGCGTACTCTTGATATTGCCCTTAACTGGCGTCTGCCCTGATTTCCTGCGCCGATAACAGCATATTTAGAAGCATCTTTTCTCGCAAGATATTTGACAGAAACAGCTCCTGCGGCAGCTGTACGGCAGCCTGTTATCCATGTTCCGTCCATGATGCATTTAAGATAGCTGGTATCAGCATCAAATAAAAATACTGTGTTCATACCTGTAGGAAGTCCCAGCTTAGGATTTTCCGGATATCCTCCGGAAGAAGCTTTTATTGTAATGTAACCTCCGCCAAGGTCAAGTCCGCCCTTGAAATCAAAGCCGGAATGTGTTCCGGGTTTTACTATATGCATAAAATCAGGCTGTACAACCAGTCCGCTGTTGAATGAACGGTATCCGTTTTCTACCGCCTCCTGAACCTTGTCAAGGTCTATAAGACTGCCTACTTCACTCTTATTCAGCAATAATGTTTCCATAGTTATTCTCCTCCATATGTGATGACAGCATCTCCCTTATCAATTCCGAGAGAAACTGACCTATATATTATTTCAGCATCAAACTCAGCATAATACTCCTTCAATACGTTTCCAAACAGGTCTGTTATTATGCCCAGCTTATCCCCCTTCTTAACCTTATCCTCAACTTCTGCTGCGGGATACCAGCAGCCGGCTGTTTCTGCATCAACATATACCGATTTTGTTATAAGCTTTGCCTTATTGACAGGCTTCTCAGGCTCTCCGTCAATAATATTTAGGAATTTCATTATGTTTACAATATCCTTTTTATATGCATCTACCTCTTCCCTGCTCCATCTTCCCGCTGAGCCTAACTCAATAAGCAGCGAAGGCACTCCTCTAATTGCACAGGAATTATAGGCTCCTGTTACAGCTGAGGATTTCACTCTATATTTAGCAGAAAGAACATATTCAGATGCTTTCTCGGCATATGACAGCACTTCTTTATTTTCGCCTATTCCAGGGAAATAAACATACGGCGGCAACAGAATCGGAATATCTCCGCCATGCATATCTATGTAGAAATCAACCTTTGACTGATACTCATGGGTCAGTACATAGGCAATCTTGTCTCCTATGGATCCATTCCTATCCCCGGGGAACAGCCTATTCAAGTTTTTGCCATCGCTTGGCACTATACATGCGCGTCTTTTGTAAAATGCCTCGGTATTAACCGGACTTATTATTATAACCTGGCCTTTCAGTTTCTCTGCATTCAGCTCTCTTGCCAGTTCAAAGGCAGATTGTATCGCCGGGTACTCTCCGCCATGTATGCCTGCTGTAAGAAGCAGTGTTTTTCCATCCTCTGACCCGTTTATCACTGTCACAGGAAGCTGACAGTCCGTGTCCAAAACAGGAGCAAAACCGCTGCTCTTTTTACCGGGCTCCGCTGATATTCCTCCGAATGTGATTGTTCTTTTCATCTTCATCTCTCCATTTCGAGATTAGAGCATTCCGTCTACATGCTCATCATTTAACAGCTTACCTATTAAATCTATATCCCAGTTGCCGGATGTGAGGATAAAACAAACCTTTTCATCAGGCTTCATCTTTATCTCTCCTCCAAGTATTGCAGCAATGCCTACACACGATGAAGGCTCAGCAACAAGCTTGGCTTCTTCGGCTACAAGCTTAACCGCCTTCTGTATTGATTCCTCATCAACCGATACGAACTCATCAACATATTTATCTATGATTGGATAAGGGTTATCTCCCGGTCTGCGGCAGGTAAGTCCGTCAGCAAGACTGGGATAGCAAGGAACTTCAACAGGTTCTCCTGCCTTGCGGCTTTGCAAATATGCATCGCTGGCTTTAGCCTGTACACCGATTATTCTTACTTTTGGATTTATTGATTTAATAGCAGTAGCAACACCTGCTATCAGTCCGCCTCCGCCGACGGGTACAAATACAGTATCAACATAGGGAAGATCCTCGAGTATCTCTAAGCCGAGTGTTCCCTGACCTGCCATTACGTCATAGTCTTCATATCCATGTGCTATAGTATAGCCATGCTTTGCTACCTCTTCGCGCACCATTGCCCAGCGTTCCTTATATATTCTGGGTCCGAGAATAACTTCTCCGCCGAGATTTGTTATTCCGTCTATTTTGGCTTTTGGTGCATCATCCGGAAGCACTACAATAATTCTTGTGCCTGTCATTTTTCCTGCCAGTGCACAAGCCTTACCGTGATTTCCTGATGAGCTGCATATAATTCCCTTATCTCGTTCTTCCTTTGAAAGAGAAAAGATTTTGTTTACTGCTCCTCTCATCTTAAAGGCTCCTGTTACCTGAAGCATTTCCGGCTTTAAATAAACCTCACACCCAAGCACCTCATCCATTGTCTTTTCTCTGAGAAGCGGTGTACGAACAACATAGGGTTTTATTCTCTCCGCCGCCTCGATAACATCATTTAAAGTAACCGTTGTCTTTTCCATAATAACTCC
>JAQXNZ010000076.1 GCA_029098265.1 Clostridia bacterium | reverse complement strand
CAGTGGGTATATATTTTAGTTTATCGCAACTAAAGTTACTAAAAAATGTTTTTTGAAGCCTCGGCTTCGAATTTACGTTTTTCCACTCTCCGAGTGGGGTATTGTCGGGGAAAAGGGAAATCTCGGAGTTGCGAAGCCCATTGTCTCCTGTCCTCTGTTCGCTCGTCTTGCCTTGCTCACTGCCGTTCGCAATTCTGCGCAGCTCACAGAAAGTCGCTCTCCCTGCATCTGCCACAGGCAGCGGTCGAGCTTGTTTCCCCCAACGGCCCCCAATCCCTTTTGGGCGACGCTCAAACCCAAACCAACCTGACTTTTGGTCGGCTAAATAACATTTATACATTCGCGAACTTCGCCCGCGGCAATGCTTTGCAATCCATATCGCTATGTATTACCTAAAAATAAATGTTGAGATTTATGACTGTTTTGCACAACAGCAACCCGGACGCTAGGTCGGGAATGTATTGATGTGAATTTGCTAAATAAATGTCTGACTTGTTTGGGTTTGAAGCGTGTCCAAGAAAAGAGAGGGGGATTGGGGAGAGGAAACTGCGGACTTCGCAATTTAAGCTGTTGCCTCTCCCCAAGGTATTGGCGCTCGCCAGAGCGCAAAAGGCACCCACTCGGAGAGTGGAGAAACATAAATTTGAAGCCTCAGCTTCGGAAAGCAATTCCACGCACTTGGAGTGTGTACAACAATCAATTTAAGCCAAAGCTTTAAAAAACCATTTTATACCCAATAAGTGCTATAAATTATATCTTGCCCTTGCCATGACTGTCCCTGATAATATATACTTAATATATAGGGGAAAGGGGTGGAAATCTAATATGTTTTCGGTAATACTTAACCAAACGGAAATGCTTGTTATTTACATTCTTATCGGTGTAATAGGTGTAAAAAGCGGGGCACTCAGCAAGGATACTTTGGACCAGCTATCCCGTTATGTTATGAAGATAGCACTGCCGGTAATGATATTTGCCAGTTCCACCAGCAGGATAACTGCCAATGAGGGACGGTCTGCACTGATTATCTTTGCGGCGGCAGCCGTAGTGTACATAGTTCTTTTTGCGGCGGCCTTCGGTTTTTCAAAGCTGTTCAGGCTTGAAAAGGATAGAGGCAGACTTTACTGCGCTCTTTCCGCGTTCGGCAACATCGGTTTTATCGGACTGCCTATAATTGTGGCGGCGTTTCCTGAAAGAGGAATACTTTATCTTGCCATATACTCCATTCTCGACCAGGGACTGCTCTGGACAGTGGGCATGAAGCTGTCCACTCCGAGCGATAAATTCCAAAAGGCGGGAACTTTACAGACACTCAAAAGGTTTATGAACCCGGCTTTTGCGGCACTGATACTGGGTGCGGTGAGAATGTTTACGGGATTTCCGCTTCCGGCTATACTGGACGCAACCCTTACAAAGGTCGGCGCCACGGCAACACCCGTTTCACTTATTTATATCGGCGGACTGTTCTGCTATGCGGATATATCCAAATATGTAAGAAGGGCGGAGTATTTTGCCATAGCCGCTTTCAAGATGATACTTGTTCCGATACTTATAGTCACTGTCTTTAAACTGCTGGGACTTAACGGCGAAATCGGCATGACACTGGCATTGCTTGAGGGGCTTCCTACGGTGACGGCTCTGGCGATGATGGCCAATGCCAACGGCTCCGACGGTGATTACGCCATAGGCGCCATATTTATCACAACGATAGCGTGTATTGTGACACTGCCTGCCGTAAGCTATATTGCGGGAATGATAATGTGATGATAAATCAGAGACTGTGTGGGAATATTTTCAAAGAATTTTAAGAAAAAAATAAATTATTAAAGGTTCATTATTTAATAATGATATGTTATACTTAAAATCTGTAGACATAAATGTCCTTGCATGGGGGTGTGAATATGGGAGGACAGGATATAGCGTCGATATTCAGGGGCGTTGACTTTACCACAATGGTAAGACCGGAAATCGGCGTGCTGGACATAATAGACATACTTATAGTTGCATATATCGTATATAAGGTAATAGGCTGGGTAAAGGAGACAAGAGCGTGGACGCTGTTTAAGGGCGTTACCGTATTCTTTGCTTTTTATGCAGTTGTAACACTGCTGCAGTTAAACACCATTCACTGGCTTATGTCGGAGACATTATCCGTCGGAGTTATTGCCTTTGTAATACTGTTTCAGCCGGAGCTTAGAAAGGTGCTTGAACAGCTGGGCAACGGAAAATTTATCAGAAATCTGTTCAGATTTGATATAGTGGTTGATGAGTTGGACGACGACGCTAAGGTCATAGACGAGATAGTGACTGCCGCAAAGAAAATGGCGGCGGTAAAGACAGGTGCGCTCATTCTTGTGGAAAGAAAGGTTCCCCTCGGGGATCATGTGCGTACGGGCATACCCGTTGACGCCATTGTTACAAGTCAGCTGCTTATAAATATATTCGAGCATAATACGCCTCTGCATGACGGAGCCGTTATAATAAGAAACAACAGAGTAGCCGCAGCGGCATGCTTCCTGCCCCTTACGGAAAACAAGGTAAGCATGGAACTGGGCACAAGACATAGAGCGGCCATCGGCGCCAGTGAGGTGTCCGATGCGGACATCGTTGTAGTTTCCGAGGAAACGGGATATATTTCACTGGCAAGGGGCGGCGTTATTTACCGCAACATTACGCCCGATGAGCTCAGGAAGATGCTTTCCGAGGCCAATAAGGAAACGGCAGCGGTTAAAAAGAAAATAATGTGGTGGAAAGGAAGGCGGTCCGACAATGAACAGCAATAATAAATTCACCAAGGATATCGGCTGGAAGCTCCTTTCTCTATTCATCGCCATCGGTCTGTGGTTTATGGTAATCAATACGGAAAACCCGATGGAAACCAGGTCATATTCGACAACCGTACAGCTCCAGAATGAGGAGGCTCTCTTTGAGAGAGGCTATGTTGTTGTCAATGAGGACGAAATATCATCCATGCGCATAACAGTAAGGCTCAGGGGACAGAGACTGGCTCTTGACAGACTTTCCCAGAGCAGTACAAAGGTGCAGGCGATAGTGGACCTTAACAATGTCATATATTCCTACAGCGGAGACCCCGTATCCGTACCCGTAAATATTGTTATTCCCAGCGTTGTCAATAACAGCTTTGAGATACTTTCAAAATCCGTACAGAGCGTTACGGTGGACATTCAGCCCTATATCAATAAGGACTTTGAGGTCAAGACCGTGATAAACTCCGAGGATAAGGATATAGAGGAGCTTGTAAACGCTGTTTCGTCTCCCGCAACAGTTACAGCCTACGGCGCAAAGAGTGTTATCAACAGCATTGCCGAGGTAAGGGCGGAGGTTGCGCCGGACTCCTATGAGGACGGAGCGGTGCTTACGGCGGTGCCCGTTGCCTATGATGCCGACGGAACGGTTGTGAACAAGGTAACATTCAGCTCCAATGAGATTTCCGTAAGGCTGAGCATGGACGACAGCAAGAGTGTGCGTATACTGGAAGACACCACAGGAAAGCCTGCCGACGGATATATAATAACCGGTGTGTATATGACGCCTGACAATATAGCCATTGCAGGAAAGGCGGAAGATATGCTTGGTTTTTCACTGCTGAGACTGCCGGATATAGACGTCAGCGGAGCGGACAGCAATATAGTAATGACCTTTGACGCAGAGGACTATCTGCCCGAGGGAGTACGTCTGCTGGGAGGCAGCGGAACTATAACCGTTACCATAACAGTGGAGCAGGAGGAAACGAGAAATATCATAATCCCCTCTGAAAACATAACGGATAACGGCACCGCCTCCGACGGTCTGACCGCAGTAATAGAAAGCGGAGACCTTACGGTCACTATCAGCGGAAACAAGAGCGCAGTGGAGTCCGCAATGGCTGACGATATAAAGGTAAGCGTTGACTTAAGCGGCCTTGAGGCGGGAACCTATGACGATATACCCGTTGAGTTCGACACTCCTGACGGAATTACGATAAAAAATCCCGGTGCTGTGGTAAAGGTAACACTGCAATAAAACAGATGAGCATAGATAAGCAAATACGGCCGGGCCCGGCATAATGTGTGGGAGTCCGGCCTTTGTTTATCGGAGGTAAACGGAACTATGGGAGAAGAAAAAACAAGCGAACTGAAGGAATGGCTCCATGCGGCGGCTGAGGCGGCGCTCATACTTATTCTGCTTTTTATATTCCTGTGGCCGTCAAAGGTAGAGGGCGTGAGCATGTCGCCGTCGATAAATGACGGAGACAGAGTGCTTATATGCAGGTTTGCCGCCTTTATGGGACTTTACGGCAGAGGCGACCTGGTTGTATTTGACGACGATAGCTATGACGAAAACATGATAAAGCGTATTATAGCCGTTGAGGGCGACACGCTCCATATTGATAACGGCATGGTGTATGTCAACGGAGAGCTGCTTGATGAGGAATACGCCAACGGCTTTACCGACGGAGATATATATATGTCAATACCGAGCGGAACCGTGTTTGTTATGGGTGACAACAGGGAAAAAAGCATTGACAGCCGAGTGTTCGGAACGGTGAATAAAAAGGACATATACGGCAGGGTGATAGGCAGATTTTATCCTCTGAATGAGATAGAAGTTTTTAAATAAAGTGTTTAACCGAAAATACGGCCTTTGTCGAAAGACAGGCGGAATAAATGACCTCCCGATGACTATATTTATATATAGATTATTCTTGGGAGGTTATTTTATGCCATTGGAGGCGTCGGTGGAAAGAATTACACTCAACAGCAGGGGAAACGGCGAAAATATCCAACTGCTTACCGAGGGCGATATGATAGTTCCGGATATAAATCCGGATATATATCAGATATTGAAGGCGGACGAGGATATTATAATTGACACGGTGAAGGCAGGACAGGGCAGGGTCAGCTTTTCGGGCAGGCTGTGCGTAACAGTGCTGTACTGCGGCAAAAAGACGGAACAGCCGGTCAGCTTTATGAAAGCCGAATTTCCCATAGAGGACTACATAATGTCCGACGGAATAACGGAGGAATCCGACACGGACATAATGACCGAAATAATACACAGCGATTACCGTCTTGTGAACGACAGAAAGATAAACGTCAGGGCGGTCAGCAGGATTGCGGCTTCGTGGACCAACAGTGACAGCATAGATGCAGTAAAGGGGGCCGAGGGGGACAGCGGTCTGCAGCTGAAAACGGGGATTGTATATCCGGGAAGTATAAACGAGCGGATAACGGAGGAGTTTACGGTCAGGGAAAAAATGAGACTGCCTGCGGGCAAGCCCGATATAGCCGAGATACTGGAAACAACGGCGGAGGTATGCCACAGGGACATACGCTGTACGGACGGGGCAGTCCAGATGAAGGGCGACCTGAAAATATGTATCGTCTATATAGGTGCAGATGAGCATAACACCATAGACTCCGCCGAGTTCTTTGTGCCCTTTAACGGCAGTACGGACGTACCCGGCATGGGCGGAGATATGATATGTATGGCAAGAATAAAGCCGATTTCGGTAAAGGCCGAGACAGAGGCCGATGACTCGGGAGCACCCAGAGCCGTTTCGGCAGAGGTAACGGTCGGTGCGGTGATGAAGGTGTTCGGCAGAAGTGAGGAAAAGATTCTGGAGGACGCCTATTCCCTTTCCTGCCCCATAGAGCTGACAAAAAAGGAAGCTTCCTATATCGAGCTGTACGGCAGAAACAGAGCCCAGGGCACCTTCAGGGGCGGCATAACCACCGAGGGCAAGCCGCCGATGATGCAGATAATAAAATGCTGGGGAAGCATAAGGAATATGCGTTCTTCGGTGCAGGACGGCATGGTCAGGGCCGAGGGCACGGCGGACGTGAAGCTTATGTATATAGCCAAGGACGACCGTATGCCGCTTGCTGTGGCGGAAAGTGCCATACCGTTTTCGCAGGATATAGAGATAAGGGGTGCCGATGACGGTGCGGGGCTTGATATTACCGCAGAGCTGGAGGACATAAGCTTTAGTATGCTTTCGGAAAATGAGGCCGAGGTGAGAGCGGTCATAAGCGTGGATGCGGTGGCCTGCGGCAACAGGAACTGCGGGATAATAATCGGCATAACCGAGGGCGAGAGCGGCGGAGAGCCCATAAAGGGCGGAGCGGTAATATATACGGTAAAGAAAGGCGACACCCTCTGGAACATAGCCAAGAAATACCATACCACCGTGGACGATATAGTCAGGATAAACAAGATAGAAAATCCCGACCTCATATACCCGGGGCAGCGGTTCCTCATATTTAAGAAATTCTAGTGTCGACAGAGTCGACACTAAGTCGAAAACAGGTTTTCGACTTGTTTAAATTAAGGCATGAAGTCCGGCAGGTTCTCAAATTCCCTACGGGAACGCCTACGGCGCCGCGACTTTCACGCGGTTTGCACTTTACACTGCGCACGGCTTGTGTATTCGGACTTCTCCTCGGCGGAAGTGAATTCCGCCTGCGGATTCCACTTGGAAAACCCTTCGTTTTCCAACCCTTTCCGCTGAAAATAGGGCTTGCATTGGTCTAGGCTTATTATATTAAGAAATTTGTATGATTATCTTAATCTAACGGCTGTTGCCCGCCATTGACAGAGAGTATATAATATACAGAGAAGATTTTCGGTGCATAGGTGATAAACCGTGCGCCGAAGATAAAGGAAACGGAGGAATAAGCTATGAAAAAACTGATTTATACGGCAGTGTGCATGATGACTGCCCTTGCCCTTTTCGGCTGTACGGCAGGCGGCACAAAGGAGCCTGAAAACAATCAGACGGAACAGAATACGGAAAACGATAACAAGGATAATGACGCCTATCTTGAAAGCATAAAGGAGTATTTCCCCACAGACAATCTTTACAGGCTTTATCACGGCTATGCGGAGTCGGGCTTTGAGATAAGGTATGAGGACTTTGAAGAAAATGATGACATGGCGGTATTCAAATATATCGGTGCCATGAACGATGAAAGAGGCGACGAAAGCGACGAGAGAACCTTCCGTGTCAGCTACACCGTTGTTGACGGCATTGTTGCGGAGAAGGTCGAAAATGCCGACACTATGGCGGAAAGCAGTGACAACGTATACTCAAAGATAAAGGGTCTTGTTGTGCTTTCGGGAGCTATCGAAGAAGGAAAAAGCTGGGAGCAGGAGGCAGAGCTTGACGGCAATAAGGTTATCGTAAAGACCACAATTACAGAGGTGACGGAGGACAGCTTCACCACAGTGACCGAGGCCGAAGCGGAGGGCTATAAGGACGGAAGGTATACCGAGGAAAGAACCTATACCAAGGGTCAGGGACTTACGTCCTTCAGCAATACACCCTACGGCTCCGATGAGGACGACACACTTATATTCGGCTACAGCTTCTCGGTAGCCAACGAGGACTCGGTAACAGGAAAGA
>JAQXNZ010000075.1 GCA_029098265.1 Clostridia bacterium | reverse complement strand
ACGGAGAAGGAGGGATTTGAACCCTCGCGCCGCGTGAACGACCTACACCCTTAGCAGGGGCGCCTCTTCAGCCACTTGAGTACTTCTCCACGGCTTACTGCCTTGCTATAATATCATAAATAATATTAAATGTCAAATGTTTTTTAAATATGTGTCTCATTTACTGAAAAATATTTATACTGACATCTGAACTCAGTGTTTGCCGTATTTGCTTTCCCAAAATTCTTCCTCGTCCTCGCCCTTTGTCTTTTGATTGAAGTAGTCCACAATAAAGCAGAGTACTACGGGAATGATAAGGGCTATAATGCCGAGCCTGTAGCCGCCCCCGCCCTCAAGGGTATATTCATATCTCAAAAGCTTGAAGCCGTTGAGGTTAAAGGCAAAGGCCAAAAGCTGTTCTATTACCGTTATTATGACGAATATCTGCACGGGAATGCGGAATTTATACTCTCCGACCGTGCTTTTTCCGTCTCCCAGAATATATCTGTCTATGACCTCGGCAACGGCGCCTTCATTATTGGTGCATTTTGTTATGTATCCGGCGGCGTCCTTCAGGGGCTGTACTGCGTTTCTTACGGCAACGCCCAGTCCTGCGGTTTTTATCATGGACATATCGTTGAAGCTGTCACCCATTGCTATGGTTTCCTTTATGTCGATACCCAGCTTTTGGGAAAGTTCCGTCATTGCTTCGCCCTTTGTGGTGCCTTTTCCCGTAAATTCCAGATAGTTGGGATTTGAGAAAAAGCAGTTCATGCCGTCGGACAGCTTCTTTGACAGCTCCTTCTGTATTTTTACAAGTATCTCATTAGGGCCGTTAAGCAGTATTTTTGATATTTTGCCGTCATAATCCTCTATGCTGTCAATGACCGTATAGTCGGCATTGTGCATTTCAATATATTTCTGCACCCTTTCGGTCACCTTTTCAACTATGAGCCTGTCGCTTCTGTATATCTGTATGTCCGCACCGTATTTATGGGCGGCTTCATATATTACTGCGGCGTTTTTGCTGTCAAATTCTTTAGTCTCGATAAGCACGGGCGGATATCCCTTATATACCGCTCCGCCGTTGAGGCATATTATATAGCAGTTTTCCCAGTCGATTCCGAATTGGGAGGCATAGTCCCTTACGCTGAATATGGCTCTGCCGGTGCATATTGTTATTTTGACCCCCTTTTCGGAGGCCTTTCTTATGGCTTCAAGATTTTTTTCCGATATGGACAGGTCGCTTGAAAGCAGTGTTTCGTCCATGTCAAGAAACAGCATTTTATAGTTCATTTTAATCTCCGATTCAATACTTATGCACAGTTTTATGTTGACAACTTAATGCCTTTGTGGATAAGTATAGTATTTTTGTGGCTATCATCTGGATTTTTCCACAGTTTTTTTTGCGCTTTTGACCGCTTTTCTTTTGCGGGTCTGTACTGCGGCGTTTTTATATATTTCCGCCCTTTCGCTTCTTTCCTCAGCCTTTTCCTTGCGCTTTCTGACTCTGGCCTCTTTGGGAGTTTCCTTATAGTCGCCGCTTTCTGCCTGATAGGAATTGCTTTTGGCCTTATCAATGGCCTCCTGCTCCTCCTTGGAAAGTATATATGTGCTGACACCCAGCTCCACGGGCTTTGCATAGGTAAATGTACCGGTACGGCTGTGTATGCCGTTTATTACGATGCCTGTGTCTTCGGCGTCCAGTATGGCAATGGAGAAGCAGAGATTTCCGCCCATTTCCTCAAAGGGGTTGTATCTGACGATACCCACCTTCTGACAGCAGTATTTCATATTTTTCTGCATGTCCTGAACGATTTCCAGTATCTTTTCGTATTTGTCATCTATGGATTCGGCTTTTGCCACACAGTCGATGAGCAGCTTTTCCATATTTACGTCGTTTTTGCGCTTTTTGTTTATCCCCATGAATATCTCATATCTTGCTTTGAGCTTTTTGTGGTTGTAAATGTCCACTATTACAAGAATTGTGAGAACAACTGTAAGAGTAAGTATTATGGATATCCACAGGTCGAGATTTTGGGCAAAAAAGCTCCCGTCTGTCATTTTAACTACCTCTTTTACTCGTCTATTTTTCTTATCAATTCAAGTATTCTTTCCAGGTCGGCATCGGAGTAATATTCTATCTCTATTCTTCCTTTATTTTTCTTGCAGTTAAGCTTTACCTTTGTGCCGAAAAGGTCCTTGAGATTTTTTTCAATGGATTTGTAGCCGGCTGTATCAAACTGTGCAGCCTTTGCTTCCGGGGTCTTGCGGGTATTCATGGTTTTAACCAGAGCTTCCGCCGCCCTTACACTGAGACCGCCCTCGATTATTTTTTCGGCGGCTTCAAGCT
This sequence comes from Clostridia bacterium, assembly GCA_029098265.1. Classification (GTDB taxonomy): domain Bacteria; phylum Bacillota; class Clostridia; order Lachnospirales; family Anaerotignaceae; genus Metalachnospira. Next base: position 2,706 of record JAQXNZ010000075.1, on the reverse strand, counting down.
GCTTTGTACTTTCCTCAAGGCCGAGCAGTGCCCTGGCATGTCCGCCCGAAATTTTGTTTTCCAGTACGAGCTTCTGTACTTTTTCGTCAAGATTCAGCAAGCGAAGGGAGTTGGCCACTGCGGAGCGGCTTTTTCCGACCTTTTCCGCTATTTCCTCCTGATTTAGACCGAAATTGTCCATAAGATTTTTATATCCGCCTGCTTCTTCAATGGCGTTCAGGTTTTCTCTCTGTAAATTTTCTATGAGGGCGACCTCGAAGGCCAGATTTTCGTCATAGCTGCGCACAATGGCGGGAATTTTATCTATTCCGGCAATTTTCGCGGCTCTCCCGCGTCTTTCGCCTGCTATTATTTTGTAATAGTCCCCGTCTCTTGCCAGTATGACAGGCTGTATAACGCCCACCTGCTTAATGGAAGCGGCCAGCTCCTCCAGTGCTGTCTCGTCAAAGACCTTTCTGGGCTGTTCACGGTTGGGACTTATCTTGTTTATGTCAACCTCGGTTACGGCTTTATCATTTATGGTATCCACCTGCTGGGATATGAGGGCTTCCAGTCCTCTGCCCTTGGAGCCGAGACCTTTTTTCTGCATTGCCATTATTTCCACTCCTTATTTATTACAAGCTCCGCCAGTGCTCTGTAGCTTTCGGCGCCCTTGGACTTTGAATCGTACACCGTTATGGGCAGACCGTAGCTGGGAGCCTCGCCGAGCCTTACGTTTCTGGGTATTATTGCGCTGTACATGGATGGTTTAAGTATGCGTTTTACTTCCTCCACGACCTCTATGGACAGATTTGTCCTCGAATCGAACATAGTGAACACAACACCCTCTACTTCAAGTGCCGGATTCAGCTTGTTCTGAACCAGACCTATGGTATGAAACAGCTGCTCCATTCCCTCTAAAGCGAAATATTCACATTGAACGGGTACAAGCACCGTATCTGCCGCAGTCAGTGCGTTGAGGGTAACAAGACCCAATGAGGGCGGGCAGTCTATTATAACATAATCATAGCTGTCCTTGACCTCTGAAATGATTTCCTTCATTATATATTCTCTGTTGTCCAGTGAAACAAGCTCTATTTCCGCACCGGAAAGATTCATATTGGACGGAATGAGGTCCACACCGTCGGCTATGCTCTCCTGAATTACATCTTTTGCTGATATTTCTCCCAGCATTGCATTATAGAGTGTGTTTTCTATTTTGTTTTTTTCCAGTCCCAGACCGCTGGTGGTGTTGCCCTGGGCGTCGGCATCTATTACAAGCACCTTCACACCCAGCTCACCCAGACTGGCAGAAAGATTGACTACGGTTGTAGTCTTGCCGACACCGCCCTTTTGGTTGGCGACTGCGATTATTCTTACCCTTTTCATAGTGCATCATTCCTTAAATGCTGATAATTTGTCGTGTACTTATAATAACATAATTCAACTGCAAAAAAAACATATATTTTTATGTTTCACGTGAAACAGATAAAATTTAAAAGTCTGCATACAGAAAGTACAATAAGAAGCAAATAATATTGTAAAAATGTAATAAAGAATAGAACAATCAGATGTGTTATAATCAGACATAAATCATTTATGGGCATATTTTAAAAGCAATCATTAAAAGCCTGTCGGAATTTATTTCCGTCAGGCTCTCTAATTTGCGAATATACCACTCTGAAATCAAAAGTTTCCTTGGGAACTTTTGATTTCAGCTCCGTACAAGTCGAAAACCTGTTTTCGACTTAGTGTCGACTTTGTCGACACTCTGAAGCGTAAATCCCACAAGGATTTTCGCTTAGCGGCCCGCCGCATTACATCTGCTCAGGTGCCTTAATACCAAGAATCTCAAGTCCGGATTTAATTACAACTCTTACAGCGTCAACGACTGCAAGACGAGCCCTGCGGACATTCTCATCATCGGTAAGAATTATATTGTCATGGTAGAACTTATTGAATGCCTGTGAAAGGTTTACAAGGTATCTGGCTATTACGGAAGGCTCATATCTGTTGGCGGCCTCCGCAATCTTATTTGAATAGTCGGAAAGCACCTTGCATACATCGGCCGAAGCGTCATCGGTAAGCACCGAATAATCAATATCAGCCTTTATGCTGTCGTTATAGCCTGCCTTTTTAAGAACACTGCAAGCCCTTGCGTGTGTGTACTGCACATAGGGGCCTGTCTCTCCGTCGAAGTTGAGCATTCTGTCCCAGGAGAATACAATATCCTTAATTCTGCCGTTGTAAAGGTCATCAAATATAACAGCGCCGATGCCGACTACCTTGGCAACCTCCTCTTTATCGGGCAGATTGGGATTCTTTTCATCGATTATGCCTATTGTCTTTTTGACCGCCTCGTCAAGCAAATCCTCCATAAGGACAACTTTTCCTTTTCTTGTGGAAAGCTTGCCGTCCTCAAGGCTTACAAGACCAAAGGGCACATGTACAAGGTCTTTGGCCCAGTCGTAGCCCATTTTTTCGATTACCTTGAACCACTGGGCAAAGTGAAGGTTCTGGTCTATGGCTGTAACATAAAGAGCCTTGTCAAAATCATAGGTTTTCTTTCTGTATAAAGCGGCTGTGATGTCCCTTGTGGCGTAAAGTGTGCCGCCGTCTGTCCTTATAATAAGGCAGGGAGGCATTTTAGCGTCCTCTAAGTCAACAATCATTGCGCCGTTGCTTTCCGTAAGCAGTCCCTTGTCCTTAAGCTCCTGTACTACGGGT
>JAQXNZ010000074.1 GCA_029098265.1 Clostridia bacterium | reverse complement strand
GGCTTTTCAAAAAACATATAAGCTCAGCACTTGCCTAAAGGCAAGCCGCCTACGGCGTCGCCGCATCTTCGGCGTGCTACTTGAAACACGCCATTCTCCTCGGCCATTATCACTTTGCTTGCAAAGCGCCCACTTGTGGGCGGCGCACGCTGATATGTGCGCGGTCTCTATAACAGGTTCACAAATTCCCTTCGGGAACACCCAACGGTGCCGGAGTATATTATTCCGGTTTGCTTTCCTGCGGATTAAACTTGGAAAACTCTTCGTTTTCCAAACCTTTCCGCCCCAAAAAACAGTTTATCTACAGTCTGAGCTGCAGACATTCTGCGGCATCTAAACACAATTCTAAAACTTCATATCCATACAGTAATCCACAAGTTCCCTCAGAGACCTGTTCATATTCTCACTCGTCACCATGCTGATGGGCTGTTTTTCCTCAATGTCAAAATGCTCTATATCAACACTTTTCAGTATCCTCTCGTGGTTATCAAATACAGAAAAGCCCGTACCCATCTGAAGTGCCATATATATGGAATCCATGCTCGAAAGAAACTTTGTTTCCGGCGACATATTATGCTTTTCAAACAGCTCACTGTTTGAGAGAACCTTCTGCGGTACATGCTCTTTTTTAAGGCAATACAGCGTCTGTCCGCCGAAATCCTCAAGGTGAAGCCCTTCTCTGCCGTACAGCGGATTGTTAACAGAATATATGACACATTTGTTTACATGTATCAGGTCAAATATCTTTATTTTGCTTACAACTCCGCATTTCAGATAATTCTCTATTGTTACCCTCAGGAGTATTATCATGTCATAATACCCGTGTTTAAAGCTTTCTGTCAGCGCCTCCACGGGGCCTGAATCGAATATTATCTCCGCATTGGGGTTTATTTCTTTAAAGCCTTTTAATATTATTCTCAGGTATTTTGACAGGTCTATGCCTTCGCATACCCCGACCCTTATCTGTCTTTTGGCCTTTGCTCCCGATGCATCGGCTATCTCTACCAAATCATTAAACTCCGATGAAGTTCTCTCAAAAAAATCTCTGTATTTTTCTCCGTCGGCAGTCAGCTCAAGACTTCTTCCGCCTCTGTCAAAAAGCTCCGTTCCCAGTTCCTTTTCCAGTCTTGCTATTCTTCTACTGAGCACCGGCTGGGATATATATAAATGTTCCGCCGCCTTGGAAAAATTGAGATGCTTTGCGGCCGCCAAAAAACATTCTATCTGTACACTGTCTATCTGCATACCGCACCTCCGTTTAAAATATAAAACAATTTTATCATAAACTTTACTTTATTTCCACAGACAAAGACCCCTTTTGCGAATGACTGCGAGTTTTGCATACTGACTATGCCGAAAATCGTATTTTTGCTCAAAAGACCGGTCCAGTTGCTATGTAAATTAGACTATAATTGACATTTTACATATATTAAAATTCTGATATAATATGGTGTAATAATTTTCTGGGAGGAAGCCATGAATCCTGAAATAGAGAAGATACTGAATCTTTTTACCGAAGATTTCAACACGACATATATGTATATGACAGGCAGACAGCGCAGAGAAATAGCCTATTTGGCTCCTACCCTCTTTGTCCGCTGGTATTACAGCGCCCTTTTTCCGGAAACCATACTTTCCCCCTCGGCAATTATCGAAAGCCAGCCGGAGAACAGTTCTGACAAAAAAGGCTTTTACAGCACATGCATGCATCTGAAAAATATCAACGGAGATACCTTGGACTTCTCCTTTAAAACAAACTATTATTCCGTGGTGGAGCACCCGATATATCGGGATTTAGAAATACTTTTAAATTACACTGCGCCCGCTTTATGCGTAAATGATGACCTCTCTTTAAAGGAGAAGGACATACATGCCCTTCAGAAAAAGCTTTCGGTGTCCGATAGGTATTATGCTCTATATCTTCACCTTCTTGCTCGGAAGCTCGGCATGTACAGTGATGTCCCCTCTCTTTACGAAAGATGTATTCAGCCTGACAGAAGCTGTCCTTTCATGCTTCTTTCACCTGAGGAAAAGCTGCATACCATAGTAAGGGTATCCTGCGAAATATGCTCGGAATTGCTCAATGAGGAATTTCCCTATGACTTTTGCAGTATAAGTCCCGATACAATTATGGAGTTTGTAAAAAACCCCATACCCATAGACGATATTTTTATAAAGCTCTATGCGGAAACGGGCATTGACCTTGAGGAAATATGGAGCAAGGCCGACAAAACAGAGCTGTCCGAGGATGACTCCGCAATGCTTTCATCGGTATTCTACATGGGAATACTAATGGACAGAGCATTCATATATGTTTTCGGTCATTATCTCAGGCTTATAAGGCCGCTGTATTCCTTCCCGATGAATTTCAGAGAAATTATAAACTCCCTGTTTACCGCCATTGCCATAGACGGCGAGAGGGAGCTGGAAATATTTATGCCTTGCACGAACTATATCCATACCAAGCTGGGACGATTATTCTTCCAAAAGGCCGACAAGCCCCAGTATCCTCCCATACCCATAGACAAAATAAACCATTCTGTGGACGAGGACAGGCATTTGCGCAGGCTTCGTCTTAACAGCGGACTTATGGATATGCCTAAACAGAATATCTGTCATTTTAAAGCAGTTCTGAACGGAAACAGCGCCCTTTGGAAAAAGATAGAGATGGATGACGAAACACCGATGGGACTTGTCTATTCTCATCTTGTGATGATGTTCATTATGCCTGCGGAGCTGAAATACAAAGTAGTGGAAGGCAAGCATAGGTACAAAAGCGATGTTATCCCCTACTGCCGCTTGGAAACGCTGGCTAATCCGCTTTCTCCGCTGGGGTCGGTAATAGAAAAATGCGGTGGCAAAGTAAGAATAGTAATTGAAAACGGCACAACGCTTGACCTTGAGCTTGAAGGCTATAAGGCAGGCTGTCCCGAAATTATATATCCCAGAATATCGGAGCAAAGCAAAGAACTTACAGAAAAAGAGCATAGTCTTTACAGCTATGATTAATATACAGAAAAGAGGAAATATTAATGGAACCAATGATGCACATGCACGGCGGTGACCTTGACGCCATCGAGCGTGCGTACGGAATACCGAAAAACGAAATATCGGATTTCAGCGGAAATATCAACCCTATGGGCTTTCCCAAAAGAGCCGCCGCAAAGCTGGCAGAAAATATAGCAATGGTAAGCAATTACCCCGATAAAAAATATCAGGCTCTCAGAAACAGCATAGGAAGCTATACCGGCGCCGACCCCGAAAACATAGTTGTCGGAAACGGTTCAACTGAACTGATATCTACATTTATAAAGTCCGTAAATGCCAAAAAGACTGTTATAATGGGTCCCGCCTATTCCGAATATGAAAATGCCGTAAAAACCATCGGCGGCACATACGAGTATTTTGAACTCAGAGAAGACGAAAACTTCATACTCAATGTGGACAGGCTTCTTACTGTTCTGGACGGGGACGTAGGTCTTTTCATCGCCTGCAATCCCAACAATCCTACAGGAACGGCGATAACCACCGAAAACATGGAAAAAATACTTATCCACTGCAAGGGTAAGGGTATCGGTGTCATGGTGGATGAGACATATATAGAATTCAGCGACAGCATAGACAAAATATGTTCTATTCCTCTGGCTGCAAAGTATGACAATCTTTTCGTTATCAGAGGTATATCCAAATTTTTTGCCGCACCCGGTCTCAGACTTGGCTACGGCATAACCTCAAGCAAAAAGTTCCATGAGCTGCTTGCGGAAAATCAGGATCCCTGGTCTGTGAATATACTCGCCAGCTATGCCGGAGAGCTTATTTTCTCAGATACGGAATTTATCGAAGCGGCAAAGAAGCTTATTTCCGATGAAAGAAGAAAGGCCTACGAGGAACTTAAAACATGGAAAAATGTAAAGGTTTATGAATCCTCATCTAACTTTATACTTGTGAAGCTTCTTACGGACAAAATTACCGCCGCAGATATATTTGACCACATGGTTCGCAGAAAAATGGTCATAAGAGATGCGGCATCCTTTACCTTCCTCGATGAAAGCTATCTGCGCTTCTGCATACTCTCACCCGAGGAAAATGCAAGACTTCTAAAGGAATTAAAAGCAATAGTGGAATAATATCAGCGCCTGTCAAATCAAAAGACAGGCGCTAATAGTGTCGACAAAGTCGACACTAAGTATAGTCAGTATTTTGCTAAAGCAAAACCGCTTCGCGTCCGCACATCTTTGCGGTACTAGAAAACAGGTTTTCGGCTTGATTAAATTAATGTATGAAGTCTGGCAGGTTCTCAAATTCCCTGCGGGAACGCCTACGGCGCCGCGACTTTCACGCGGTTTGCACATTACACTGCGCACGGCTTGTGTCTAGGACTTCTCCGATGCGAAGAGCGCGGTCTCCGCATCGGTTTAAAGCCTCAGAAAACCTTCCCGGTTTTCCGAACCTTTCCCGGTTGTTGTGGCTAATACCGAATAAATCCAAATAATTAGTTGAGTTTATCTACAGTCAGAGCGCCTGTCATATCAAAAGACAGGCGTTATTTTTATGTGCATATAAGACAACTGTAGTATTGACATTTATTACATGCTGTGCTATATTCAATTTATACTACAACAGTCTTATAAGGAAGTGATTGAATGAAAACAAAGCTTGTAGATTCCGAGCTTAAGGTGATGAACGTCATCTGGGATGAGGGCGAGCCTACGGCAAAGCATATTTCCGATGTGCTTAATAAGTCACTGGGCTGGAACATCAATACAACCTACACTCTTATTAAGCGATGTATTAAAAAAGGCGCTGTAGAGCGAATAGAGCCGAATTTTGTATGTCGAGCCCTGATAAGCCGAGACGAGGTGCAGAAGGAAGCTACCGCTGAGCTTGTGGAAAAGATTTTCAACGGTTCGGCAGATAAGCTGTTTGCTGCACTGCTTAACAGCGACACCCTAACCGACGGCGAAATCGAAAGGCTGAAAAAGCTTGTCAGAGATTTGGACGGTGATTAAATGAATATTATCCAAATGAGTATACAAGCGGCTTTTATGATTGCCGTTACATCGGCGGCAAGGCAGCTTGTCAAAAGCAGCATACCGAGATTTGCCTACTGTATTATGTGGTATTCGGTAATAGCCAGACTTCTTCTGCCTTTTAAAATACCCTTGGCTTCTAGTTTCTACTCACTCTTTAATAATCCTGCCTCATATTCGCCGCCGAGTTCCGAACTCAGCGCGTCGCCGAGAGCCGTGGTATATGTGGGTGCCCAGCAGGCATCTTCAGTTACTTCAGCTTCATCTGTAATACATACTATATGGTTGACCATTACAATTGTTTTAGCCGTTTACTTTATATTTGTGTATTTCAGATTCAAATCTAAGCTGAAACCGTTGGAGACTTGCGATATCGGAAATTTTGAAGCCATAAGAAACAGGCTGAAAATAAAAAGGTCTGTTCGTCTTTGCAAAAGCGAGAGCATATCGTCTCCGCTTACCTACGGTATTTTAAGACCATGCATAATCGTTCCCGATAATTTTGAAACAGAGGACGCTAAGTCAAACGAATATATGATTCTGCATGAATGCATACATATAAAGCATTTTGATGCTGCATGGAAGCTGTTAGCGGCACTGGCACTGTGTATACATTGGTTCAATCCGCTGGTATGGCTTATGCTTGCTCTAGTCAACAGGGATATTGAGCTTGCCTGTGACGAGGGCGTCTTGAAGGCGGCAGGCCATGAAAAACGCAGTGATTACGCAATGTCACTGATAAAAATTGAGGAAACAAAAACCAACAGACAAAACATGCTGTACAGCTGTTTCAGCAAGAATATAGTTGAAGAAAGGATTGGTGCCATAATGAAATACAGAAAAAAAGGCATAACCGCACTTATAGCTTCTGCCCTGCTCATATCGGTCAATGCATCTGTTTTTGCTACTTCTCCCGAAAGTGACCTACAGGTCAATATAACAGAGGTATCTGCAGACAGTGAGGCAGCTGATGAAGTATTTGGGCTTATTTGGCCCGCCGAAAAATGTGACCGAATTACAGCTGCATACAACGCCGAGAACATAAGCGGCAGATATCATCTGGAAATAGATATATCAGGCGATGAGGCCGCAGGCTCCGAAATAAAAGCCGCCGCTGACGGAATTATAATCGAAGCTGAATACACAGTAGATAAAGGCTACCATATAATAATAGACCACGGAAACGGCTATAAGACCATGTACTCACATTGCGAAACCCTTTATGCAGTCAAGGGACAGAGGGTATCTCAGGGAGAAGTGATAGCCACAGTAGGCAAGACCGGCATGGCAACAGGATATCATCTCGGCTTTGCGGTAATAAAAGACGGAGAATATATAGACCCGATGCAGTTTTATACCACTGCAAACTAAGGGATAGACTCCGACCGATGTAATCAAATAAGGGTACAAAAAAAGAGAATCAAAAGATTCTCTTTTTTTATAGAAACAAAAAAGTCGGGGTGACAAGACTTGAACTTGCGACCTCCTGGTCCCTAACCAGGCGCGCTAACCAAACTACGCTACACCCCGATATAAAATATGCAGTTGAGGGGACTTGAACCCCTACCCAGTTTACCCGGACTAGATCCTTAGTCTAGCGCGTATGCCAATTCCGCCACAACTGCGTAGACTGCATATATATTAAATTGGTTAACCGCTCCGCTTTATCTTTATAAGTGAAGCGGTTAAAAAACTAGGCTGGCAGGATTCGAACCTGCGCATGATGGAGTCAGAATCCATTGCCTTACCACTTGGCGACAGCCCATCATGGGTTAATATTATTTTTTTGAATCCTGGGCTGAGTGGATTTGAACCACCGAGTGCAGGAGTCAAAGTCCTGTGCCTTAACCGCTTGGCGACAGCCCATCATATTATGATAGGGAAAAGCGCGAAACGAGATTCGAACTCGCGGCCCTCGCCTTGGCAAGGCGATGCTCTACCACTGAGCCATTCGCGCATATGGTGCAGTTGAGGGGACTTGAACCCCTACCCAGTTTACCCGGACTAGATCCTTAGTCTAGCGCGTATGCCAATTCCGCCACAACTGCATATGAGTCACTCGGGGTTCGAACCCGAGACACCTGGATTAAAAGTCCAGTGCTCTACCTACTGAGCTAGTGACCCAGATTTTTTAAAAAGGGTGGGTAGTGGGACTCGAACCCACGGCCTCCAGAGCCACAATCTGGCGCTCTAACCAACTGGGCTACACCCACCATAGAACCACACTGTCTCGAGGTTGGATCGGGGTGACAGGATTTGAACCTGCGACCTCCTGATCCCAAATCAGGCGCGCTAGCCAAGCTACGCTACACCCCGGGATATTTAAATTAGTTTCCGGCAGCCACTTACTTTCCCGGGCCGTCTCCAGCCAAGTATCATCAGCCGCCTGCGTCTTAACCGTCGTGTTCGGCATGGGTACGGGTGTTTCCC
>JAQXNZ010000073.1 GCA_029098265.1 Clostridia bacterium | reverse complement strand
CTCGTCAAATATCTTTGTCCAGATAAGTATATCTCTTGTTTCCGTGCCGTCGCTGAAAAGCTTATGGTACATCTTGGCGTGCATTGTGTCGCCCTCGCTCTCGATGGTGTTGACCTCAACAATTTTTTCCTTTATGGTCTTGGAATTTTTGAAGTTTCTGAACTCCTTAAGTGTGTCCCTGAGGCCGTTGGCAGCCTTCACTATAAGTGCCGAAAAGGCGGGAATCTCCTCCCTTATCTCCTTTACGTCAAACATATACATACGGCGCATAACGTCCTCTATGGAGTCCACAACATCGTCCAGCTTTACGGAAAGCTCCACAATGTCCTCTCTCTCAATGGGAGGAAGAAATTCATGGGTGAGCGCCTTTGTCATGTCGTGCTTTGTCAGGTCGGCATCGTTTTCTATTTTATGCATTTCCATGAGCTTATCATACAGCACATCATATTTGAAATCATTTATGAAACCGTCAAGGAACTCCGCCGCACTGCATATATAATCCGCACAGGTGCAGAAATATCCAAAATAATCAAAATCTTTCTTTCTCTCAGCCATTCTCATTCTCCCCCTAGAATATAAGCATAAATATCTTAACCATTATAAAGCCCATAAGGCCGCAGCCCGGAAATACCAGTATCCATGTCTTTACCATGTTCTTTACCACGCCCCAGTTTACGGCGGATATTCTTCTTGAAGCGCCTACGCCCATTATAGCCGTTGTCTTTGTGTGGGTCGTGCTGACGGGAATACCCGTTACAGAGGCTACCAAAAGGCTTATTACCGCACCTATATCAGCCGAAAAGCCCTGATAGGATTCCAGCTTTACCATGTCCAGACCGACGGATTTTATTATCCTAAGTCCGCCTATGGACGTACCGAAGGCCATTACCGCCGAGCACAGCGCCATAAGCCATACGGGCACGGCAAACTCGCTTATACCGGCTCTGCCTGTGGATATGAAAACACCCAGCATGAATACGCCCATGAATTTCTGTCCGTCCTGGGCGCCGTGCATGAAGGCCATTGCCGCTCCGCCCACTATCTGGGCGTTCTTGAAGAAACGGTTGGTCTTAAGCCTGTCCATGTGCTTGCATATTTTTTCTATTATCTTTGCTGTTATATATCCGGAGAAAAATCCGAGGGCCGTCGAAAGCACAAGGCCGTATATTACCTTTATCCATTCGGCGCCGTTTATGCCGCCGATGCCGCCGTGTATGGCTATTGCGGCTCCGGAAATGCCTGCCACAAGGGCGTGGCTTTCACTGACGGGAAGTCCCAGCCTCCAGGAGGTAAAGGACCAGACGATTATGGCGAACAGCGCCGCACATATAGCAGTCGTACCCGCCGCCGTATCCGTTCCGAAGTCTACCATATTATAAATGGTAGAGGCTACGTTGGCGTTTATCATGGTCATTATCATAATGCCCAAAAAGTTGAATACCGCAGCCAAGGCTATGGCCGTCTTGGGGCGCAGGGCCCTGGTTGAAACGCAGGTTGCGATGGCATTTGGCGCATCGGTACAGCCGTTCATCATTATTACCCCGAGGGTAAGGATAACCGTTACCGCCATCATGGGGTTAGTCGTTATATTTCCGAGAAATTCGGATAGGGTGACTGTCATTTTTTTCTTCCTCTTTTTGTTAAATTTTTGTTAATTCCGATTTAAATACATGTTAAGTATATCACCTGGAACGGCACAGTTCAACATGAACAACTATGTAAAATACGAATGTTTTTTCATAAAGCTATTTCATTTGTATAATTTTCCTGCCGTCATTTTGCACCTGAGGAATACTTTGGTTTTATACCCATATCCTATCCAGAATTTTTATGCCCTCGGTTATCTGCTTTTCCGTAAGCCCCGCATAGCCCATGAGCACCGTACTTGAATATTTTTTCGGTACGCTGTTGACAAAATATTTCGATATGGGGTACACCCTTATGCCGTGGGCGGCGGCTGATTTTACCATTTCCTCCTCGGACATGCCTGTCATAAGCTTAACCGCCATGTGGTGACCTGCGTTTTCCCCGTTTATTATGACCTTTCCGCCCATAGACCGCAGCTTTTCCAAAAGCACGGCTCTTTTTTCTCCGTACAGCTTTCTCATGCGGTTCAGATGTCTTTCGTAATGACCCTCGTTGATAAAGGCCGTCAGTATATTCTGATCCAGAACAGATACAGCCGATGAAAACTTTGTATACTTTTCATTATAAAATTCCATGAGCTTTTCAGGCAGAACCATGTAGCTTATACGCACCGACGGCGCTATGGTCTTGGAGAATGTGCCCAGATATATGACCCTGCCCTTTTTGTCTATGCTCTGCACCGAGGGTATCGGCTTGGAGTTATAGCGGAACTCACTGTCATAGTCGTCCTCGATTATATATCTGTTATCCTTTGCATAGGCCCAGTTGAGCAGCTTTATCCTGCGTCCTGCGGGCATGGTTATACCCAGAGGGAACTGGTGGGACGGCGTTATATATACAGCCCTGTTTTCATCATCGGGCAGCATATCCGTCCTAAGCCCCCTTTCGTCAACGGGTATAAGGCTGACATCATGTCCCAGCGACCTGAAAAAGGAATAGGCCTCATAATAAACAGGCTCCTCCATTGTTATTTTACAGCCTGTGCCCAGTATGCCGCTTATGGTGTTTAACAGGTTGTCCACGCCTGCGCCTATTATTACCCTGTCCACATCACAGCTTACACCTCGGGAGCTGTATATATGCTGGGCTACGGCCTTTCTCAGCTCATAGTCACCCTCGGGCGGGGCGCTTTTGAGCACCTTTGGATTATATTCATTGAAGCAGTTTTTCATCAGCTTTCTCCATGTGTTGTAAGGGAAGCTGTCGGTATCTATGCCGTCGGTGGCAAAGTCCGTTTTTATGTTTTCCTCGGGGCCGGTTTTTTTAACCGACCTGGCGGCGGCGTTTTTTTCTTCGCCGAAGTTAAAGGAGTCTATCTGGCTGACATAGAAGCCGCTTTTGGGTCTGGACTCGATAAAGCCCTCGCTCAGCAGCTGGCTGTAGGCCGTTTCCACGGTGTTTACGCTGACATTGAGGCTTTCCGCCATTTTCCTTTTGGAAAACAGCTTATCACCCGCTCTCAGCCTGCCCTGCTCTATTTCCTCCTTAAGCTGTGAATATATCTGAAAATACAGCGGATTGTCACTGTCTCTCAACGTAATCATATTTTCCTCCATCTGGCACCATAAGAATTTTATAAACTGGCAGTTTTAATACAATCAGTTTAATAGTATTATATGGCACATAGCTTAAACAGTCAATAAGGAGGAAAAAAACAATGAGCGATACAGCAGTAAAATCAAATTCATCGGTTAAGTCAATAGCAATCAACGGAATAGCCATAGCCCTCGTATTTCTTGCAACGGGCTTTATCAATATAAGACTTCCGCTTATGGCAAACGGCGGTCTTATACATCTGGGCAACGTCCCCCTTTTCCTTGCTGCTATCATCTTCGGCAAAAAGACAGGCGCAATTTCGGGCGCATTCGGCATGGCTCTTTTCGACCTGTTCTCAGGCTGGGCTCTTTGGGCTCCCTTCACATTTGTCATTGTCGGCATAATGGGATATGCTGTAGGTAAAATAACTGAAAAAGAAGAACACAACACATTATTATGGTACTTGCTTGCAGTGGGCGCAGCGCTTATAATAAAGATAGTCGGATACTATATCGCCGAAGGAATCATATACGGTAACTGGGTAGCTCCCGTGTCCAGCATTCCCGGAAACATCATTCAGGTAGTAGTGGCAGGCATTATAGTTATCCCCTTTGCTAAGGTTCTCAGAAAACAGCTTAGCACAATCAGACCGTAAGCATTACAGACATTATCAGGCAGACGAAGCCCTGTCGTAAAGCTTTCGGAAACGTATGAAGGCAGGACTTCATACCTTAATCCATCGCCTTATTCGGGCGAAATACATATTAAGGAGCTGATACTATGTATAAAATAATGACACCAGGTCCCACCCAGGTCAGGGACAACGTCAGAGCCGCAAGAAGCCTTGTGACAACCAATCCGGATATAGATACAGAATTTGCGGAATTTTATAAAACGACCTGTGATATGATAAGCAGTCTTATTCACTCAACGGGAAATGTTTATATACTTTCGGGCGAAGGCATTCTCGGTCTTGAGGCCGCATGCGCCTCCCTTACGGAGCAGGGCGACAGAGTACTTGTTATAGACAACGGTGTATACGGCAAGGGCTTCGGCGATTTCGTCAAAATATACGGCGGAAAGCCCGTGTACTACACAAGGAGCTACCGCAAGCCCATTGATGCCGCAGAGCTCAAAGAATATCTTAAGGGCGACCATAACTTCAAATACGCCACGGTGGTACACTGCGACACACCCAGCGGAATGCTCAATGATGTTGCGGCAATATGCCCCGTTTTAAAGGAATTCGGAATACTTACGGTGGTTGATACCGTTTCGGCATCCTTCGGAGTACCCCTTGATGTGGATAAAAGCGGCATAGATATATGCTGTATGGGTTCACAGAAGGCCGTTTCGGCACCTCCGGGACTTACGATGCTGGCTGTCAGCGACGACGCCATGAAGGCAATGCTTAACAGAAAGACACCTATTGCGTCCTTCTACTGCAATATACTTACCTTCAAGGACTACTACACACAGAAGTGGTTCCCCTACACAATGCCCATAAGCGACATAATCGGTCTGAGCAAGGCCTTAAAGAACATATACTTTGACAAAACAGTATTCGACAGGCACAGAATAATTGCAGAAGCCTCAAGAAAGGCCGTTACGGAAGCGGGACTTACGCTCTACACCGAGGGCGGCTACTCTGACACGGTAACTGTATTCTGCGTACCCGAAAGCCTTTCGGACAAGCAGATACTCAACACCATGAAGGATGATTTCAACATCCTTATTGCAGGCAGCTTCGACGTGCTTTCCGGCAAGGTCATAAGGATAGGCCACATGGGCGAAAACGCCAATATAAGGGACGTTGCGGAGACATTCAGGGCTCTTGACAAAACCTTTGAAAAGCTCGGCTATCCTCTCAAAGCTTCAATGGCGGAAGTATTCATGGAAGAAATGAATAATGTAGAAATGGTATTTATGTAGGCGGCAATGCCGCTTGACGGAGCTGAATTCAAAAGTTACTGTTAAACTTTTGAATCCAGAGTAGTTTAATATCAGTTTATCTACTCCTGCGGAAGTGAATTCCGCAGGAGTTTTGTTTTATACAGGCTGACTTTTTGTGCATTGTAAAAGGCGCCAGAAAAAAATCGGACGCCTTTGGGGAATAGATAAAATTAAGTGGTTATATACTGATTTTTACGCAATTATTGTTTTCCGTTACAAATTTGCAATATAAAGCCAAAACATTTTCTCCCAACCAATGAGGCTATAAAAACCAAAATCAGCCACACTAACCGGGAATATCTCTCCCAACTAACGAGGCTGTAAAGCCAAAAACAGCCACATCAACCGGGAATATCTCTCCCAACCAATGAGGCTATAAACACCAAAATCAGCCACACTAACCGGGAAAGTCTCTCCCAACCAATGAGGCTATAAAGCCAAAAACAGCCACATCAGCCGAGAACGTCTCCCCCAACTAACGAGGCTACAAAACCCAAAATAGCCACACTAACCGGGAAAGTTTTAGAAAACCGGGAAGGTTTTCTAACCGGAATCCAAGGCCGAGCTTTGCCCGGTCTTGGGAAAAGAGCAGTGTTCAAAAAATTTGGAACAAATTTATTTGAACACGCTCTTTATGCCTTAATATTAGCATCTCAAAATCCCACAGGATTTTGAGATAGAGCGCTTCGCGCTCTTACTCCTCACAGAAACGCAGTAACTGCTCCCATCTCTCGTCAACTTCCTGCTGGAACTGCTCGATGAGATGCTCGTTGCCCTTCTGGAAAAGGTGTTTGAAGCGTCCCTGGGGTCTGAGGAAGTCCTCAACGGGAAGCTTTGTTTTAGGCTTGTAGTTGAGAATCCATTTTCCGTCGATGACCTCGAAAAGGGGCCAGTAGCATGTCTCAACACCGAGCTTGCATATTTCCATGATGTCCTCTGCGGGATATCTCCAGCCTCTGGGGCAGGGAGCCATTACGTTAAGGAATGCGGCACCGGGTGTGTAGATAGCCTTTTCTGCCTTCTCATGGATATCCTTAAAGTTGCCGATGAATGTTGTCTGGCCGACGTAGGGGATATGATGAGAAGCTATGATTTCGGCAAGATCCTTTCTGTTCTGAAGCTTACCGTCTGATACAGAGCCTACGGGTGTAGTTGTTGTATCTGCGAAATGGGGTGTTGCCGATGAACGCTGGATACCTGTGTTCATGTAAGCACCGTTGTCATAGCACACATATACCATATCGTGATTTCTTTCCATAGCACCTGAAAGTGACTGGAAGCCGATATCGTATGTACCGCCGTCTCCGCCGAAGGCGATGAATTTGTATGTGCTGTCAACCTTGCCTTTTTTCTTAAGGGCTGTATAGGCTGCTTCAACACCGCTGAGTGTTGCGCCTGCGTTTTCAAATGCGTTATGGATATATGAATCCTTCCATGCTACATAGGGATATATGAAAGTCGAAACCTCAAGACAGCCTGTAGCGTTGGCGATAACAGCCTTGTCCTCGGGATGGAGGGCACGCAGTACGGCTCTTGCTGTGATAGTGCCGCCGCAGCCTGCGCACATTCTGTGACCGCCTGCAAGTCTTTCGGGTCTGGACATTACTTCTTTAAAATTATACATTGCCTTCACCTCACTATTATTCTCTTACCGACAGATAACGGAATTTTTCACCGACGCAGCCTGTTGCGAGTATTTCCTCAAGGGCAGCATATACTTCCTTGATATTCTCGACCTTTACATCTCTGCCGCCCAGACCGTAAACATAGTTGACTGTCTTGGGAGCAACGCCTGCGCTGAAAAGTGCGCCTCTGACCTCTGCACCGAGGGGGCCGCCCTGGGATGAGTAGCTGTCTGTTCTGTCCATGATAGCGAGTGCCTTTACGTTCTTGAGAGCTTCGGCTATTTCCTCTGCGGGGAAAGGACGGAATACTCTTAATTTAAGAAGGCCGACCTTTTTGCCCTCTGCTCTGAGCTCGTCAACGGCGTCCTTGGATGTGCCTGCCGCAGAGCCGATGATAACGATAGCCATGTCTGCATCGTCAAGCTTGTATTCTTCAAAGAGACCGTACTCTCTGCCGGAAATTCCCTTGAACTCCTTGGCAACGTCAAGAATTACCTTCTTAGCATTCTTCATGGCTTCGGTCTGCTGTTTTTTGTGCTCCATATAGTGAACGGGGTTGTCGTAGGGGCCTACGGCGTATCCCTTTTCATCATCAAGAAGGTATCCGTAGGGCTCATATTCGCCTACGAAGTTCTTTACAACATCATCCTCGAGAAGCTCGATATTTTCAACGCCATGGCTTGTGATGAAGCCGTCCTGGCATATCATAATTGGAAGTCTTACGTCCTTGTGCTCAGCAATTCTGTAGGCCTGTACAAAGTTGTCATATACCTCCTGGTTGTTTTCCGCATAAATCTGAATCCAGCCCGAATCCCTTGCGCCCATGCTGTCGGAATGGTCGCAGTTGATGTTGATAGGGCCTGAAAGCGCTCTGTTTACGCAGGCGAGAGCGATGGGGAGACGGCAGCTGGCCGCAATATAAAGCTCCTCCCACATAAGAGCAAGACCGCATGATGATGTGGCTGTAAGTGTTCTTGCGCCGGCAGCCTCGGAGCCTACGCAGGCACTCATGGCCGAATGCTCACTTTCTACGGGTACAAATACCGTATCTACCTTGCCGTTGGCAACGTATGTTGAGAAATACTGGGGTATTTCTGTGGAGGGAGTGATGGGGAAGGCCGCCATAACATCCGGGTTAATCTGTCTCATTGCATTTGCAACGGCTTCGTTTCCTGATAATCTTTCTCTGATTCCCATTTACTTTTCACCCCTTTTCATTTCGATAGCGCCGAAGGGACATACCTTTGCGCAGATGCCGCAGCCCTTGCAGTGGTCGAGGTCAAATTCTCCTCTTTTTCCGTCCTTTACGGGAATAGCACAGTCGGGACATACGGGTGTGCATAAAAGACACTGTTTGCATTTGTCGGCGATAAACTCAGGTGTGTCTGTACGCCAGTCGCCTGTTCTGATAGCTGCGGAAGTACCGCCCTCATATATTTCTCCGCCGGGAGTAATGTCTCTCCAGCCGATTGTATCTGTTATAAAATCAATAGATGACATTTATCGCACCTCCTGTAAAGCAAGCTCGAGAGCCTTCATGTTTCCTTCGATAACTTCGGGCTTTGAAGCGAATTTATGCTTGTATGAGCCTCTCATTTCCTCAAGGAAAGCATCCTCGTCCATGATATTTGCTACCTTAACGATGGCAGCAAGCATGGGTGAGTTGGGAAAGTATTTGCCAAGAGCCTCGATGGATATTTTTCTTGCATCAATTGTTGCAACTCTGCCTTCATAGCCATTGAGGAGAGGACGAATTTCATCGGGTGTTTTCGCTGTGTTGATAACGATAGCGCCGTCCTTTTTAAGTCCCTTTGTTACATCTACGCTTTCAAGGAGAGTTTCATCTACAACAACGACATACTGAGGGTCATATATATTAGAGTGAACTCTTATGGGAGTATCGCTGATACGGTTATAAGCCGTGATAGGGGCACCCATTCTTTCAGGGCCGTATTCAGGGAAGCCCTGTACATATTTACCGGTATTGAACGCCACATCGGCCAGAAGCAGAGACGCGGTCTTAGCACCCTGACCGCCGCGGCCGTGCCATCTGATTTCCAATACATTTGACATAGTTTTTTCCTCCTTTTGATAATATGTTATAATGCCGCACGCTGAAATATAGAACAAAGACTGCCAAGCTTTGTCAGACATAACGATATGGCATCATTTTAAAAAACACGATATATTAAGGCGTTTTCTTTTGCAATGGATAATGTGACGGTAATTTATGAGGCTTATGTTGTAGGACAAGATTGAAAAAAATAATAGTTTTTATTATTAAAAATCAGCAAATAAAATCAAAAAGAGCAGAAAGTGTATCCAACAATAAACAATTTTGTTGCTGTGTATATATTTTTAGACAATATGTATAAAATTTTATTGTGAAAATGCACATAAATAATTCGAATTTTTGAGCCTTTTAAATAGAGTCCGAAGCGTAATATTTATTATGATACTATTAATTGTTCTTATTTAAGAGCATAAAATCAAGGAAAATCCAATTCCTGTTATAATGATATAACATAATTATATAGTGATAAATAGCATGTTTCTTCCGAGTTTTGTATACTGTATTATATTCGAAATTTATGTAAGTTTATGACATAAATAACATTTAATTTTAGGATTGTACTGTATAAAAAATATATTTTGAACCTTAAAACAAAAATATACAACCCCGAAAATTTACGAGATTGTATATTTTTACAGACATTATAGGCAAAATATATAAAGCTGTCTGCCGCTGCCAGTGCTTATATAAAATATTTCAGCCGTTAATATAAAATCCGAATTCTTCATTGAGAACCTCGGAAACGAACTCGTCTGTGCGGCGGCACAGCTGTCTGTAGGCGGCTATGAATTGACGAGCCTCATCGGTAAGCACGGCACCGCCGCCGTTTTTGCCGCCGGCGGTGGATATGAGAAGCTTTACACCAAGGTTTTCCTCGCACATTTTTACTATTTTCCACGCCTTGGAGTAGGCCATGTTCATGTTCATAGCTGCTTTTCTGAGGGAGCCCGTCTTTTCCACCTTCTCAAGGAGCGTACATATTCCGGGGCCGAAGCACTTATCCTCGGCAGAAAGATGTATGCGCACCTTAGCGCTCAGTGTATTTCCCATTGTAAACCCTCCCCAAAAGTGTTATTCTTAGGGCGTCGAGACGACGCCAAGTCGAAAACAAGTTTTCGACTTAATTAAATTAAGGTATGAAGTCTGGCAGGTTCTCAAATTCCCTACGGGAACGCCTACGGCGCCGCGACTTTCACGCGGTTTGCACAGGCAGGTTCTCAAATTCCCTACGGGAACGCCTATGGCGCCGCGACTTTCACGCGGTTTGCACTACACTGCGCACGGCTTGTGTATTCGGACTTCTCCTCGGCGGAAATGAATTCCGCCTGCGGATTCAATGTCGTAAATCAAAGTTGTGCGGCAACAAGCAGTACCTGCATTTCTTAATTTGACTTGTAAAGTTTTTGATAATATGATAATACTATTTTATCTTTATTGGTTATTCTTTTAATAGTATAATGGATTAGAAGGAGGCTGTCCATGCTTTCCGATATTTTAAAAATAAAAAAGGGGCTTACATGCATAATAGGAAGCGGCGGCAAAACAACACTTATGTATGCTTTGGCTGATGAGCTGTCCGAAAAAGGCAGGGTCATAGTGTGCACATCAACAAAAATATATACTCCTAAGCACATACCGACCGTTGAGGGCAACAGTGTCGAAGCTATTGAAAGTGCCTTTAGGAATAACGGAATTGTTTGTGTAGGAAAGCCTGCCGAGGGTGGAAAGCTGACAGCGCCCGATATACCCTTTGCCGACCTCAAAAGCTATGCAGACTATGTGATATGCGAGGCCGATGGTTCAAAGGGTCTGCCGCTGAAAGCCCATGCCGCCCACGAGCCTGTTATTCCCGAAGGCTGTGACGACATAATAGGCGTTGCGGGTGTTTCGGGCATAAACAAAAAAACAGCGGACGTATGCCACAGAGCGGATATATTCGCCAAGCTGGCAGGACTTACGGTTAATGACACGGCATCTCCCAAAGCTGTGGCTGATGTTATCAATAAGGAAGGTCTCTGCCGCAGGCTTATAATAAATCAGGCCGAAGGAGCAGAGTATATGAAGCTTGCCGAGGAAACGGCGGCATATATCGATATTCCCGTATATGCGGGAGAGATAAGGAAGGGGCAGTTGATATGCTTGCACTTATAAAGGGCGCCGGGGATATAGCCTCGGGAATAGCAGTCAGACTAAAAAGAGCAAAATTTGATATAGCTATGACGGATATAGAAAGACCCACAGCCATAAGGAGAACGGTATGTTTTTCTCAGGCCATAGTCAACGGCGAGGCCTGTGTGGAGGACATAAAGGCTGAAAGGGCTCAAAGCACCGATGATATATACCAAATAATAAAAAGGGGCAATATAGCGGTCATTGCCGATGAGAAGGCCGAATGTATAAAGACGCTTAAGCCCTATTTTGTAATAGATGCCATACTGGCAAAGAAAAATCTCGGCACATCGATAGACGACGCACCCGTTGTTATCGGCGTAGGCCCGGGCTTCAGAGCCGGGGTTGACTGCCATGCGGTAATAGAAACCCAGAGGGGACACTATCTCGGCAGGGTTATACTGGAGGGAAACGCCGCAGAGAACACCGGAGTACCGGGAAACATAGGCGGATATACCACCGAAAGGATTATAAGAGCCGTAAAGGACGGAATATTTACACCCGTATGCCAAATAGGCGACATTGTGGAGGCTGGACAGACCGTGGCCTATGTGGACGGCGAGCCTGTAAAATGCCTTATCGGCGGAGTACTGAGGGGCATACTGCCCGAAAACACACCCGTATACAAGGGAATGAAAAGCGGCGACGTGGATCCCAGATGCAAAAAGGAACACTGCTATACCGTATCGGACAAGGCAAGCGCCGTCGGCGGCGGAGTGCTGGAGGCAATGCTGAGACTTAAGGAGGATTGACATGGGTGATATAAAGCTGACGAAGCTGGCAAAATGCGCAGGCTGCGGCGCAAAGGTAGGCGCAGGCGTACTGGCAAAGCTTCTGGAGGATATAAAGGTCAGAGAGGACGAAAACCTGCTGGTGGGATTTGACAAAAGCGACGATGCTTCGGTTTATAAAATAAATGACGAACTGGCCATAGTGCAGACGGTGGACTTTTTTCCGCCCATTGCCGATGACCCCTACACCTTCGGACAGATAGCGGCGGCAAACGCCATGTCGGATATATATGCCATGGGCGGTGAGCCGAAGCTGGCGCTGAACATAATGGCAATACCCGCAAATATGGACAAGGAGCATGTGCATGAACTGCTTCGGGGCGGCTATGACAAGGTGTATGAGGCAGGGGCGCTCATAACGGGCGGCCACTCCATACTCGATGACGAGCCGAAATACGGACTGGCTGTTACGGGCTTCGTACACCCCGATAAGGTTATAAAAAACTGCGGAGCACAGCCCGGAGATGTGCTCATACTGACAAAGCCTCTGGGCATAGGCATACTGACCACGGCAGCAAAGGCAGGCATTGCTTCGGCAGAGGCCGCCGACTATGCGGTGAAGCTGATGACAACGCTGAACAAGGGTGCAAGAGACATAATGGTAAAATACGATGTACACGCCTGTACCGATGTTACGGGCTTCGGCCTTATGGGTCATCTGCTGGAAATGGTACAGGGCTCGGAAATATCGGCGGAAATACACACAGACAGCATAGAACTGATAGACGAGGCTCTTTCGGCGGCACGCATGGGCATACTTCCCGAGGGCATGTACCGAAACCGCAGCTTTGCGGAAAGCTATGTCGATGCAGGCGATACCGAGCTTGCGGTACAGGATATGCTCTATGACCCCCAGACGTCGGGCGGTCTGCTTATGGCTGTATCACCGTCTGATGCAGACAGGCTGTTT
>JAQXNZ010000072.1 GCA_029098265.1 Clostridia bacterium | reverse complement strand
CTCCCTTCCGTAGACGGCTGCATACATTTTACTGAGTTCAAGTTCTTACCGTTTGGCTTATATACAATGTACAGTGTATAAGTATTATTTAAAAAAGAGGGTATATGCTTTTTATTACACGCAAACATCGGCAATTTTTTATGTTATCAGACCTTTTATTTAATTTCCTTATGACAGGCAATTCAATTTCTCATATATTACTATCCGTTAAAAAAGCACCGACTTTAAAAAGTCGGTGCATAGAGTGTCGACAAAGTCGACACTAAGTATAGTCAGTATTTTGCTAAAGCAAAACCGCTACGCGTCCGCACATCTTTGCGGTACTAGAAAACAGGTTTTCGACTTGTTTAAATTAATGTATGAAGTCCTGACACTGCGCACGGCTTGTGTCTAAGGACTTCTCCGAGCCGAAGAGCGCGGTCTCTATTGCAGGTTCACAAATTCCCTTCTGGAACGCCTACGGCGCCGGGGTACATTCTCCCGGTTTGCTATGTCTCGGTTTAAAGCCTCAGAAAACCTTCCCGGTTTTCCGAACCTTTCCCGGTTATTGTAGCTAATATCAAGAGATTTCAAATAATTAGTTGTTTTTGTCTACAATCTGAGCCCAGCTGTTTAAAGCCGATGCAAGCAGAATTTAAAGTCCCGTATAAAATATCGCAAGCATGGTCAGTATATATTGGGGTATTACCGCACTCAAAGCTCTGCAACAGCTCCGTTTACCCATGCGCCGTAAATTTCCCTTATGACATTGACCTGCGATTTGCCCATAGATATATTTTTTACCATATCCTCAAAGGGCTTTTCATTTTCTCTGTCAAGTAGCACGATAAATTCCACTTTATCTGTGTATATCGTATCCTTAAGTATATACTCCTCTTTTGTTATCTCGTACTGTATTTTTCCCGCTGTAGTATAGTCTGTCTCAACAGAGCACTCCTTATAGTGCTTAACATTGGCTATTCCCGCCGCCTCTATGCCGAGCTTTGCGCTTCTGCCGTAGGCTCTGACAAGTCCGCCCGTCCCCAGCAGTGTGCCGCCGAAATATCTTGTTACCACCACGGCTGTATTTTTGATGTCTCCGACGATAAGCACGTCAAGAGCAGGCTTTCCCGCTGTTCCCTGGGGCTCTCCGTCATCACTGGAACGCTGTATTTCGTTGCGTTCTCCTATCTGATAGGCAAATACGTTATGGGTTGCGTCCCAGTATTTTTTTCTCATCTCGGCAATAAATGCCCTGGCTTCCTCCTCGGTCTTTACGGGGCAGACAGTGGCTATAAATCTCGATTTTTTCTCAACAAATTCGGCTTCCGCCCTGTTCAGTATCGTTGTATATTCGTCAAGCATTGCGTGCCTCCCTAAAAATAAGGCCGGTTATAAGAAACCGGTCTTAAGTTGTATTTATTCGCTTTTGTCATTGAACTCCTTAAGCTTTGCCATTACTCTGCCGTGAACGGAATTTTCGGGGTACTCTCCCTTTTCGTCCTTGACTCCGGCCTCTGTGCCCAGAAGCAATTCTATACCCTCATCTATTGTTGATATGGGATAAATATGGAACATTCCGTCCTTAACTGCCTCTATCACCTCGTCTTTAAGCACAAGGTCCTTAATATTTGAAACAGGTATGACAACTCCCTGTCTACCTGTGAGCCCTCTCCTCTTGCAGAGGTCGAAATATCCCTCAATCTTATAGGTAACTCCGCCGATTGCCTGAATTTCTCCGCACTGGTTTACAGAGCCTGTTACTGCCAGCGACTGATTGACAGGTATTTCCGAAAGGCTAGAAAGTATGCAGTACAGCTCCGTACTGGAAGCGCTGTCTCCGTCTATCCCGTTATAGTTCTGCTCAAAGGCAATACGGCAGCTGAGCGAAAGCGGCATATTCTGGGCATACATGCTTCCCAGATAGCCCGTTATAATCTGCACGCCCTTGTTATGGGTGGGGCCGCTCATCTCGGCTTCCTTTTCTATATTGACTATGCCCGATTTACCCATGTATGTCGTAGCCGTTATCCTTGTGGGACTGCCAAAGCTGTAGTCACCCATATCAAGCACCGCAAGTCCGTTTATCTTTCCTATGCAGTATCCGTCGGTGGCTATCATTACCGTATCATCGTCCAGCAGCTCGTTCATCTTCTCCTGATACATGGACAGACGGTATGCCTTTTCCTCATGGGCCTTTTTGACATATTCAGCCGTTACCGTCTC
>JAQXNZ010000071.1 GCA_029098265.1 Clostridia bacterium | reverse complement strand
GAGTATGGTTGCTATGGCGGCTCCCTTTACACCCCAGCCGAATATGAATATAAACGTAGGGTCAAGTATTGTGTTTATAACGGCGCCCGCCAGCATGCTTGCCA
Source organism: Clostridia bacterium (assembly GCA_029098265.1). Taxonomy (GTDB): domain Bacteria; phylum Bacillota; class Clostridia; order Lachnospirales; family Anaerotignaceae; genus Metalachnospira. Next base: position 3,351 of record JAQXNZ010000071.1, on the reverse strand, counting down.
TTGCCATTTTGGGACTGCCGTCGGTTCTTGCAAAGTTAGAGCCCATAACGCCGCACAGAACGAAGGGTGTTCCGATAAGTATTATAGACGAATAGTCCACAGCCATTTGAAGATTATTGTCCGTGGCGCCGAAAAGTTTGAGCATAGGCACAAGAAATGCAATGCCGAGCACAGCCATTATTATTCCAAGCACAACCAGCGTAAAAAATACCGTTCCCAGTACTCTCTCCGCCGTTTCCGTTTTCTTTTCTCCCAGTTTTATGGCGGCAAAGGCATTGCCGCCGACGCCTATGAGCATCGCTACAGCCAGTATAATGTTTGTAATGGGCAATGCCACAGTCGTTGCCGCATTTCCCAAATATCCTACGCCTCGGCCTATAAATATCTGATCCACAAGATTATATATAGAGTTAACGAGCATGGCAATTATGGAAGGTCCTGCAAATTTTCTCAAAAGCTGACCCACCGGCTCATAGCCCATCGGATTGTTATCCGCAATTTTATTCTGTTCCATATTATCCCTCCTGATATACAACAGAAAAAATTGTAACATTATATATATGCGAATACAACTATATATTCGCATAATAAATAGTATATATTATGTTTTTTAATCGAATTTTAATCTTTTCCGACCTTTTTTCTGTAAATTTTGTGTACGGAAAGTGCTGAAGCCATTCCGAGACCTGCTCCTGCCAATACATCCATGGGATAGTGCACCAACAGATATATTCTCGAAAAGCCCATAAGCGCCGCAGCGCACATCAGCTCCGCACCGTGCTTACAGCCCGAAAGGCAGAGACTGTATGCCGCCGCAAAGGAGGCTGCCGTATGTCCCGAAGGAAAAGAATAGTCCTCGGGTCTGTCTATGCTTATGACAAGTCCGTGGGCATCATTGGGTCTTATTCTTCCGACGGTAGGCTTTATTACAAGATTGCACACCGAAGCCTCCGCCGCCAGTGACCCAAGCATAAGAAGTCCGGCCTTCCTTTTCTCCCCGCCGGCAGCTATGAGCCCCACAGCCATACAAATCCATACTGCGCCGTTATTGCCCAGCGCTGAAATGAAGCGCATTATTTTTTCCAATATTTTATAGTGCATATTTCTGTCAATGAATTTAATTATTTTGTCGTCAAATCTTAATATAAATTCCATTTTGCATCTTCTTTCAAGGAAAACATAATCAGCAGCACTTAGTATTTCTGTCTGTTATATCCTTTACCATTTTTACTGCATCGTCTATTATCTCGGGCAGTGTACAGCCTGCCACTCCTGCTACTCTGAGTCCGCATTTATTAAGCGGTATAAGCACCTTAACGGCAGGACTTTCGCTGATGGCGTTTGCCATAGCCGGCGTCAGCTCTCCCATCATGGAGTTGGCCGCAACTATGCCTATACTTCCTATTATTATGTCCGCCCTTTTTGCATTATATATAACGGCATTCTCTCCCGTGGCAATGTTTTTGGGCTTTGCCTTCATCATTCCCATGGTAGCTATGGCGTTTATTCCCACTGCCATTATTTCATGTTCCTCGCCTATCTCGGCGCTCAGCTTGTCCACAAGCGTTCTGCCGATTCCGCCGCCCTGTCCGTCAACTACTAAAATAACCATTTTAAACACTCCTTAAATCAGTATATGCAAATAACGCCGTCCATACAACAGCTAATAAAAGACCACAGTTCTTCATGTTCTTTTATCAGCCGCCGACACAGACGGCGAAAATAAAAAATGGGAGTTACAGGGCTCGAACCTGTGACCCTCTGCTTGTAAGGCAGATGCTCTCCCAGCTGAGCTAAACTCCCAATTTTAAAGATATGAATATAATAATGACCGGTAAGGGAATCGAACCCTTGTTTCAGCCGTGAGAGGGCCGCGTCTTAACCGCTTGACCAACCGGCCAGATAAAATAGCGGAGGGGGGATTCGAACCCTCGACACCGCGGGTATGAACCGCGTGCTCTAGCCAACTGAGCTACTCCGCCAAATCACTTGACACAAGCGTTATTATACATATAATTTTAACAATTGTCAACAATTATTTTTCATTTTCTTAAAAATTTTTTAATCGGTGTCAACCTTAAACACTATTTCGTCCGGCATAACAAGGCCCAGCTGTTCCCTTGCTATTTTTTCTATATATTCATCTGTGCTGTAATACTCCATCTGGTTATTGTATTCTTCTTTTTTCTGTTCTTCCTCGGCTATTTTTTCCTCAAGCTCCTGCTTCTGAGCCTTAAGCTCAACATAAGTATTAAGCTGTATGGCTATATTGACAGCCACAAACACACTGAATACCGCAAGTATGGCTCCGATAAATCTACCCGATTTAGATCTTTTTCTTTTCGGCTTAGCTGCCATTTTCAAAACCCCGTTTATTCTTTTCTGCGCCTTATAAAGCGCATTTGGTCGGCAAATCTTCTTTTTCTTATTTTTGCATAAACTCGGCTTAAATGCAATACCTTTTTAAAATATCCGCCTCCTAAATTATATAAGTATTTTACAGGTTCTCCTATTATGAGCCATACCAGTCTGAAGGGCGTCATTACTATTTCAAAAAGCAGTCTGATAAGCATTCTTATTACATTTACAAGCACCGTCATAATTTTTATAACGGGCTTTTCCAGTAATAAATTATGGAAAAGCATTCCCGCAAAAAATCCTATGATGTTAAAAAACCGTATTTCCGCACTGTTCTTTTTCAGCATGAACAAAAACAGCAGTACTATGACCACTGTCCAGTAAAGTATATCCTCTGCGCATACGGCGGCTTTGGAATGCTTTATGCAGTTTCTCAGCAGCTCTATTATGTCATAAAACAGACCCGCAGCTATTCCCGCCGCAAAAACATACATGAATATGCGAGCCTGCTCATCTATGGACAGTATCACTCCTATTCCCCCTATTTGAATATCCTGCTCAGAAGAAATCCGCCTCTGCCGGAAGCCTCTCCGTCACCGTACTCTATGCTGTCTACACTGCCTTCGGTCTGCAGCACTCCCTCATCAAGGTTAAGTCTGCTTATATGCAGCCCCTCTCCCCTTATGACTATTATCCCCATATCCGTATCCGCCGTTATGCTTTCCTCATCAAAGGCTATAACGTCCGTAACACCTGTCAGTGACAGTCTCTCTCTTTCTTCAAGTACTATCCTGTGTCTGGAATTTGCCGTTTCTCCGTTCATATATCTGCGCACCCCTCACAAAATTAAAATAAGCCTATATATAATATATAGGCTTTAGAGTGTCGACAAAGTCGACACTAAGTTGAAAACAGGTTTTCAACTTGTTTAAATTAATGCATGAATGGCTATTCCATCGGCCGCTGGCCTTGAAACACGCCATTCTCCTCGGC
>JAQXNZ010000070.1 GCA_029098265.1 Clostridia bacterium | reverse complement strand
GCAGGTTTTGTGATAAGTATCTCGTATTTATCCATCTATATCCTTCTCCAGCCTTTTAAAAACATCATCGGCTCTGCTCACTTCTCCTTTTTCCGCCGCTCTTTCACCTTCTTCAAGAAGGCTGTACAGCTCAAATCTTCCAACCAGCTTTTCGTAGGTTTCAATACTCATTACTGCAAGGTCGCCGGAGCCGTTTTTTGTTATATATATGGGTTCGCGGTATTTGTGGCAGAATTCCGATATTTCATTATACTTATTCCTTATGTCCGAACTCGGTCTGATAACAGGCATAGCTCTCACCTCCGTTTATATCAATATTTTATCAATATAACGATATGCAGTCAAGCGAATACTTTTTATGTTTCCATCAAAAAAGTGAAGCATCTCGCTTCACTTTTTTGATTTATTAATATACAGCTCGCCTATCTCTCTGTATTCCTCTATGGTTTCATCATTTTCCTTTATTTCGGCCTCGCTGACCGCCCGTCTTACCTTTGCAGGCACACCCACCGCCAGCATGCCGTCCTCGATAAAGGCGTTCTGGGTCACCAGTGCACCGGCGGACACCATTGCGCCCCTGCCTATCCTTGCGCCGTTGAGAACCACCGCTCCCATGCCTATAAGCGCATTGTCCTCGACAGTACAGGCATGAAGCAGAGCCCTATGGCCTATGGTCACGTTTGAACCGATTATAACATCAGCACCCTCATATACGTCCGTGTGTATACAGCACATATCCTGTATATTGGTGTTATCGCCTATTATTACACGGCATGCTTCAGCCCTTATGACCGTACCCGGCATAACTACGCAGTTTTCACCGAAAACCACATCGCCGTATATGGAACAGTTCTCAAATATGGTACAGCTGTCGGGAATAACGGGGCTTTTGTCCTTCCAGCTTCTAACAGTATAATCGGACATAATAACTCTCCTTTTATTCTAAACTTTTTGCGGAGGCAGCATACGCCCTTTTCATTATTTCCAGAGCCTTTGCGCCCTCCTCGTCAAAACGGCTGTTGTCAGACTCGGTGCTGATGGTTCCGTCATAGCCCAGCGCCTTTACGGAAGCGAATATTTTTACAAGCTCGTCATAGTTGTCCTCATTTATCTGCGGTCTTGACCAGTTTTCGCCCAGTCCGCTGTAATGAAGATGCGCCACATACTTCATGTACTTTTCAACATCGAATATGTCATCTCCCATCGGCTTCATGTGATAGTAGTCCATCACAAGCTTAACATTGGGAAGATTGAGCTCCTCTACCATTCTGTATGCCTCGTCCATGTGATTTACAAACTGACATGCATATTTATGTATGGATTCAAACAGCAGTGTTATGCCGAATTTCTCCGCTTCCTCCGCCGTTATCTCGAGAAATCTCCTGCCCTGCTCCCAGGCCTTTTTGCTGTCATAGCCCTCCGGCAGCTTTCTTATGCCGGGTGCTCCAATACCTACGGTCTTAACTCCCAGCTGTGATGCCCTCGCCATAATATGGGCGGCGTATGCTCTTGTCTTTTCATCATCACATTCGTCACCAACCATTTTAGGCTCCGCCTTGGCATAGGCGTTTACAGCTGTACAGGGTATGGGACCCGCCAGTATATGCTCCTTTACAGCCTCAAATTCCTCCTCGGTAAGCTCTGCCAGTTCTCCGCCGGGCACCTCGATATAATCAAAGCCCGCCTCAGCAACCTTGTCATAAAGCTTTACGGAAGCACAGCAGCCGAATTTCATAATAATTCCCCTTTCATTGTGTATAGTTTACCTTGCGTTCTTTTCTCCCCGCTCATGCTCCGCCCTGTGCAGTATGAGCTCCGCCGCAACACTGACGGCTATTTCCGCCGGTGTGACAGCCTTTATGGCAAGTCCAATGGGCGTGTGGAGAGTATTTATTTTTCCTTCCTTTATGCCTGCGTCAAGAAGCCTCTGCTTTGTAATCGCTATTTTCGTCCTGCTTCCTATGACACCCACATAGCTGAGTTCCTTTCTCAGCACCTGTTCAAGCACCTCAAAATCACCGCTGTGGCCACTGGTCATAATTACGGCATAGTCCTCGGCAGTCATTGTAATCTTTTCGTCTATGTTGTTGAATCTGCCGTTTATAACCTCTGTTCCGGACGGAAACGCATCGGCAAGCTCCTTCCTTTGTTCATATACCTTCACATGGAAATCCAGATGTGAAAGCAGCGGAGCCAGCTCCTTGGAAACATGTCCGGCACCGAAAATATATACTGTGCCCTTCCTTGAAAGCTGTTCTACAAACATGGTGCTGCCGTCCTTTTCAAAGGAATACAGGCTTGATGTAAAGCCCTCGGCCTCCTCGCCCGTGATGCCGTCTATGAACATTACGCCGTTTTCCCTGTCATATGTACCCATATCAACCGCATTATCCGAAATCCTTATAATCAGCCATGCGTCACTGCGGTTTAAAATAAGCTTGTTCATATGAGAAACGAGCTCGATGTCCTTTTGGGAAAAATACTTGAAGCACACCTCGGCTCTTCCTCCGCATATCATTCCGACACCCTCTATGTCCTTCTGGCTCATGTCATAGGATGCCGTAAAGGAGAGCTTTTTCTTAAGTGCCTCTGCCGCCTTCTGTACGCTCAGATATTCAGCTCTGCCGCCGCCTATGGTGCCTACGGTGCTTCCGTCGTCCAGCACAAGCATTTTTGCTCCCGCTCCCCTCGGGGTGGAGCCCGAAGCCGCAATTATCATGGCAAGGACTGCTTCTCTGCCCTCTTTCAGTATATCCTCTATATATTCAAAAAGCTTATCCATGTTTTCACCTCATTTCCAAGCCAAAATAACATATGTAAGCATGGTACAGACAAAATCTGTACCATATCAAAGACCGTTTTCGACTTAATATCTGTTAATATTTGTTTCCTGCTATCTGCACCTTAATCATGTTTGTTGTACCGGGTATGCCAAGTGGAAGTCCCGCAGTAATAACCGTTGTGTCACCCTTATCAAGATAGCCAAGCTCCATAGCTCTGTCTATGCACTTGTCAAAAAGTGAGAATGCATCAAATTCGTCGTCTACAAGAACAGGCTGTACGCCCCATACAAGGTTCAGTCTTCTGCAGTTTTTCTCCGTTGTGGCACAGGCAATGATGTCACAGCCGGGTCTGTATTTTGCTATGTTTTTGGCTGTTGTACCCGACTTTGTTACTGTCAGTATCGCTCTGGCGTTAAGGTCATAGGCCGTTGTACATGTAGCATGGCTTATGGCATCGGTAATATTGGGATTTGACCTTCTTTCCTCTCCGAAGAATCTTCCCTTATAGTTGATTGCTTCCTCGGCTCTGACTGCCACCCTTGCCATTGTCTTTACCGCCTCAACGGGATACTTGCCTACGGCTGTCTCGCCCGAAAGCATTATTGCTCCTGTTCCGTCAAATACGGCGTTGGCAACGTCGGCTGTCTCCGCTCTTGTTGGTCTGGGATTTTTCATCATGGACTCCAGCATCTGTGTTGCGGTGATAGTCATTTTACCTGCCTTGGCCGCCTTTTTGATTATCATCTTCTGTATTACGGGTACGTCCTCATAGGGTATCTCAACGCCCATGTCGCCTCTGGCAATCATAACACCGTCGGAAACCTGGAGTATTTCGTCTATGTTCTCCACACCCTGCTTATTCTCTATTTTAGCTATTATTTCTATGCTCGAGCAGTTTCTTTCATCAAGTATTCTTCTTATCTTAAGCACGTCTCCCGCCGTTCTTACAAAGGACGCCGCAATGAAGTCAAAATCATTGTCAACGGCAAAGTTGATGTCAGCCACATCTTTCTCGCTCATGTAGGGCATGGAAACAACCGTACCGGGAAGGTTTACACCCTTATTGTTGGATACGGGTCCGGGATTGACAACAACACATTTTACGTCTGTGTCATTTTTCTCGATGACCTTAAGCTCTATAAGTCCGTCGTCTATAAGCACCCTTGTGCCGATGCTTACGTCATTGGGAAAATCCTCATAGGTTACGGAAACAATGCTTTCATCGCCCTCCACGTCCCTTGTGGTCAGTGTAAACTCCTTGCCCTCCTCAAGGACTACGGAATTGTTTTTAAAGGTCTTTACTCTGATTTCGGGTCCCTTTGTGTCAAGCAGTGCGGCAACATATTTGTTGGTATTTCTTCTTGCCTCCCTAAGCTGGTCAAGCCTTTTGAGATGTTCATCATAGTTGGAATGGGAAAAGTTGAACCTTGCCACATTCATGCCCTCGTCTATCATGCTTTCAAGTACTCCGGGTGCGTCTGTAGCAGGACCTAAAGTACATACAATTTTTGTTTTTCTCATATAAATCTTCCTCCGCCGATAAAAATTTTATGTCATGTGCGAAACAGCTCCAAATCCATTAACCCTGCCGTTCCTACTGATTAACTTGTATTATATAGACTTGGAGACCGTTTGTAAATCAGCTCCTGCAAAAATTTAAGGAGCTTTTACATATAAGTAATATTCTGAAAGTGTCGACAAAGTCGACACTAAGTCGAAAACAGGTTTTCGACTTGATTAAATTAATGTATGAAGTCCTGACACTGCGCACGGCTTGTGTCTTAGGACTTCTTTGCGGCGGAAGTGAATTCCGCCACAGTTTAAAGCCTCAGAAAACCTTCCCGGTTTTCCGAACTTTTCCCGGTTATTGTAGCTAACATCAAGAAATTTCAAATAATTAGTTGTGTTTGTCTATAGTCTGATTCTGAAATATTATCTGCCGAAACTTAATATAATATTCTCTTTATCAGTATCTTATTTTTAAAAAATCAGCCACTGTAATACTGAATTTTTTATGCCCGTGCCCCGATATGTGCTATAATCAATACATAAAACAAACAGGAGGAATTGATATGGACGAACGCCTTAAGGAAGCAAAGGAATTTTTCGATAACATGGCGCCCCGCTGGGACAGCTACAGCATAAACGACCCCGAGGGCATAGGCACTATTGTATCTCTGTCGGGGCTTGGCAAAAACGCAAAAACAGCCGACATAGCCTGCGGAACGGGCGCTCTTTTCGGTGAACTGCTGAAGCGTGAGCCTGAAAGAATATGGGGAATAGACCTTTCGGAGAAAATGCTGGAGCAGGCAAGACTCAAATACGACGACCGCCGCATAAGCCTTTGGGCAGGCGATTTCTTTGAGTTTGGCGAAAAGGACTTTGACATCGCCTTTGCCTACAGGGCATATCCGCATTTTCCCGACAAATCAGCCTTTGCCCATAAGCTGTACTCCATACTCAAAACAGGCGGACGCTTTATGATATGCCACAGCGAGAGCCGCCATGCCGTAAATCACCGTCATTCGGGCAGTGCGGCCCATGTTTCGGATATTCTTGCGCCTGCCGCAGAGGAAGCAAAGGTGTTTGACAGTCTTTTTGATATAGACATAACCGTTGATACCGAACGCTTCTATATTATTTCGGGAACAAAGCGCTGATGAAACGCCTGTCTTTATTGACACCAAAATCTTATTGCGCTAAAATCATAGTAACGCAGGGGTGCTGTGAACGGCCTGTAACAATGCCGTTCACCGGCTGAGAGAATTGATTCAACCCTAAGACGGCTTCGGCTGTCTTGCACCTGCCCGGATAATGCCGCGGCAGGGAGCAGAAAAAGATTCTCAGGGGAACGCCTCAGGCCGTTCCCTTTTTTATCGGGAGGACTGCAATGCTTCATAAATATATTGACAATGTAAGGGCTGTCGGCCCCCGTATACACTGCATTACAAACTATGTCACCGCCAACGATGTAGCAAACATACTGCTCGCCTGCGGAGCCTCGCCCATACTGGCAGACGCCGAGGAAGAAGCGGAGGACATAGCAGGTATATGCTCGGGCGTATGCCTGAATATGGGTACCCTTAACCCGGGAAAGCTTCGAGCCATGATAAAGGCCGGCAAAAGAGCCAATGAGCTGGGCCGTCCTGTTATTCTTGACCCCGTAGGTGTGTCCTCATCGGCTTTCAGAAAAAACAGCGCCCGTACTCTTTTGGAGGAAGTGCGCTTCACAGCCGTAAGGGGCAACATATCGGAAATTAAAACGCTGGCACTGGAAAGCGGAGGTGCCGCAGGCGTTGATGCGGCGGCTGCCGACAGGGTAACCGAGAAAAATCTTCCGTCGGTAATCGCCTTTGCCGAAAGATTTTCGGCCCATACGGGAGCGGTAATAATTATCTCCGGTGAGATTGACATTGTATGCACGGCTGAAAAAGCCTATGTAATAAAAAACGGTCACTTAATGATGTCCCGAATTACAGGCAGCGGCTGTATGCTTTCGGCGCTTACGGCGGCATTTATAGCCGCAAATCCCGAAAATGTGCTTTCCGCCTCGGCGGCGGCAGTTATGACAATGGGAATATGCGGAGAAGCCGCCTATGAAAGAATGGCGGACACTGCGGACGGAACATCGACATTCAGAACCTATTTAATCGACGCCGTATCCAATATTGACGGCGATAATCTTGAAAGAAGGGCTAAATATGAAATCTGTTAAGCTGAATACTAAATCTATAAAGGACTCAATGCTGCTTTATGCCGTTACAGACAGAAGCTGGCTCAAGGGCAGAACAGTGGCACAGCAGGTGGAGGACGCACTGAAAGGCGGCGCCACCTTCATACAGTTAAGGGAAAAGGAGCTGGACTATGACGCTTTTCTTGCGGAGGCCTTTGAGGTAAAGGCATTATGCCAAAAATACGGCGTACCCTTTGTAATAAACGACAATGTGGATATTGCCATTGCCTGCGATGCCGACGGCGTACACGTCGGTCAGAGCGACATGGAGGCAGGAAACGTCAGAGAAAAACTCGGCAGTGACAAAATAATCGGCGTATCCGCTCACACCGTTGAGGAAGCCCTCAGAGCACAGGAGAGAGGCGCCGACTATCTGGGAGTAGGCGCAGTATTCGGAACCAGCACAAAGGCCGATGCCGAGACTGTTTCCTTCGGACTTTTAAAGGATATATGCAAGGCCGTTGACATACCCGTTGTTGCCATCGGCGGAATAAGTGAGAAAAACATAAAGCAGCTGACAGGCACAGGCATTGACGGTGTTGCCGTTGTCTCAGCCGTATTTGCCTCCGACGACATTAAGGGAGCTTCCGAGAGACTGCTTGCCCTCTCAAAAGAAACCGTCAGCGCCAAGGCCGAGATTAAAAAGGTTCTTACAATAGCAGGCTCGGACTGTAGCGGCGGTGCAGGCATACAGGCCGATATTAAGACCATAACAGCCCACAAGCTCTATGCCATGAGCGCCATAACAGCCCTTACCGCCCAGAACACCACAGGCGTATACGGCATTATGGAGGCCACACCCGAATTTGTAGCCAATCAGCTGGACTGCATTTTCACCGACATAAGACCCGATGCCGTAAAAATAGGCATGGTATCAAACAGCAAAATTATCGAGGTAATTGTGGACAAGCTTAAGGAATACAAAGCCGAAAACATCGTTGTTGACCCCGTAATGGTTGCCACCAGCGGCAGTAAGCTTTTAAATGACGAGGCCTGTGATGCTCTCATCACAAAGCTTCTTCCCCTCGGCACGGTTATAACTCCCAACATTCCCGAAGCGGAGGTTCTCTGCGGCTTTGAAATAAAGGGTACCGATGACATGGTGAAGGCCGCTGAAAAGATATCCGCAATGGTAAACGGCGGAATACTTATAAAGGGCGGTCACCTTGTTTCTACCGCCACAGACCTGCTCTACAAGGACGGAGAAATACAGTGGTTCTCCTCCGAAAGGATAGACAACCCCAATACCCACGGCACAGGCTGTACCCTTTCCTCAGCCATAGCCAGCAATCTGGCAATGGGTTACTCCTTAGCCGAAAGCATTGCCAATGCCAAAAAGTACCTCACCGGTGCTTTAAGGGCACAGCTCAATCTGGGCAAGGGCAGCGGCCCAATGGAGCATACCTATATAATAAAATGGTGATGATTTCCTAATTTCGCCCTTAAAATACAAATGTCCTCTTAAAGAGGACATTTTTTTCTTGACATTGTCCAACTATATGATAAAATGTCATTATTATTAATAATAAAGGAGAATAACGATGAAAGAAAAAATCAGAGCAGCAATACTCGGTTTAGGTACAGTCGGAACAGGCGTATATAAAATAATTCAGAAGCAGCAGGCTGAATTTCCCCACAAGATAGGCGCAGAGCTGGAAGTTGCAAAAATACTTGTCAGAAATAAAAACAAGGCAAGAGACGGCGTTGACATGTCTATCGTTACGGATAAATGGGAAGACATAATAAACGACGACAGCATTGACATAGTAATCGAGGTAATGGGAGGCATTGAGCCCGCCAAAACATATATTTCGGAAGCCCTTGCACACAAAAAGCATGTTGTTACAGCCAACAAGGACCTTATGGCAGAGCACGGCCATGAGCTGCTTGACCTTGCTGCAGAAAACAAGTGCGACCTGCTTTTTGAAGCGGCTGTTGCAGGCGGTATCCCTATTATAAGACCCCTCAAGCAGTGCCTTGCCGCCAACAAAATAACGGAAATAATGGGTATCGTAAACGGTACTACAAACTTTATACTTACAAAGATGACCGACGAAGGCATGGAGTTTGACGAAGCCCTCAGGCTTGCCACAGAGCTCGGCTATGCCGAGGCTGACCCCACAGCCGACATCGAAGGTCTTGACGCCGGCAGAAAGATAGCAATTCTTGCTTCAATCGCCTTCAATTCAAGAGTAACCTTCTCGGACGTATATACAGAGGGTATCTCAAAAATATCCGCCAAGGACATCAAATATGCCAAGGAGCTGGGCTGTGTTATTAAGCTTATTGCCAGTGCCATAAACAGCGACACAGGTGTAGAGGTAAGGGTAACACCCATGCTTATCCCCGAAAGCCACCCTCTTGCTTCGGTTAACGACTCCTTTAACGCCGTATTCGTACACGGTGATTCCTTGGGAGACGCCATGTTCTACGGCAGAGGCGCAGGAGAGCTTCCCACAGCCAGCGCTATTATGGGCGACGTAATCGACGTATGCAGAAACATTGCATTCGGCTGCAACGGCAGAATCGGCTGCACATGCTACAAAGAGCTGCCCATCAAGGCAATGGACGAGATAGAGAGCAAATATTTCGTGCGCACAATCCTTGAGGACAAGCCCGGTACTCTTGCCGCCGTTGCCAGCACCTTCTCAGGCAACAACGCCAGCATTGACCAGATGGTTCAGAAAACCAAGTATCCCGGAAGTGCCGAGGTTGTATTTATCATCGACAATGTTAAGGAAAAGCTTTTCCTTAGAGCAATCAAGGAGCTTTCCGCAATGCATTATGTGAAAGAAATATCTTCAATTATTCGTGTACACAATGATATGAACTGAGCGCAGAGCGCTTTAAGCGAAAATCCTTTGAGATTTTCGCTTGTACGGAGCTGAATTTAAAAGTTCCGTAGAAACTTTTAAATTCAGATTGGTATATTCGTAAGGTATTGAGCCTGTCGGAAATGAATTCCGACAGGCTTTTATATATACAAAAACCGTGTCGGAACTTACTTCCGACACGGTCAAGAAACAAAAATTAAACCTCTCTGAAAGCGAAAGTTTCCTCGGGAACTTTCGCTTTCAGTACCATAACAAGTCGAAAGCAGGCTTTCGACTTAGCGGCTACGCCGCTCTTTAATTTGCCTTTACTTTAAGCCAAAGCTGGCTGAGCTTCTGTCTTATTACCTCATTGTCCTCAAATACCTCGTCACCCTCATGGTTTTCTCTGGGAAGATATGCTTCGTTATCGGCATATTCCTCCGAAGCAACTGCTTTAAGTACGGCATCGTTTGTTGAAGCATAGCCTACGGTAATTGTATTATCGTATGCCGCTTCTTCGGTCAGCATATAGTTGATGAACTCATGGGCAAGCAGAGGATTCTCCGCATTGGCGGGTATGCACATGGAGTCACACCATACGTTTGTACCCTTTTCGGGCATATAGAAGCCCATGTCCTCATTTTCGTCAAGTATAACAGTTGCATCTCCGCTGTATACTACGGCTATATCCTTTGTGCCGTTCATCATGTTGTCGATAACCTCGTCTGTAACATAAGCGGGATCCATTGTCTTGTCAAGGTCAATGAGCCACTGATAGGCTTCCTCTATCTCCGCATCGTTATCAGTATTCATGGAATAGCCCAGTGATTTGAAAGCAACCATGAAGGAGTCTCTCTCGGAGTCATACATATATATTCTTCCTGCATAGTCTGTGTTTTTGAGAATATCAAAGCCCTGTTCCTCAATAAGCTCCTGAGGTACGTTTTCCTTGTTGTATACAAGTCCTACAGTTCCCCAGAAATAGGGTACCGAATATTCATTGTCGGGGTCAAAGGCAAGGTTTTTAACACCGTCTGTCAGCAGGTCCATGTTTGGGATAAGGCTCTTGTCTATGGGCTGGAGCATATCCTCGCCTATAAGCCTCTGTATCATATAGTCGGAGGGAACGATAACGTCATAGGCGTCTCCTGCCGAAAGCTTCGTATACATCATTTCGTTGGAGTCAAAATACTCAACTATTACATTTACTCCGTATTCCTTTTCAAAATTCTGAATAACGTCCTCGCCCAGATATTCGCCCCATGTGAACAGCTTGAGGGTGTCCGAACCGTATTTCTCAACGGGATCCTCGGCGGGAGCCGAAGATGAAGATGAACCGCAGGCTGAAAGCAGCATTACGGAGCCTAATAAAACAGGTAAGATTTTTTTCATATCGTTCTTTTCTCCTTCTTTTCTCTTATTATTGGTATTATGTTAACTATTAAAAGTACGAATGTAATTATGACTATAACGAGGGTTGACAGCGCATTAATCGAAGGATTTACACGCTTGCTCATCGTATAGACAAGTATTGATATATTGCTTACTCCGTTGCCCGTGACGAAATAGGATATAATGAAATCGTCAAAGGACATGGTGAAGGCAATAAGCGCTCCCGACACTATACCGGGCATTATCTGCGGCACTATTACCTTTATCAGTGCCTGTGCCGGTGTTGCTCCCAAATCCATAGCCGCATCGGCAAGGTTGGGGTCGAGGGAACGCAGCTTCGGCGTAACCGACAGCATTACATAGGGTATGCAGAACATTATGTGTGCCAAAAGCAATGTCGCAAAGCCCTTTTTGACACCCAGTGCGCTGAAAAACATCAGCAGGCCTATGGCTGTAACAATTTCCGGATTCATTATGGGGAAATTGTTTATCTGCTCTACGGTCTTTTTCAGTATCGGCCTTGACTTTGAAAGACCTATTGACGTTATGGTTCCCACAACCGTTGATATGACCGTTGACAGCAGAGCAATAACTATTGTATATACAACGGACTCCATCATCGTTCTGTCGTTGAACATCTTCTCGTACCACCTGAGGGAAAAGCCGTCAAGATGGGTCAGCGAACGGGAGCCGTTGAACGAAAATATAATTATATATATGATAGGCGCATAAAAGAATATCAGAAGCAGTGCCATGAATATCTTTGAGCCTATGCTCTTTTTCTCCTTCATCACAGCCTTCCTCCCTTCGCCTCGGTAACGTCGGTGTCAAGCTTTCTTGTAATATAGAGGGAAATCATTATTATGACAGCCATGATAAGCGATATGGCACTGCCGAAGTTCCAGTCGCCCGCCGTCAAAAACTGTGTCTCTATTACGTTGCCTATGAGCACATACTGTCCTCCGCCCAGAAGCTTCGGTATGAAGAAGCTGGATACCGCAGGCAGGAACACAAGGGTAATGCCGCTTATTACTCCGGGCAGGCTCATGGGGAATGTAACCTTCATAAAGCACTGCACCTTATTGGCGCCCAGGTCACTGGCGGCCTCTATATAGCTCTTGTCCATCTTGTCCAGAGCAGCATATATCTGCAGTATCATAAATGGTATAAAGTTATACACCATGCCCAGCACCACCGCAAAGTCGGTATATATCATCTTAACAGGCCCTATGCCTATGGCGGTAAGCAGTGAGTTTATAATGCCGTCGTCCTGAAGTATTCCCAGCCATGCGTATGTACGCACCAGCATGTTTATCCATGTGGGGAAGGTGATAAGGAGTACCATAAGTCCCTTTCGCTTGGGCTTTGCCATGGCGATTATATAGGCCGCAGGATAGCCCAAAAGCAGGCATATAATCGTAGTCAGCACCGCCACATACAGTGAGCGCTTAAGCACGTCCGTATACACGTTCTCGCTGAAAAACCTTATAAAATTGGAAAGTGTGAACCTAAAGGTCGTAACATCGTTGCTCTTTTGGATAAAGGCATACATAACGATAAGCAGCATCGGTGCTACAACCATGACCGATATCCATGCCACATAAGGATAGGCCATTTTTCTGAAATGGTTCATATTATCTGCTTACGGACATAACGTGTATGTCCTCGGGTGCAAAGGTGAGTCCCACCTCGTCGCCCACTTCATATTTATCCGTAGTATCGACCTTATACTCGTAACCCTCTGTGGCAAAGGTCACTTCATAGTCTCCGGCAACGATGCTGTCCGCATCAAAGTTATACTCTATCTTTGTTATCTCTACCTGAGAACCGTCCTCAAGGCTCCATGCCGAGGCGTTGGCCCAGGTTTTAAGGTCCGTCTCAAGGGCTATGCTTTCCTTTATCTCGTCAACGGACTTATAAATATTAACGGCGTATATCTCCTCCTGATATTCGCTGTTTGCTACCCTGTTTTCGTCACGCACTATCATTTTCGCCGTAAAGCTTGTGCCTGCCGATGTATAGAAGGTAACGGGATATATGCCCTTTTCAGCCCTTATCTCATATTCTATCTTGGATATGGAAATGTATTCGTCCGTGGCAGGATCCCACGCCTGGGCAGATGCCCTTGCGATGATGTCGGCATCGGTAAGCTCCTCAACGTCCTCAGCGTCAAGCACAAAGTCGTTGGCGCTCATCATTTCGCCCGCCTTTTCGTTTACTACGGGCTTTTCGTCAAAGGCATGGAGGTTGACGGTTATGGTAGTTCCCTTTTTGGTCTCCACCATTGTCTCATAATGCACGCCCTTGAAAAGCACGGAGCGTACAACGCCCTTAAGCTTTCCTTCGCTTTTCTTTACAATATCTATGTCCTCAGGTCTTATAACCACCTGAACAGGCTCATTTTCCTCAAAGCCTGAGTCTACGCACTCAAACCTTTTGTCCTCAAACATTACCTCGAAGTCCTTAAGCATAACACCGTCTATGATGTTGCTCTCACCGATGAAATTTGCCACATATTCGTTTACTGGCTCGTTGTATATATCGGTGGGTGTGCCTATCTGCTGTATCTCGCCGTCCTTCATAACAACTATTTTGTCGGACATGGTGAGGGCTTCCTCCTGGTCATGGGTTACATATATAAATGTAATGCCGACCTCCTGCTGTATCTTTTTAAGCTCGTGCTGCATTTCCTTTCTAAGCTTAAGATCCAGCGCACCCAAAGGCTCGTCCAGTAAAAGCACCTTAGGCTCATTGACAAGGGCTCTGGCAATGGCTACACGCTGCTGCTGACCGCCGCTCATCTCCGTAACGCTTCTTTTGCCGTAGTCTTCAAGACCTACCAGCTTAAGCATACGATTTACCTTCTGCTCTATGACGTCCTTGGGCTCCTTCTTTATTTTAAGACCGAAGGCAATGTTGTCATATACGTTCATGTGGGGGAACAGGGCGTATTTCTGGAATACGGTATTAAGCTCCCTTTTATAGGGCGGCACATCGGTAATATCTACATCATCGAATATGACCTGTCCCTCGCTCTGGCGCAGGAAACCGCCGAGTATTCTCAGAAGCGTTGTTTTTCCGCAGCCCGAGGGACCCAGCAGAGTTACGAACTCGTTTTCGTAAATATCCAGATTGATGCCCTTTAGCACTATCTGCCCGTCAAACTCCTTGACAATGTTTTTAAACTGAATCAGCTTGTTCATATCGTCCTCCTAAAAAAGCGGCGGTGTGGACACCCATATAATTTTTGCCGTAGTTTTCTTTTCATTGAGAATGTAATGGAAATCCTTGCCTGTCATGTAGAAGGTTTCGCCCTTTCTTACGGTATATCTGCGTTCACCTGCCACGAGCACCACCGTGCCCTCCACCACATAGCCGAACTCCTCTCCTCCGTGGGGATTGACGCTGAAGGAACGTCCGCCCTGGGGTATCTCAATAAGTATCGGCTCCATATCATTTTTCTGTGTGTTTGGCACTATCCAGTTGATAGTACACTCATCTCTTTCGTCTACAAAGAAGTCCTTTTTCTGGAAAACCGTCTGTTCGTCCTTTTCTTCCTTGAAAAAATCGGACAGAGAGCTTCCCAGCGCTTCCAGAATGTCCTCAAGTGTTGATATCGAAGGCGAAGTAAGATTTCTCTCGAGCTGTGAAAGGAAGCCCTTTGTCAGCTCACTCCTGCTTGCCAGTTCCTCAAGCGTAAGGCCGTTTTGGATTCGGAGCATCTTTATCTTGTGACCTATATCCATGATTACGCTCCTTTATAAATACTAAACAAAAGTATTAATATCACTAAACGATTTACATTATACATCTTTTTCAGCCATTTTCAAGTATATTAAATAAAAAATTCGATTTATTAAACTTTTTATATAATTAAACAAAAAGTTGTATAATACTGTCCTACATACTTATGCAAAATTTGCGGCACAACCGCTGAGCCTAAAGTAAGCTTTCGGCTTTGTCGACTTTGCCGACAAAAAATGCCTGTCGGAATTTACTTCCGACAGGCTCAATAACCTTGCGAATATACCTCTCTGAAATCAAAAGTTTCCTCGTGAACTTTGGGATACAGCTCCGTACAAGTCGAAAACCTGTTTTTTAGTACCGCAAAGATGTGCGGACGCGAAGCAGTTTTGCTTTAGCAAAATACTGAATTTACTTTGTCGACTCCGTCGACAAAAAATGCCTGTCGGAATTTACTTCCGACAGGCTCAATACCTTAAATACAGCCGATATTTTCATAAAAGTTTTCTCGGGAACTTTTATGAAAATCGCCGACAATCAAGCGGAAATCCCACAGGATTTTCGCTTAGGCGCTCCGCGCCTCTTACTCACAGCACTCAGGGCAAAGATGCTCGATAGTATAATATTTTGAAAAATCTGTTATTTCCTCGGCATTTTCCTCTTTGATGCCGCTTTCGGGACACTCCCATGTGAGTGTTCCGTCTTCCTTAAGAATAAAGAAAGCATATTCCTCATCATCTACGCCGGCTTCCTCAAATGTAAGAACTTCTTCATATCCGCAGCGCTCACAGCGATAGTATACCTTTCTCTCTTTTTTGTCGAATTTTACAATCTGCATATCTCCGCTGCATATTACACAACGGTAAACGTCTTTAATTCTTTTCATTATATTGCCTCCCTCATAGTAGTATTGTCATTTAATTTGGTATTTATTATATCATAATAATTATCATCCGACAACAGACATAATTTAAATTTATACATAAAAACAGAGCCGATTTTTCATTCGGCTCCGTTACTGAATGTAGAGAAACTCAACTAATTATTTGAAATTGATAATATTAGCCACAACAACCGGGAAAGGTTCGGAAAACCGGGAAGGTTTTCTGAGGCTTTAAACCGAGCCGGAGACCGCGCTCTTCGGCTCGGAGAAGTCCTTAGACACAAGCCGTGCGCAGTGTCAGGACTTCATACATTAATTTAAACAAGTCGAAAACCTGTTTTCGACTTTGTGTCGACTTTGTCGACACTATAAAACGGAGCCGAAATAAAATTCGGCTCCGTCTTACTTTATACAGTCAGTTCTATTATATTTCCGTCGGGGTCAAGCACCGTGCTTTCATAATATCCGTCACCCGTTACTCTCGGCCCGTCTTTTACCTTTATACCGTCAGCCCTGAGCCTTTGGGTCAGACTGTCAACAGCCTCCCGTGAGCCCAATGACAGCGCCATGTGAACATATCCTTCCGCAAAACCCTCCGCTCTGTCAGCAATATAGGGTCTATTCATTATCTCAAGCCTTGCGCCGTCCGTAAAGCTTAAAAAATATGTCTTAAGCCCCGTTTTGGGATTGTGGTACATGCTTCCTGCCTTTGCGTCAAAGTATTTTTCGTAAAAGTCCCTGAGAAAGTCAAGGTTATTCGTATATAAGGCTATATGCTATATCCTAACGGAATCAGAAAGCAACTATGTACTTTTCTACTTCCCAGTCGCTTACGCTTGTGATGTAATCGTCCCATTCCTTTTCTTTGCCGGCGATATACTGGTTTACGATATGCTCGCCGAGGGCACCTTTAACAACATCGTCCTTCTCAAACGCCTGGATAGCCTCATAAAGTGAACCGGGAAGGCTCTCGATTCCCTTTGCCGTTCTTTCGCTCTTTGACATTTCAAAGATGTTGTCTGTTATTTCTGCGGGAGCTGTCATGTTCTTCTCTATTCCGTCAAGACCTGCCGCAAGGCATACAGCCATTGTAAGATAAGGGTTGCATGCGGGGTCGGGGCAGCGAAGCTCTACTCTTGTGCTGTTGCCTCTTGCCGAAGGGATTCTTATAAGGGCACTTCTGTTGCCTGCAGACCATGCAAGATAGCAGGGTGCCTCATATCCGGGAACAAGTCTCTTGTATGAGTTTACAAGAGGATTTGTAATAGCCGCCATACCCTTTACATGGTGGAGAATACCTGCGATGAAACTGTAAGCCTCCTTTGAAAGCTTTCTCTCTCCGTCGGGGTCAAAGAATATGTTTTTGCCGTCCTTAAATAATGACATGTTTGTGTGCATACCTGAGCCGTTGATGCCGTATATGGGCTTGGGCATAAATGTGGCATGCAGACCGTTTTTCTGAGCGATAGTCTTAACGGCCATCTTAAATGTCATAATGTTGTCGGCTGCTGTAAGTGCATCGGCATATTTGAAGTCTATTTCGTGCTGACCTGCCGCAACCTCATGGTGTGAAGCCTCGATTTCAAAGCCCATCATTTCAAGTGTAAGGCATATCTCACGTCTTGTGCTTTCGCCGTGGTCAAGGGGGCCGAGGTCGAAATAGCCTGCCTCATCATTTGTCTTTGTTGTGGGTTTTCCGTCGTCGTCTGTCTGGAAAAGGAAGAACTCAAGCTCGGGGCCTACGTTAAAGGTATAGCCCATGTCAGCCGCTCTTTTAAGCACCTTTTTGAGCGCTCCTCTGGGGTCGCCTACAAAGGGAGTTCCGTCGGGGTTGCAGACATCGCAGATAAGCCTTGCAACTCTGCCGTGCTGGGGTCTCCAGGGAAGAATTGTGAATGTATCAAGATCAGGATAGAGATACTGATCGCTCTCCTCAATGCGGACAAAGCCTTCAATTGAGCTTCCGTCAAACATTATCTGGTTATTAAGGGCCTTCTCAAGCTGTGAGGGCATAATAGCTACATTTTTAAGCTGTCCGAAAATATCGGTGAACTGAAGTCTTATAAACTTGATATCTTCATCTTCGACAAGATGGATAATATCTTCCTTTGTGTACTTGGGCATCATCAACACTCCTTAAATAAATTTTTATTAATATTATACAAAACCAAAAATTGACAAAGAAAAAAGCAAAGTATTCCTTTTTCAGTCAGGAAGCGCCTTTGCTTATGATGTGCTTATTATAGCCCAAGACTAAAATTCTGTCAATATTAAATATATTTGTGCGATTTGAAATTTCGACATCTTGTTAATATTGAAAATTTTGCACGGTCGGCGGCACTTTAATTTTGTAAAAATTTAAATAACCAAAATTATTAGTATAATTAATAATTCAAGAAATTTAAAAAGCACTATTGACAGCCGCTTTTTTGCGGTGTATCATACACATCAACAAAAGAAATTCGACCCGAAATATTAAATAAGGTCATTTATATCAATACTACAATCGGCATTGATGGAGAGAAGTACCTCAGAGGTTCTGCCGCAGTGAGCGGGCGACAGTGGAAATCCCGTGCAAGAGGCTGAGCGAATAACACTCCGGAGCACCGATCCGAACACGCACAGGCGGTCAGTAGGTGAGGCGTGAACAGCGCGTTAAGCTGTCGGGACTTGTCAGAGTCTTAAGGAGACTGTTTATACAGTAATTTAGGTGGCACCGCGGATTAGCAGCTATTCGTCCTAAGAAATTAGAGATGATATGAAGCTGCGTAATAATTCGGAGGTGTTTTTTTATGTGTTCAATTATGGGTTTAACAACAAAGACATTACAGCAGAAGGATTTCCAGGAGTTTTTTGATAAAACTATCTCCAGAGGCCCCGATATGTCAAGGGTTATCGAAACAAAGTCAGGCTGGCTCGGTTTCCACCGTCTTGCGATAATGGGTCTTAACGAGGAAGGAATGCAGCCCTTTACAATGGGCGACAGCGCAGTTGTCTGCAACGGCGAATTATACTGCTTCCGTCCCATTAAGAAAAAACTCAGCGAAAAATATACATTTACCAGTGATTCCGACTGCGAGATAATTCTCCCCTTATACAAGGAGCATGGTCTTGATATGTTCAAGGAACTGGACGCAGAATTTGCAATGATTATATATGACGGCGACAAGGACAGCTACATTGCTGCAAGAGACCCCATCGGTATCCGTCCCCTGTTCTACGGCTATCTTAAAGCCGACGGCTCCATCGCCTTTGCCAGCGAAGCCAAAAATCTTGTAGGTCTCGTTGAAAAGGTATTTCCTTTCCCTCCGGGATTCTACTATGCAGACGGTGAATTTGTAAGATACCGTGACCTTACAACAGTTAAGGAATACTGCCATGACGACCTTGAGACAGTATGCTCCAAAATCCACGACAAGCTTGAAATGGGTATCAAAAAGAGACTTGATGCAGATGCACCCCTCGGCTTCCTTTTAAGCGGCGGTCTTGACAGCTCTCTTGTATGTGCTGTTTCCGCAAAGCTTCTTGATAAACCCATTAAGACCTTTGCCATAGGTATGGATATAGATGCCATCGACCTTAAATATGCAAAACAGGTTGCAGACTACATCGGCAGTGACCATACGGAAGTAATCATAACAAGAGACGATGTAATCGATGCCCTTGAAACGGTTATTGCAGCCCTTGGAACCTACGACATCACAACAATAAGAGCAAGCATGGGTATGTATCTTGTATGCAAATACATCCATGAAAACACAGACATCCGAGTTCTTCTTACAGGCGAAATATCCGACGAGCTTTTCGGCTACAAATATACAGACTTTGCTCCCAACGCAGAGGAATTCCAGCAGGAAGCAAAAAAGAGAATCGACGAGATTTATATGTATGACGTGCTTCGTGCCGACAGATGCATTTCCGTAAACTCTCTTGAAGCAAGGGTTCCCTTCGGCGACCTTGACTTTGCCGAATATGTAATGAGCATCGACCCCGAAATGAAGATGAACAAATACAACAAGGGTAAATATCTCCTTCGTCATGCCTTCGAGGGCGACCTGCTTCCCTATGACATACTTTACAGAGAAAAGGCAGCATTCTCCGATGCAGTCGGACATTCAATGGTTGACGACCTCAAGGAATATGCAGAGACAGTATACACTGACGAGCAGTTCGAGGAAGGCTGTAAAAAATACGATTTTGCGACACCGTTCACAAAGGAGTCACTCCTTTACAGAGATATATTTGAAAAGTACTATCCCGGACAGGCAGACATGGTCAAGGACTTCTGGATGCCCAACAAAAACTGGGAGGGCTGTGATGTAAACGACCCTTCAGCCAGAGTACTGGCAAACTACGGTGCAAGCGGAGAATAAGCGCGCGGAGCGCTTAAGTCGAAAACAGGTTTTCGACTTATACGGAGCCGAAAGGCAAAGTTCCTTCAAAACTTTGCCTTTCGGAGTGGCTGATTTCAGTATATTGACCGATGCGGAAATGAATTCCGCATCGGTTTTTGTTTTGTTTAATAATATACAGAGCAAAATAAAACGGCAACGGAATTCATTTCCGCATATTTTTTGTTTTTCTCCGTAAAAAAGCCTGTCGGAATTGCTTCCGGCAGGCTTTCGGCTTAGGCGGCTCAGCCGCTCAATACAGTTCTATTCTATCTGCATTTACGGGGTTTACCCTTACCGTAATGCTTTCAATAATAATATCCGTATATGATGCGATTTTCTTTTTCTTTAAATCGGACAGAAGCTCATCCTTTATTTCAAAAAAATCATAAACCTCGTCATGGTTCTTCCATCTGCCGATATAA
>JAQXNZ010000069.1 GCA_029098265.1 Clostridia bacterium | reverse complement strand
CGCACATAAAAAGCAGACTGCGAAAAACGCAGTCTGCTCATTTATACCGTATATCAGTATTTAATTATTACCTTCTGTGAAACAGCGTCCCACTCAACCTCTGCACCGAGATTTTCAACAATGAATCTTAAGGGCAGGTATGTTCTGCTGTTCTCGATGAATGCAGGGCTGTCAAGCTCGATTGCCTCGTTGTTCACGAATGCGAAGGGCTGATTTATGTAAATCTCAATGACTGTCTCGCCCTTTGTTATCGTTACCTTCTGAGCCGCTTCGTCCCATGCAACCTCTGCGCCCAGTGCTTCCGCAACAAATCTTACGGGAAGCATTGTTCTCTCGTTTCTGATTACGGGCGCTACATCGTTTTCAACATATTCGCCGTTAACTTCTGCAGCAGTTTCGCCGATAGTGAGAATCATTGTTTTCTCTGCCGCTTCGGGTTTTGCTGTTGTGAAGTATGCATCAATATTTACCTTTGTCGAGGGCATTCTGAATGTGTATTCTCCGTTGCCCTGATCAACAACATCTATAACATCGCCGTACTTATCCGTTACAACCAGTCTTACCAATTCACAGCCCTCGTCGGGTGTAACCGTTATTGTTACGGTTGCGCCCCTGCCTGCTGTATTTTTGTCTGCCTCGGCTGTTCCGTCACCTGATATGTTAACATTTACGGCATACTTGCTTGTTATCTGTTCAAGGCTGTATCTTGAGCCGTAACCTCTGTCGTCGGAACCCTCGGAAGCAATTTCCGCATAGGTGTGCTTTTCGCTGTAAGTATACGCCTTAGTATCGGAAGATGTAAACGAATCATCATCTGTGCGCCACCAGTAGGAAGCATAGCCGCTCAGGTCCGGGGCAACGTTCATGGCGATGCGTGTCGCTTTTTTGTTTTTGGCAACTGTCTTGGCAATAACATTGCCGCCGGAGATGATTATGTTTCCAATATGGCTTTCGATGCCGTAGCTTTCAGTAGGTTTACCAATTACATCAGGAAACTCTTTCTCAAATTTCTCATATTCTTCTGTCTTATCATTTTCTCTCGTCTCTTCATACATCACCTCGCCGCCGATAGCGGTGACATTGCCGCCGGAAATAGTCACATCCTCTGCACCGATACCTACGCTATACCAGTTCGCCGTGTCACCCGTGGCGTTGACGGTTCCGCCGGTGATGGCCACGTTATTTCTTACACAGATGCCGTAGCTGCCAAATCTCGCCGTGCTGCCCGTGGCTGTAACGGTTCCGCCGGAGATGTTCATGCCTTCGACTGCAAAGATGCCGTTGCTGGTGCTTGAGAAGTAACCTTCCGCCTCTCCGCTCGTGGCGATAACGGTTCCGTCGGAGATGGTGATGTCGCCATTGTTTGCACAGATGCCGAAGCTATTTCGTTCCGCATTGCCGCCCTCAGCGGTGACGGTTCCACCGTAGATGGTCACGCTTCCATTATTTGTATAGATGCCGCGGCTAACATTCCCCGCTGTGCTGCCCGTGGCTATAACAGTTCCGTCGGAGATGGTGATGTCGCCATTGTTTGCATAGATGCCGTAGCTTAAATCCGCCTCACCGCCGATGACTGTAAGCGTACCGTTACCCGTGATGGTCAGGTTGCCCTCGGCGCGAATGCCGTAGCTTACGTCCCTATCAGCTGTATCCTCGCTGGCGATGGTGTTTTCACCCTCCAGGACGATGGTTGCGCCACCGGGAAGGAGCACCGCAATTTCGTTGGTGGTGGTAAAGTTCACGCCATTGAGGGTGAGGGTATTATTCTCCCAACTCGCCTTGTCTCTACCTCCGAGCATGTCCACTGCCGTGATAGGATCGGTGATGAAGTTCGCCATTTGCGTTCCCTCCGCCAGTGCGGTTACAGTCAGCAGGCTCAGGCACATAATCAGTGCAATCAGTATGCCCAGTCCCCTCCGCAGGGTTTGATTGTGTTTCATATAGTTTCCTCCGTTTCTATTTGCAGTCAATGTATTACTCCGTATAATTGCAGTCCAAACGCTTCTTTAAATCAAATCATTCGTTCTAAATGAATTATAGTATACTTTTATAAAAAAATCAATCAATACAAACCCTCAATCTGCTTTCTGCAATTTTTACTAACCCCTAGTAGTACTAGGGGTTTATATTAAGCCTAAAGGCACCGACAAATTGCCCGAAGCCTCCCGAAATGGGATACATCGGAAATACGTCCTTCAGCACAGTATTGGCTGCGCCGCTCCGATACACCCCATCGGCAGAATGCTTCCCGTATAGAGATATACCCCTTAATTCCGTCCATTCTGTTCCCCCGTTCAGATATAATTTCACATTTTCTATTATATACGAATATCCAAATAGATACAAGGTATACAAAAGAAGTATTAAAGCTGTCCAAGCACATGAAAAATTCAGCCAACCGACCCCACGGAAAAGGAAACGGGAAGGAGAACGGAAACGCAAATAAACAGAAAAACACGCCATACTCAGCCTTTGAAGCTGAATACAGCGTGTTTTTTCGTTGTCCGACCCTGTTTGACAGATGCACATTTCGTGTTATTCGGCTGACACTGTTTTACAAACATCGGTGTCCACACGGGCTTTTATTATGTCTAAGTTTGTATTCAATTTTACAGGTATCTGTCCAGATAGTGCCATAACTGACCGCTTATCTCATGGCGCTTTTCCCTGAACTCCGAGCGCTTCTCCCTTACCTCGTTTTTAATCACATTTTTCTTTTCCGTCAGACCGTTTTTAAAATCAGCTATGGGTGTTTCGGCAATAAGCTCTGCCCGTCTCTCAAACAGCTCCTTCGGCTTCGAGAAAAAACCGCCCGTTACGTTTTCCCTGAATTTTTCGGCTTTATTCAGGGCGTCACATATACCGCTTATTCCGTTTAAGGCATCATCTGTGATTGTTGTCTTTCTTACATAATCAGCTTTGGAGCACTTTTCTATTACATACTGATATCTCTCATAGGCCTTTGTTATACTGTCCTCCCATGAAATATACAGTTCGTTCATGGCGTTTTCACCTATCTGCTTCGCCAGTGCCAAGTTATCGGCAAGCTCCTCTATGGCCTCCGCCATTGACTCAGCATTTTCCTCTATCAGATAGCCGTTGTGTCTGTGGTCTATGCCCTCAGCCGCACAGCTGCCCTTTATAAGCACACTGCCCAGACCGCAGGCGGCGGCCTCCCTTACGACTATGCCGTTTGTATCGTATGACGAGGGGAAAAGAAACATATCGGCCCTTGTATAAAAGGCTCTGAGCTCCTCCCTGTCCTGCACCGCTCCGGTAAAAATACATTCGTCCTCAAGGCCGTTGTCACAGGCATATTTTTCTATTTCCACCGCATCGCTTCCGTCGCCCACTATCACCATGTGGAAGCCAATTCCGGCTTCTTTTATTATTTTAAGGGCGTCCAGTGTAATCTTCAATCCCTTGTACCACATGAGACGTCCCACAAACAAAAATACGGGAAAATCATCTTCTATTCCAAGCTTTTTATTCAGCTCATCGACCTCACTCTGTGACGCCCTGCCCTTGGGAAAATCAACGCCGTTTTCCATGACGATATAATCGCCCTTGTAGCCCAGTGAACGCAGGTTTTCTCCCGCACCCTCGCTGACTACCCAGACATCGTCACAGGCTTCGATATTATTTATAATTATCTTTATGGCACCCTCCTGAAGCAGGTTGGAGCGGAGTGCCTTTTTAAGGTCTATATCAAACTTTGTATGGTATGTGAATACCACAGGTGCATTGGTTCTTTCTCTAAGTGCCCTTGCCAGAAAAGTCGATATGGCTGGGCAATGGCTGTGTATTATATCGATATGCTTGCTTTCGAGCTCTCCTATAACCGACGGCATGAAGGGATAGCCGGCTCTGTAGCCGATTATGCCTGTTGTGTCAATACTGGCATAGCGCACCACCTCAAAGTCATAGTTATCCACCACATCTGGATACTTGGGAGTTGCAACAACTGCGTTCCCGAGTTTCTTATTTATAACAGAGGCATAGTTGAATACCGTATTTGCAACACCGTCTATTGTCGGCGGAAACGAATCATTCAGCAGACATACGTTTAATTTTTTATCCATTTTTGTTCTCCTTAATTCATAACAGTTTTTGTATTATAACATACAATTATGAACAAAGGATTAAGCATAACCAAATATTTCTTAAATATTTCATGCAGTGTAATGCAAAACAACTTATTCTGTCACGAATACCGTAAAAAAGGCAGAGCCGTAAGCTCTGCCTCATAAATTACACTCTGTATTTATTTTTCTCCCAAAGAGCCGCCAGCCCCTTAAGCATCAGGTCGGGGTCATAGTCCATTTCGTGTCTGCAATAGGGTACTATTACGCAGGCCACTCCGCCCGTTGCTATTATTTTGGCTTCGTATCCCAGTTCATCGAACACCATATCGGCTATACCGTCCATCATTGCCGCATTGCCGAAAACGACACCGCTTTTCATGGACTGGTCGGTATTTTTAGCGATTATGCTGTCAGGCGCTTCAAGCTTTATTCTCGGTAGCTTGGCACACTGCTCGGAAAGGGCATTCATAGATATACATACTCCCGGTGCTATTACACTGCCCACATAACTGCCGCTTTTATCTATAATCGAGCATGTGGATGCCGTACCCAAATCGAATATTATCATCGGCGGCTCATACTTTGCCAGTGCCGCCACAGCGTCAACCAGCATATCCTCTCCGACCTTTTCGGGGCTGTCCATCTGTATATCAAGCCCGATATCCACATTTCTGCCAACGGTCAGCGCTTCTCTGCCTGTCAGGCTTTTTATCGCCTTTTCCGCTCTGCCCGTCACAAAGGGAACAACAGAAGAAATTATTCCGCCCTCAGGTGCGGGAGCGTCATTGAGCTTCATAATGAAATCAATCTGGGATGCTATCTCATCGGCAGAGCTTTTTTCATCGGTTTTCATTCTTCCCGTAAAGAGTACTTCGCCGTTTTCCAGTCCGCCCACAACGATATTGGTATTTCCTATATCAAGAGCAAGTATCATCTGTCTCCCTCCAGCTTAATTATCATGTCAAGTATGGCGTCTGCCGCTTCGGATTTTGTCATTATGGGATAAGCAACGGCATCGTCCTTAGTTATAATCGTTATGACGTTGGTATCCGTTCCGAAGCCCGATTTATCGCTCTTTATGCTGTTGGCAACTATCATGTCGGCATTCTTTTTATGGAGCTTTTTAACGGAGTTTTCCATAAGGTTTTCGGTTTCCATAGAGAAGCCGCAGATTATCTGACCATCTCTCTTATGCTCACCGAGATACTTGAGAATGTCCTTTGTTCTTTCAAGGCGTATTTCATTCATACCGCCGTTTTCCTTCTTTATCTTTTCCTCGGCAACCGTGACAGGCTTATAGTCTGCAACGGCGGCGGCCTTTATAACTACATCGGCAGTCTCGGCTTCCTCTGTAACGGCATTGAACATATCCTCGGCACTCTGTATATCAATAACTCTTACTCCGCGGGGAGGTGTAAGCGCCACGGGTCCGCTGACAAGTACAACGTCCGCACCCCTTGCCGCCGCTCTTTCGGCTATAGCATAGCCCATTTTGCCTGTGGAGTGGTTGGTGATAAAACGTACTGGGTCAATGGCCTCCCTTGTGGGGCCTGCCGTAACCACTATTTTCTGTCCCGCAAGGTCTTTTTTGTCAAAGCTTTTAACAATGCGGTCAATTATATCGTTTATATCTGCAAGCTTACCCTCGCCCACATCGCCACAGGCAAGTCTTCCGCTGGCAGGAGAAATAAATTCATATCCGAGGGCTTTAAGGGTTTCTATATTCCTCTGTACTATGGGGTTGCGGTACATGTGGGTGTTCATAGCCGGAGCTATGAGCCTTGTACAGTCAGCCGCCATTATGGTGGTGCTGAGCATATCATCGGCTATTCCGCAGGCAATTTTTCCGATTATGTTTGCGGAAGCGGGCGCAACGACAAAAACATCTGCCTTTCTTGCCAAGGAGATGTGCTTTATATCAAATTCAAAATTTCTGTCAAAGGTATCAACTATACATTTATTGCTTGTAAGGGATTCAAACGTGATTGGATTAATAAAATTGCAGGCGTTCTTTGTCATCAAAACATGAACGTCGGCGTGAAGCTTCACAAGGGCGCTGGCCACGTCGGCCATTTTATAAGCGGCTATGCTTCCTGTTACTCCGATAACTACAGTTTTGCCTTTAAGCATTTTAATTTCCTCCTGCTGTTGATTAAAGCCGCACAGGGTATAAGCCCGACGGCATGATGTTCGATTATATTTTTCCGCAGGAAGAAACGCCGAAAAAGTCTGTAAAAAGGATATTTATTTGATACCGCCCTCATCTGCGGCAAAAACGGCTTACAGCCATGAAAGTCACACTCATTGTGATATGCGCTTTCTCCTTTATGAGGCTCAAACGGGTATAGCTTCCCGGGGAATACTATCCAAGCGAAGTATAACAAATTTATCTTATATTGTAAATAAACATAACAAATATTTAACAAAAAAA
>JAQXNZ010000068.1 GCA_029098265.1 Clostridia bacterium | reverse complement strand
AACTGCAGATGCCGCTGCAACGGATAAAGCCATCGGGCTGAAACCCCGCCGAATTTCAGCCTGACAACGGCGCAGGCTCCGAAAGTTTCCGCAAAGCCTTCGGAGCCGTATACAAAGCATTATAGATTTTTACCGCAGACCGAAGCCTTCCTTACACAACAGCCCATGTTTGTATATATAATCGGTCTGCGGTTCTTTTGTAATTTAAATATATCCGAACACCGATATTATTACCTCTTTCAGTGTTTTCATCTCATATACGTTTATGCCGTCGGGCTTTTTGATATTACCCTCGGACTTAGCTAAAAATACATTTTGGAATCCCATTCTTGCAAGCTCCCTTATTCTGGACTCCACGGCAGGAACCTTTTTCAGCTCTCCGGTAAGACCCACATCGGCAATGAAAGCCGTATTGTTCGGTATTGGTTTATTTGATACCGAGGATACAATGCTCATAAGCACCGCCAGATTGACAGACTGCTCCTTGGGCTTCAATCCTCCCGTTATTTTTATTACTACGTCCTTATCGTACAGCTTTATGCCGCATCTTACCTCCAGTATTGACACAAGGGTATTGAGCTGCTCCCGTCGGAGTGCCTCACCTATTCTTGACGGGTAAGCCATAAAGGTTTTTGACACAAGGCTTTCTATCTCACATATTATCGGCCTGGAGCCCTCTCTTACAACCGTCAGCGCACTGCCCGAAACGGCTTCATCGGCAGCTCTCTTGGTCATAAAGAACTCACTGGGATTTTCAATGGATACAAGTCCCTTTTCCGTCATGGAGAAAAAGCCCATTTCTCCCGTACTGCCGAAACGATTCTTTGAAGCATAAAGGCTTCTGAGCTCGTCCTGGGTGTCGCCCTCCATAATGAGCACCGTATCCACCAGATGCTCTAAAGCTCTCAGACCCGCCAGCTCATCGCTTTTGTTCATCTGGCCTATTATTATCACCGCTCTGGGGCGGGTTCCGCCCTTGGCAAGCTGTACCAATGCTCCCGCACACTCCATTGTCTGGGTCGGATTTCCCGCTCTTGACGGATAAAATTCCTCCAGCACAAAGGTCTGTATGCTGTCAATTATTATTATATCCGGGTCAATGGCGCTTATCTCATTGAGCACGGCGTTCATGCTCACCGTGGATAGTATCCATATATTATCATTGATTCCGTCAAGTATTCTGTCAGCACGGGTCTTTATCTGTCCCTCGCTTTCCTCTCCGCTGGCATATAAAATCTTATAGCCCTGTTCGGCAGTCCTGCTGGCAATGTTCAGTGCAAGGGTAGATTTTCCACCGCCCGGCGGCGAGGTTATTATCGATACCGAATCCCTGACTATTCCTCCGCCCATTACTCGGTCATACTCCGATATGCCCGTAACAATTCTTTCATTGGAGTTGGTCTTTACGCTTTTGAGCCTGCTGGCGGAGCTGCTTCCGGTGACAATGCCGCTTGGTCTTTGTGCCGCAAAGGATGTCTTTGTGCTTCTTTCGGTATGCTCCTCAAAGGTGTTCCACTGACCGCATTCAGGGCAGCGTCCCATCCATTTTGCTGTGGTATAGCCGCATTCCGAGCATACATAGCTTTTCTTTTCTTTCATAGCAAAACCTCATTTATCAAAAAAGCCGCAGGAATTTTATCCTACGGCCTATGCTTTTTATGTCCTCTTACAGCTTTTCAATTTTTACGTCTGAGCAGCTGTTATTGAGCTCTACGCTGAAATTTACCTTTCCGCCGATGTTGGAATTAATCTTTCCTACAACAACATCGTCAACCAAAAGTCTGTATTCCTTTTCGGGCTCAAGCTCCATTGTTATCTGAACATCGTCGTCGCTCTCCACCGAGAAAGCAACCGTCTTTGCGTCCATGCTGAAATTATGTACAGTGGCTCCGGGAACAGTCTCAAGAAGCATTTTACCGTTCTTTTCAAGCTTTGTAATATCCTTAAATGTCTTAACCTTATAGAGATTTCCCGCAACCTCAAAGTCAAGAACCTTTTTCTTTTCATCCATAAGGTAGTTTCCGAAGCTTATGCTTCCGTTGTCCTCAAGCCTTATTAATTCTTCGATTACCGACATTTTATATTTCCTCCTATGCTGTTGCCGCATTAAATTCTTTTAGTTGATTAATTATAACATGTAAACCGAAAAAAGTACACAAAATATATTTGCAACTTTATTAATTTTAAACCTGCCGCCGATATTCAGTTCATTAAAAATATTTATGACCTGTAAATCACCGTGAAAATTTCATTCAAAAAACTGTTGACAAATCCCCATAAACTATTATAATTATAAACCATAAAAATATTTAAAGGCTGTGACGAAGAGGGCCGGGTCGATTTTGTTCCCAGAGAGTCGGTGTTTGATGCGAACCGATAACGAGACTTCCCAGTGCCTATGGCTTCTGAGCCGGAGGTTCGAAAGCATTATGCCGGTAGGCTCCTCCCGTGATTGCTGCGTAAAGGCATAGGGCTTGATGGAGCCTGAGAGGTGGCATATTTTTTGTATGCAATTTGAGTGGTACCGCGGAGTATATCCGTCTCAAAGTTTATTCTTTGAGACGGATTTTTTTATTTTATCAACCAGGAGGAAAATCAAATGAGTAATTACAGAATCGAAACAAAATGTGTACAGGGCGGATATACACCGTCAAACGGAGAGCCCAGACAGATACCTATCATTCAGAGCACAACTTTCAAATACGATTCCAGCAGTGAAATGGGCAAGCTTTTTGACCTGGAGGCCGAAGGATATTTCTATTCAAGACTTCAGAACCCCACCTGCGACTATGTTGCCGCCAAAATATGCGAGATGGAGGGCGGTACTGCCGCTATGCTCACATCATCGGGACAGGCCGCAAACTTCTATGCCGTATTCAACATCGCCAACTGCGGCGACCATGTGGTTTCATCGTCGACCATTTACGGCGGAACCTACAACCTGTTTGCTGTTACAATGAAAAAAATGGGCATCGATTTTACATTCGTTGACCCCGACTGTACCGAGGAAGAGCTGGAAGCCGCATTCAGACCCAACACCAAGGCAGTGTTCGGCGAGACAATAGCAAACCCCGCCCTTACCGTTCTTGACATCGAGAAGTTTGCCAAAGCTGCCCATGCACACAATGTGCCCCTTATACTGGACAACACATTCGCAACGCCTATCAACTGCCGTCCCTTTGAGTGGGGTGCAGATATAGTTACCCACTCCACAACAAAGTACATGGACGGTCATGCAAGCGGCATAGGCGGATGTATTGTTGATTCGGGCAATTTCGACTGGATGGCTCATGCGGATAAATTCCCCGGTCTTTGCACACCCGATGACAGTTATCACGGCATAACCTATGCTGAAAAGTTCGGCAAGGAGGGTGCATTTATAACAAAAGCAACTGCGCAGCTTATGCGTGACTTCGGTTCTACTCAGTCTCCTCAGACAGCATATCTGCTCAACCTTGGACTCGAAAGCCTGCATGTAAGGGTTGAGCGCCACTGTGCAAATGCCCTTGCCGTTGCAAAGTTTCTTAAAAACCATGAACAGATAGCATGGGTATCATATCCCGGTCTTGAGGGCGACAAATACTACGAGACAGCAAAAAAATATATGCCTAACGGCACCTGCGGCGTTATCAGCTTCGGTGTTAAGGGAGGAAGAAAGGCCGCCGAGGACTTCATGGGACATCTCAAAATAGCTTCTATTGAGACCCACGTTGCAGATGCAAGAACCTGCTGTCTGCACCCCGCAAGCTCTACCCACAGACAGCTCAATGATAAGGAGCTTCTTGCTTCGGGAGTATCGGCAGACCTTGTACGTCTTTCCTGCGGTCTGGAAAACGCCGATGACCTTATCGAGGATATTGCTCAGGCTCTTGCCGCAATCAAATAAACGACTAAATATCAGAGGAGGGATACTATGCCAATAAAAATACCCAATGAGCTGCCCGCAGCAAAGGTGCTCACCGACGAAAACATATTCATAATGACCGAGTACAGAGCGATAACTCAGGATATTCGCCCGCTTAAGATCCTTCTGCTTAATCTTATGCCTACAAAGATAGACACCGAGACACAGCTTTCAAGACTTTTAAGCAACACACCCTTACAGATAGAACTGGAGCTTCTGCACACCAGAAGCCATGAGTCCAAAAATACCTCCGAGGAACACATGCTGGCATTCTATAAGACCTTCGACGCCGTTAAGGACAACTACTATGACGGTCTTGTTATAACCGGCGCACCAGTTGAAAAAATGGAATTTGAAGAGGTGGAATACTGGGGCGAACTGACGGAAATAATGGAATGGAGCAAGCACCATGTACACAGCACATTCCATATATGCTGGGGTGCGCAGGCCGGACTGTACTACCATTACGGTATAAACAAATATCTGTTGGACGAAAAGCTTTTCGGTGTGTTTAAGCACAAAGTCGAAAGAAAACAGTCCATACTTTTCAGGGGAGCCGACGATGAATTTTATGTTCCCCACTCAAGGCATACGTCCATAAGGAGAGAGGACGTTGAAAAGGTTCCGGAGCTTAAAATACTGGCTTCCTCCGATGAAGCAGGAGTATACGCCATTTCCAACGACGGCGGCAGTCAGATATTCATAATGGGTCATTCGGAATACGACCCTCTTACTCTCTGCAAGGAATACGAAAGAGACAAAAATGCAGGTCTGGAAATAAAGGTTCCCAAAAACTATTTTCCCGACGACGATGATACAAAATATCCCAATGTCACATGGAGAGCCCACGCCAACCTACTCTACTCAAACTGGCTTAACTATTTTGTATACCAGACAACGCCCTATGATATTAAACAGATTCATAAATTATAGTTTATCGGCATCACGATGCCGAGGCTTCAAATCGAGTTTGTACACACTCCAAGGTGGTGGAGTTGGCTTTCCGAAGCTTCGGCTTCTAATTTCTGTTTCTTCGCTGTCCCAGCGAGTGCACGCAGGGGAAGGAGACCATTCGGAGTTGCGAAGCCCATTGTCTCCTTCCCCTTGCGACCCCATTCTCTTTCGGACACGCTTCAAACCCAAACAAGTCAGACATTTATTTAGCAGGTTCACAGCATTACATTCCCGACCTGCGTCCGGGTTACTGTTGTGCACAGCTATCATAAGTCTAAACATGTATTTCTAGGCAATACATAGAGATATAGTTTGCAAAACCGTGCCGCGGGCAAAGTTCGCGAATGTATCACTGTTATTTAGCCGACCAAAAGTCAGGTTGGTTTGGG
>JAQXNZ010000067.1 GCA_029098265.1 Clostridia bacterium | reverse complement strand
CAGGATGCCCTTGATGAAAATCCCGGATTTATAAAGGCTATGTGGTGCGGCGACCAGGCTTGTGAAGATGAAATTAAGGAGCTTACAGGCGCCACATCAAGATGTATTCCCTTTGAAGAAGAGCATATTTCAGATACATGTGTATGCTGCGGAAAGAAAGCAAAGCACATGGTTTACTGGGGAAGAGCATATTAATAAAAGTAATAGCAACAAAGCGGAAATCCTCGGATTTCCGCTTTATTATAAACAAAATCAGCCCTGTAAAAACAGGGCTGAATACAAGCTAATGAGCGGACTCGAACCGCCGACCTACGCCTTACCAAGGCGTTGCGCTACCTACTGTGCCACATTAGCACGCAGTAGACATTATACTAAATTAACTTTAATGTGTCAATATTATTCTTCAAGATACTTTTCAAGTTTTTTCTTCACTCTTTGAAGGGCATTATCTATTGATTTTTCAGATTTTTGTGTTATTTTTGATATTTCCGAATAGCTTTTTCCGTCAAGGTACAAGGAAAGCACAGTGTTTTCAAAGCTGCTGAGATTTTTCTCCAGATGCTTTTCTATGCCCGCCCTTGCTTCCCTGCCGATGAACATAGTTTCCGGATTTATATTTTCTGCTCCCTTTATGCTGTCCATATATGTTTCCTGCGAATCATCATCATAGGCAGGTTTATTCAGAGAGACATAATTATTCAGCGGCTGATGCTTCTGTCTGGTGGCCGCTTTAATGGCAGTTATAATCTGTCTGTTTACACAAAGGTCTGCAAAGGCTCTGAATGAGGCATGCTTTTCGGGATTAAAATCTCTGACTGCCTTATAAAGCCCTATCATTCCCTCCTGAATTATATCCTCATTATCGGCGCCTATAAGAAAATAGGCCCTTGATTTGGATTTTACAAGGGGCTTATATTTATTAAGTATGAAGTCAAGTGCTTCGGAGTTTCCGCTTCTGGCTGACTCAATTACCTTTTCGTCCTCCATAGCGGAAAAGTCCTGCCCTGCCTTATCATTTATTTCATCCAACAGCTTCACCCTTTCTTCCTGCGCATCATCTCTATCCACTGAAGCGTGGCTTCGTCAACATTGTCCATAAGCATGTTGTTTTTCGCAGGACGTTTTTCGGTGTAGTTTTTTCTTATTTCCTTTTCTTCTTGTTCAATTATCTGTTTAAGCTCTCTTGCTGTAATTCTGGTTGCGCCCTTTCCCATTATAATGGTCTGCTCAAGACCGTCATTGGTAGCAACCTTTACACGGTATTCCTTCGGTATGGTGCTGACCGTTCTTTCGATGTAATGGTCGGCAGTCTCAGCTTCCTTTGTGTATACAACATAAATATTGTTGTATTCCATGACAGAGCCTATACTGCCCTTTACAAGATAACCGTCAAACACAAGTATTACCGTTTCGCCGCTTATACCCTGATAATTGCACAGTATATCCATCAACTTCTGCCTGGCGCTTTCAAGGCTTACAGATGTCAGCTCCTCAAGTTCAGGCCAAGCGTGTATTATATTGTAGCCGTCAACTATAAGAAACGTTGTAAGCGCCATGCTTTCACCTCTGTTCCTTATAATGTCTCTGCCTTACCACCTCATACATCAGCAGTGAAGCCGCCACCGAGGCATTTAGTGATGAAATTTTACCGTACATCGGTATAGATACGACAAAATCGCATTTTTCTCTTACAAGTCTGCTTACTCCGTCACCCTCGGAGCCTATAACAAGGGCTATGGCTCCGTCAAGGGCAGCATCAAAGCAGTCGTCACCACCCATATCAGCGCAGGCAACCCAAATGCCTTCTTTTTTAAGCTCCTCTATGGTACGGGAAATATTTGTTACCCTTGCCACAGGCATATACTCAACGGCTCCGGCAGAGGTTTTTCCTACTACCGCAGTAAGTCCCACACTTCTCCTTTTGGGAATAATTACTCCGTGGGCTCCGGCACATTCGGCAGTACGGATAACGGCACCTAAATTGTGAGGGTCTGTAATATTGTCAAGTATTATTATAAAGGGTTTTTCGTTTCTTTCCTCAGCAAGGCGCAGTATATCGCTGACCTCCGCATACTCGTGCTCGGGAACAATAGCAATTACTCCCTGATGATTCTTTGTCTGACTCATTTCGTCCAGCTTTTGTCTTACTACCTCCTGAACAACAATGCCCTTATCCTTAGCCATGCCGACAATGCGGCGGACAGTGCCCTCCACATTGCCTTTCTGGACTATTATTTTTTCTATATCCTTACCGCTTTTGAGGACCTCAAGCACGGCATTGCGGCCCTCAAGCTGGTTTTCATTAAAATTTTTTTCCATAAATGCTGCTCCTTAATATCCACATTAAGCTTAAAACTCACATTTAAGCGGATAT
>JAQXNZ010000066.1 GCA_029098265.1 Clostridia bacterium | reverse complement strand
TTACCCCAAGGCACGGCGGTGTCAGCACAGAGCATCTTTCTTCGCTCAATCTGGGCTTTTCCAGAGGGGACAGGAGAGAGAATGTGGACAAAAACTTTGATATAATATGCTCGGCATTGGGCGTAAAAAAAGAGGACTGCGTGACCCTCAGACAGGTACATTCCACAAGGATAATAACCGCCGACGAAAGAATAAAGGGCATGGGCTTCAGAAACGATATGGAGCGCATTGAGGCCGACGGCTTTGTTACGGACAAAAGGGGCATTGTGCTTGTTACCTTCCATGCGGACTGCGTGCCGCTGTACTTCGTGGACACCGAAAACAGAGCCATAGGCATGGCCCATGCAGGCTGGAGAGGAACCGCCGACGGCATGGCGGAAGAAATGGTTAAGCGTATGGGCAGGGAATTCGGCACAAAGCCCGAAAATATAAAGGCCGCCGTAGGCCCGTCCATAGGACGGTGCTGTTTCCAGGTGGATGTACCGGTGGTGGAGATATTCAGGGAAAAATATGATTTTGCCGACCGCTTTATAATAGAGGACGAGAGCGCCGAGGGCAAGTATAAAATAGACCTTTGGGGCATAAACAGACAGCTGCTTATAAATAACGGAGTTGCGGCGGAAAATATAGAGATAGGCGGTATATGCACAAAGTGCAGACCCGATACATTCTATTCCCACAGAGTCATGGGAGAAAAAAGAGGAACTATGGGAGCCTTCCTTTTTCTGAAATGAGGTAATTTTTTTGGAAAATCTGAATGTAAACAAAAAGGAAAATGTCATAATAAGCGTTGAAAGCGGAAGCATTGCCGAGGAGATAGGCATTGAACCCGGCGACGTCCTTGTTTCAATCAACGGAAAGGAAATAAAGGACGTTTTCGACTACAGATATCTGATAAACGATGAGTATCTGATTATGGTGCTGAAAGACGGCAACGGAGAGGAATATGAGGCCGAAATAGAAAAGGACTATGACGAGGACATCGGCATAGTTTTTGAAAGCGGACTTATGGACAACGCCAGAAGCTGCAGCAACAAGTGCATATTCTGCTTTATAGACCAGCTTCCCAAGGGCATGAGGGATACCCTTTACTTCAAGGACGATGACACAAGGCTGTCCTTTCTTCAGGGCAACTATGTTACGCTGACAAATATGAAGGACAAGGATTTGGACAGAATAATATATTATCATCTGTCACCCATAAATATTTCCGTCCATACCACAAATCCAGAGCTTAGAGTAAAAATGCTTCACAACAACAAGGCGGGCAATATAATGGAGCGCATGAAGCGTCTGGCAGATGCAGGCATTGAGCTTCATCTGCAGGTGGTGCTTTGCAAGGGCATAAATGACGGCGCAGAGCTTGACCGCACCATAGAGGATATAATAAAGCTCTATCCTGCCGCCCAGAGCATGTCGGTGGTTCCCGTGGGACTTTCTAAGCACAGGGATGGACTGTTTGAGCTGGAGCCTTTTACAAAGGAGGATGCCTGTGCGGTCATTGACCAGATAGAGGGCTGGCAGAGGAAAAACCTTGAGAAATTCGGCACAAGGATAGTTTATGCCGCCGATGAGTTTTATCTCAAGGCAGAAAGGGAAATACCCGAACCCGAATGCTATGAGGAATTTCAGCAGTTTGAAAACGGCGTCGGTATGCTTTCACTGTTCAAATCTGAGTTTTATGAGCTTCTGCCCCATATAAAGAACAGGGATAAAAGAAAGCGTACGCTGTCGCTGGCAACGGGTGCGGCGGCATATCCGCTTATGAGTGAAATAGCCGGGGAGATAATGAAAAAATTCCCTGATATAAATATAAATACCTATTGCATTAAAAACGAGTTTTTCGGCGAAATGATTACTGTCTCCGGACTGCTTACGGGCGGAGACATAATAAAGCAGCTTAAGGGAAAGGAACTGGGCGAATACCTGATACTTCCCGACAGTCTGCTCAGAAACGGCGAAACGGTGCTGCTTGACGACGTGTATGTTTCGGATATAGAAAGGAAACTGGGCGTTGAAGTCAAAATTGCGCTGAACTCAGCCGAAAGCCTTATAAAAAGGATTATGAATACGGAGGAAATATAAATGAGCAAACCTATTGTTGCCATAGTAGGCAGGCCGAACGTGGGCAAATCCACACTTTTCAACAGACTGGCGGGCGAGAGAATATCCATAGTGCAGGATACGCCGGGCGTTACAAGGGACAGGATATATGCCGACGTGGAATGGCTTAAATACAAATTTACGCTTATCGACACAGGCGGCATGGAGCCCGACACCGAGGACGTAATACTCAGACAGATACTTGTACAGGCCCAGATAGCCATTGACACCGCCGATGTAATAATATTCGTTACCGACGTTAAGCAGGGCGTTACCGAGGCCGACGACCAGGTGGCAAACATGCTGCGCAGAACCAAGAAGCCCGTTGTGCTGGCGGTAAACAAGGTGGACGATACAAGAAAGGAAAACCTTGACGTGTACGAGTTCTACAGTCTGGGTATCGGCGAGGTATATCCCATATCGGCGGGACAGGCACTGGGGCTCGGCGATATGCTTGATGCGGTATGTCAGCACTTCCCCGAAGGCGCAGAAAACGCCGAGGACGAGGAGGTTATAAGGGTTGCCCTTATCGGAAAGCCCAATGTGGGCAAATCCTCGCTTATAAACAGAATACTCGGTGAGGACAGGCTTATAGTAAGCAACATTCCCGGCACCACAAGGGACGCCATAGACACGCCCTTTGAACTGGACGGTCAGAAATATGTGCTCATAGACACGGCGGGAATGAGACGAAAGAGCAAAATAAAAGAGGATATAGAAAAATACAGCATTATCCGTGCGGTTGCCGCCGTTGAGAGATGCGACGTTGCGGTGCTTGTAATAGATGCCCAGGAGGGCATTACCGACCAGGACACAAAGATTGCGGGTATTGCCCATGAAAGAGGCAAGGCTGCCATTATCGCCGTAAACAAATGGGACGCCATTGAAAAAGACGATAAGACCATGAACAAGTTCCTTAAGGATATTGAAAATGAGCTTGCCTATATGTCTTATGCACCCAAGGTGTTCATTTCCGCCCTCACGGGACAGAGGGTAGTAAAGATGCTTGATACCGTTAAGGAGGTTTACGCCAACAACAACCTCAGAATTTCAACGGGTGTTTTGAACGATGTGCTTATCGAGGCAATGGCAATGCAGCAGCCCCCTGCCGAAAAGGGCAGACAGCTTAAAATATACTATATGACCCAGGTAGGCGTTAAGCCGCCCACATTTGTCATATTCGTAAATGACAGAGAGCTTATGCATTTCTCCTACAGGAGATATATCGAAAATCAGCTCAGACAGAATTTCGGCTTCAAAGGAACGCCGATTCATTTCGTGGTGAGACAAAAGGGAGATAAGGATTGATATGTTCAGAATAATATGCCTTGTTATAGGCTATTTCTTCGGCTGTATACAGGCGGCCTACATTGCCGGAAAGCTATACCATGTGGATATAAGCAAAAAGGGCAGCGGAAACCTGGGCACGACAAATTCGGTCAGGGTACTGGGCATCAAAAAAGGCCTTGTAATATTTTTCTGCGACGCCCTCAAGGCAACGGCGGCTTATCTTGTGTGTTACTTCATATTTAAGGAAAACGCTGTTGTGGCGGGCTTTTACGGAGCGGCAGGCGCCATTCTCGGCCATGACTTCCCGTTTTATCATAAGTTCAAGGGCGGCAAGGGCATTGCGGCCATGCTGGGAATGATACTTCCCACATTCCCCTTTCCGGCGCTGTTCGTGTACATAATTGCTATATGCGTACTGATGAGCGGCTATGTTTCGGTTACATCGCTGACTCTTTCGGTGCTTATACCCATATCGCTGTGGCTGTGGCACTATCCCGCAGAGACTATTGCGGTTACGGCGGCTTTGGCTGTCCTTGCCTTTATACAGCACAGGGCAAACATAAAAAGACTTATAAACGG
This sequence comes from Clostridia bacterium, assembly GCA_029098265.1. Classification (GTDB taxonomy): domain Bacteria; phylum Bacillota; class Clostridia; order Lachnospirales; family Anaerotignaceae; genus Metalachnospira. The sequence continues at coordinate 3,479 of JAQXNZ010000066.1, read as the reverse complement.
AACGGAAAGCAGATTTGATATAATCGGCAAGCTTAAGCCTAAAAAGAAGGAGAGATAAACTATGAAAAGGATATCTGTAATCGGCAGCGGAAGCTGGGGTACGGCTCTGGCGGTAATGCTTGACAAATACGGCCATGATGTGACTATATGGTCATGGCAGGAGGAAGAAGCAAGACGCATAAGGGAGGACGGCGAGCACAAGGAGTTCCTGCCCGGAGTGCCCATCAGAAAAGAGATAAAGATAGTTACCTCTCCCGAAGAAGCCGTCAGGGATGCGGAGATAGTGATTGCGGCAGTGCCGTCAAAGTTTGTAAGAATCAACATGGAGAAGTTTGCGCCGTATCTGAAGGAAAATCAGGTTATAGTAAACGTAGCCAAGGGCATAGAGGACGGAAGCCTTAAAACACTGGCAGAGGTAATAAAGGAATGTGTTCCCCAGTGTGAGGTAACGGTGCTGTCGGGTCCCAGTCATGCCGAGGAGGTTGGCAGAGGTATACCCACCGCCGCCGTTATAGCTTCAAAGGACGAGGGACTGGCGAAGATGATACAGGCGGAGTTCAGCAATCCTGTTTTCAGACTCTATACCAATACCGATGTTATAGGCGTTGAGATAGGCGCCGCCATGAAAAACATCATAGCACTGGCGGCAGGCATGTCCGACGGTCTGGGCTTCGGTGACAATACAAAGGCGGCTCTTATGACAAGGGGCATGGCTGAGATTAAACGTCTGGGCGTAGCTATGGGCGGCGAGGAAAAGACATTCTTCGGACTTTCGGGCATAGGGGACCTTATCGTTACATGCACGAGTATGCATTCCAGAAACAGAAGGGCAGGCATAATGCTCGGTCAGGGCAAGTCCCTTGACGAGACCCTTAAGGAAGTACACATGGTTGTAGAGGGTGTAAACTCAGCAAAGGCCGCAACGGAGCTTGCCAAAAAGTATAACGTAAGCATGCCCATTACAGAGGCGGTTACGGGAGTGCTTTTTGAGGGTGCGGATGTAAGAAATGCCGTATACAGCCTGATGATGAGAGATATGATAGCAGAACAATAAATTGTGTCAACGAAGTCGACACTAAGTACAGTCAGTATTTTGCTAAAGCAAAACCGCTTTGCGTCCGCACATCTTTGCGGTACTAGAAAACAGGCTTTCTGAACCTTTTGCGGTTATATTAGCTATTATCATGTGTTTTAAAATAATAGGTTAGTTTGTTTACAGCTAAAAATGACGTCCAAAGCAATATACTTTAGACGTCATTTTTAATTTATAAAAATAAGTACGGCGTGCCGAAAAGCAGGCCGATTATTATGCCTGCCAGTATATCCGAGGGATAATGCACTCCCGACAGAAGTCTGGAAACTGCAACGAATATTGATACAATAAGCCCGATAACGCCGAGTATCGGATGTATGTAGAACAGCGATGCGGTTATGACAAAGGAGCTGGAACAGTGCAGACTGGGAAAGCTGTGTCCGCTGGAATGCTTTTCAAGCGGTGTGACGTCCAGTACATCAAAGGGTCTGGGACGGTCTATTTTGTCCCTGAACTTTGTGACCAGCACCAGCTCGATAAGCGGGCAGGCGGCAAAGGCAATAACCCTTATGTCCCGCATGAGAACAAGTATGGGCATAAGGCCGTAGAACAGCACCATCATTATCTGGGGCGAAACGGCGTTTATAAATTTTATCGGTCTGTGAAGGGCAGGGTGCCTCTGCACAAAGCGGTATACTGACATATATATTACGGTATCCAAAAGCTCACCTCAAAATACAATAAATGTTTACAAAACCCCGAAAAGGCTATTAATGATGATAGCATAAATCTCGGGGTTTTTAAATGCTTTTCTTTTTGTCGGACAGACCGAGTATATAGTCGGCTGACACCCTGTAGTATTTGCATAGGGCAATAAGGTGTCTGACGGGCAGCTCGTTGGCGCCCCTCTCGTAACGGGCGTACATGGTCTGGGACGTGCCGAGTATTTCCGCTATTTCCGCCTGGGTCTTGTCGGCGTCCTCTCTTAAATTTCTTATGCGCTGTATGTAATCCACCATATCACCTGCCGAAGGGTTCGTTTTTGTCCTTATCAATCTGATGTTATCATTTAATCGGTAATATTATTGACTTTAGTAAAAATATTTACTAAAATATTAGTAAATTTATTTATTAAGGAGTGGAGAAGGTGAAACGGATTTTTACTGCCGTACTGCTGACGGCAATTATTTTAGGCGACATATATTTATACAGACAGCCGTACTTCGGCATTGAGACACCGGAAAAGATAGTACTGCAAAAGGGCGAGCATTTCTCATTGGACGACTATGTGAAAATAGACGGCGGCGAGGGCATTTGTATTGAATATATCGATGACATAAATATCAACAGAGAGGGCAGCTACAGCCTGAGGATAAAGGCGCAGGACGCCAAGGGACGGATTAAAGAGAAAGAGGTCGAAGTAATTGTTGAAGATGCCGCTTGAAATATATAACGGATAAATATAGAATGTTATTAAGCACCTATCACTTATTTTGGAGACGTTGATATGCAGAATTTCGGTATTAAGGACACGGTATTGAATGAAATACGCTCTCTTGCTGAAAAGCACGGGGTTAACAAAGTTATATTATTCGGCTCAAGAGCCAGAGGGGACTATAGGAGAACCAGTGATATAGATTTGGCGGCGGCGGGAGGAAATATATCGGAGTTTATGCTGGACGTGGACGAGCAGACCTCCACACTGCTGAAGTTTGATATTTTAGACCTTGACGTACCTATGCAGAAGGAGCTTATGGATTCCATAGAAAGGGAGGGCATTGTAATTTATGAAAAAGTATGAGAATTTCTGTTCCGCTTTGAATAATCTGAAGGATATTTACGATTACAGCGAGCCCTATAATAATGTCATTATTACAGGTCTGACAGGGCTTTATGAAATTTGCTTTGAGCAGGCATGGAAGGCCATGAAGGAGATACTCGAAATGAACGGCGTTTCGGAGGCGCAGACGGGTTCTCCCAGACAGATACTTAAATCGGCGTATCAGACGGGAATGATTAAGGATGAGCAGACATGGCTTGACGCACTGGTTACAAGAAATAATGTGACCCATGCCTATAACCGTGAAATTGCTTTGGACATTGTCAGGCAGACAAAGGAAAAGTATTATAAAATGTTCTGCGAGTTGAAAGAGGAAATAGATAACAATTGGCTGTAAAAGATAGATATATAATACCTCAGGCAAAAATGCCTGAGGTATTTGTTTAACGGTTTAGTGTTACAGTCTGTGTGCTTTCGTCCCAATCAATATTCTCTATACCTAAGGCATTAGCTATATCTCTTATAGGGATAAATGTTCTGCCGTTGGTTATTTCGGGTGCGGTATTCATGACTGTCGGAGTTCCGTTTATGTACATTGTGTCTGATCCTATCTGCATTGTTACTGTTCGTGTATTCAGTGTAACGGTAACAGTCTGTGTATCTCCG
>JAQXNZ010000065.1 GCA_029098265.1 Clostridia bacterium | reverse complement strand
AAAGAAAACAATATGGCAATATATTTTGTGGCTGTTGACGAAAACAACAGGGCTGTCGGCTATGCGGGCATGTGGCACGTTGTAAACGAGGGTCATATCACAAATGTTGCCGTTTTGGAAGAATACAGAGGAAAGGGTGTCGGCGATATGCTGATGGACGCCCTGGAAAAGAAAGCACTTGAGCTTGAGATGATAGGAATAACCCTTGAGGTTAGAATATCAAACTACAGAGCGCAGAAGCTCTATACAAAGCATGGCTATAAGCCCGAGGGCTTCAGAAAAAAATATTATACAGATACCAATGAGGACGCTGTTATCATGTGGAAGTATTTCCCCAATTACGAAAACTACAGCGAAACATTTTAAGACAGGAGGTGTCCGATGGAATGAAGGAATTAGACTATACAGAATTAAAGAATATATGCGACCCGGAAAAGCTCGGTTTCAGGACTACCGATGAGCTTGAACCGTTCAGCGGTATAATCGGTCAGGAAAGAGCGGTAAAAGCCTTTGAATTCGGCCTTAACGTAAAGATGAAGGGCTACAACATATATGTTTCCGGTCCGTCGGGCTCCGGAAAAACAACCTATGCAAAGCTGAGTACAGAGAAAAAGGCAAAGGACGAAAAGGTACCCTATGACTGGTGCTATGTCTATAATTTTGACGACCCCAGGTGTCCGCTTTCACTGAGGTTTGAGCCGGGTGTCGGAAAACAGTTCAGAGATGATATGAATGAACTGGTGTCATTCTTCAAAACGGAGCTTTCCAAGGCCTTTGCATCGGAGGACTATGACAGACAGAAAACAGACCTTTCCCGTACATACGATGATAAGAGAGATGAACTTATAAGAAAGCTGGACACTCTGGCGGCGGAAAACGGTTTTTCGCTTAAGACGTCAAATTCGGGAATAATATTCCAGCCTGTTATAAACGGAGAACTTATAGACGAAGAAAACTACGACAGTCTGACCGAGGAAACAAAAAATGCCATAAACGAAAGTCTGGAGTCCATGCAGGACGATGTCAACTCAATTATGAGGGACATCAAGGGTATAGACAAGGAATACAGGCAGAAAATGGACGATTTGGACTATAAGGTCGGCATGTTCGCCATAGGTCATTATGTCAGCTCGCTCCAGGAAAAGTACCAGAACAGCGACAGGGTTATAAAATATCTTGAGGCCGTTCAGGAGGATGTTCTGGAAAATATTGACCAGTTCATAGAAAACGAGCCCGACGAGGAGGATCCCATTGCCGCCCTTATCCCGAAAATAAACGGCGCAAAGACCGAGGATGCCACATTGAAATACAGGGTAAACCTGCTGGTGGACAATTCAAAGACCGAGGGTGCTCCGGTAATAGTTGACTATAACCCCACCTACTACAACCTTGTGGGCGAGGTGGAATATGATAACGAGTACGGCAACCTTACAACAGATTTTATGAAGATAAAGGCCGGACTTATGCATAAGGCCAACGGTGGTTATCTCATAATACAGGCGCAGGATTTGCTTAGCAATGTGCAGGCGTGGGAAGCATTAAGAAGAATAATCAAGACAAAGGAAATTACGATAGAAAATCTCAGGGATCAGCTCGGAGCCATAACCGTTACTACTCTTAAGCCTGAACCGATACCCGCAGACGTAAAGGTAATACTCATAGGCAGTGCCTATTATTACGAACTGCTGAGGGGCTATGACGAGGACTTCTCGAAGCTGTTCAAGATAAGAGCCGATTTCGACTACGAGATGGACAGAACCGACGAAAATATTTATAAGATAGCCTGCTTTATAAATAAGTTCTGCAAAAATGAAAATACCGCACCCTTTGACAGCAGTGCCGTGGCGGCGGTAATTGAATATTCATCAAGAATAGTTGAGAGCCAGAAAAAGCTGTCCACAAGATTTAATGTTATATCCGAGATACTTGCCGAGGCAGCCACATGGGCGGCAATGGACGGAGTAGAGACGGTAACGGCTGAATATGTCAAAAAGGCCCATGAGGAAAAGGCATACCGTCTGTCCATGTATCAGGAGAAGATGAACGAGCTGCTGGACGATGATACGGTAATGATAGCCACCGACGGATACTGCATAGGAAAGATA
>JAQXNZ010000064.1 GCA_029098265.1 Clostridia bacterium | reverse complement strand
ACCAGTGCCAGCACCGCTGTCTGCGCCCACTGTACGGCGTTCAGCGGCACAACCGAGAATATGTTTGCCAGAAACGGTATCATTATAACCGACACCTGCATTAGAGTGCCCACAACAAAGGCAATGCAAAGGTATTTGTTGCTGAGGATATGTATTCTGAATACAGAGCCCTCGCTTCTCATATTGAAGGCATGAACCAGCTGTGAAAGACTGAGCACTGCGAAGGCCATAGTCCTGCTTACGGCATGGGTATCTGAGGCATCATAGTACTTATGACCTATACCGAAGGCCGTCAGCGCCAGCAGACCTATCATAAAGCCCTCAAATACTATTCTTTTCCCGAGTCCGCCCGAAAACAGGCTTTTATCAGGCGGCTGAGGACGATTTTTCATTACGTCCTCCTCCGGTCGGTCAAGTCCCAGAGCAATGGCAGGCAGGGAGTCCGTTATAAGGTTCACCCAAAGCAGATGTATGGGCAGAAGCGGCGTGCTCCACCCGAATACCATTGCCGTAAATATGGTCAGTATCTCGCCTATGTTACTGGACAGCAGGAAGTGTACCGCCTTTCTTATATTTCCGTATATTATCCTGCCCTCTCTGACAGCGCTGACTATGGTGGCAAAGTTATCATCGGTTATTATCATGTCGGCGGCGCCCTTGGCTACCTCCGTACCGCTTTCTCCCATTGCACAGCCGATATCTGCTGCCCTCAGCGCCGGTGCATCGTTTACTCCGTCGCCCGTCATAGCCGCTATTTTTCCCTTTTTTCTATAGGCGTTCACTATTCTCAGCTTATGCTCCGGCGATACCCTGGCAAATACACATATACTTTCCAGTGCGCTGTCAAGCTGTGTTCCGTTCATGCTGTCCAGCTCCGCACCGTCTATTATTTTTCCTCCCGCCGTATATATGCCCGTTTTTTCGGCAATGGCCTTTGCTGTGCTGGCATGGTCACCGGTTATCATTACTACCTTTATGCCTGCCCGTTTGCATTCCTCAACGGCCTCGGCGGCCTCCTTTCTGGGCGGGTCGAGCATTCCGATAAAGCCTGCGAATATAAGCCCCTTTTCGTAGTTTTTTTCGTTTCTCCCCGCCTCTTTATAGGCAAGCGCAAGCACTCTCAGCGCCGAAGCCGTCATCTCTCCGTTTATGTCCGCAAGCCTTTTTCTTTCTGCACCGTCAAGCCGTCTGCCGTCGGAGCAAAAATCGCACAGCTTAAGCACTTTTTCAGGTGCACCCTTTGTTATACATACAACCTTTCCGTTGCCGAAATCATGTACCGTTGTCATCATCTTTCTTTCCGATGAAAATGGTATTTCATCAATTCTGGGCATTATGGCCTCCAGCCTGTCCTTTTTCTCGCCCATTTCCTCCGCCGCCTCGGCTATGGCTGTTTCCGTCGGGTCACCCACATAGCGCCTGTCCTCTTTGTAGCAGTCGGTACACAGCGCCGCCATACGCAGTATAAACCTCTTGGCGCTTATGCTGTCCTCTCCTCCGTCCGTTGTTTTTACAACCTTCATCTTGTTCTGGGTCAGCGTTCCTGTCTTGTCCGTACATATCACCTGGGCGGAGCCCAATGTTTCCACCGCCGGAAGTGTTCTGACTATTGTGTTTTTCTTTGACATGGTCTGCATGCCTATGGCCAGCACTATCGTCACTATGGCGGGCAGTCCCTCGGGTATGGCCGCCACCGCAAGACTGACAGACGTCATAAACATATCAAAGGGCTCATAGTCCCTCATTATGCCGATTATAAATATCAGTGCACACACGCCGATTGCTGCCGCACCAAGCATTCTGCCCGTAGCATCCAGCCGCTTTTGCAGAGGCGTTTCCTCTGCGGGACTTTGGGCAATGAGCGATGCTATCCTGCCGACCTCTGTATCCATACCCGTTGCCACAGCTATGGCCTGTCCCTTGCCGCCCGTTATATATGTTGATGAAAAGACCATGTTCCGTCTGTCCCCGGGCTGTGCATTATCGCCGCATATAAGCATCGGTGTTTTTGACACGGGTACAGATTCGCCTGTCAGTGCCGACTCATCGGTCTTTAAGTCTGTAGCCCTTATAAGTCTGGCATCGGCTGTAACCATATCGCCTGCCTCAAGAACAAGTATGTCTCCCGGAACCACCTGCGCCGACGGTATTTCCGTTATGTGTCCGCCCCTTATGACCCTTGCGTGGGGAACGGTCATTTTTTTCAGCTCGTCTATGGCTCTTTCCGCCTTGTTTTCCTGTATAACGCCCAGTACCGCATTCAGCACCACTATCATTATAATGATGAGCGAATCGGTAAAATCCCTCTCGCCCTTCATGCAGGACACTCCGAAGGACGCCGCCGAGGCCGCCAGCAGTATTATTATCATAATATCGTTCAGCTGTTCAAAGAACTTCGCTAAAATTCCCTTGTGCTTTATGCCCTCGTCAATGGTGTTTTCTCCGTATTCGTCCAGACGTCTTTCGGCTTCTTCAGCGCTCAGTCCATGCCTTACATCGGTATTGAGAAGCAAAGCGGTCTCGTCCGGTGTTTTGCTGTGCCAGTTCATTTATCAACTCTCCCTCCGTATTTTGGGACTACCCCCTTTAAACAGCTTATTCGGCACTGCGGTATATAATTACTCTAGGCGCAAACTTTAACTTTCGGGCATACAAAAAAGCGGCAGAGCCTTCATCGTCCGCCGCTGTTGCTGTTCGGTTTATATATCATATCTTCTTTTTGCCGGTGAAGACAGCGCCAGATAGCATACTCTGTCCGCACCCTCGGCATAGAGAGTCTTTGCACATTCAAATACGGTTGCACCCGTTGTAAAAATATCGTCTATTATGAGAAAACTTTTATTTTCCGCACTTCGGCCATCGTTAAGCTCAAAGGCGTCCCTCAGGTTTTCCTGCCTTTCGCCCCTGCCCAGACCCTTCTGCGGCTTTGTATTCCTTGACCTTACCAAAAATCCTTCGTCACAGGCCATACCCGTTCTTTTGCAGAAAGCCTCCGCCAGCAGTGCCGACTGATTGAAGCCCCTATCCTTTTCCTTGCTCCTCCACAGCGGAACAGGCACGGCAATATCAACCGAAAGCAGCTCCTTTATATCCTTATCCAACACATAGTCAGCCATAAGACCGCCCATAACATCGGCATAGTGTCTATATCCGTCATATTTTAATAAAAATATGGTTTTTCTCACGAAGTCATATTCAAACACGCTTATACCCTGTATCTGCTCCCTGTTTATATCGGGGACACTGTTTAGATAGGGCATATCCTTTTTGCACTCGGCGCATATATAGCGGCTGTCGGCATGCAGACCTGTGGGCATTCCGCAGAATACGCATCTTTCGGGGAACACCAAATCAGAAAGGTATCTCGTCAGGGCCGATACTGTAATCCGCATACTCCTCACCCGTTTCCTTCATAAAGTCGTAAAGCTCATTAAGGCGGTAGGCAAAGCCCGAATACCTGCTTACCTCCCTGTCATTCTCTACCATGCGCATGACAGCGCTTTTAAGTCCCACTATGACAACAAATTTTTTTGCCCTTGTCACCGCTGTATACAGCAGGTTTCTTGACATAAGCATTGGCGGTCCACTGTGTATAGGTATTATTACAACGGGATACTCGCTGCCCTGGGACTTATGTATGGTTACCGCATAGGAAAGCTCCAGCTCGTCAAGGGCGGTAAACTCATATACAGCTCGTCTGCCGTCGTCAAAAATCACAGTCACGGTCTCAGCCTGCTTGTCTATCCTCTTGATAATACCCATGTCTCCGTTATAGATTCCCGTTCCGTCATCGGTCACACGTCCCTTATCGTCCTCGATTTTCCAGGCTATGCTGTAATTATTCTTTATCTGCATGACCTTGTCGCCCTCACGGAAAACACCCGAAGACGTCTCATATTCATTTTTCTCCTTTGACGGAGGGTTAAGGGCATTCTGCAAAGTTTTATTGAGTCCCGCCGCACCGATTGCACCCTTGCGCATAGGCGTCAGCACCTGCATATCCGCAAAGGACTCCGCCCCCGTAAAGCCCGGCAGGCGCTTAGTTATCAGTTCAACTATCTTTTCGGGTATATCCTGCGCATAGGGGTCGCCCACAAAGAAAAAGTCGGTGCCCTTTTCGTTCATCACCGGCTCCTCACCGCTGTTTATTCTGTGGGCATTCATTATAATGGCGCTCTCTCTGGCCTGTCTGAATATTTCCGTCAGGCGCACCGTTTTTATCTTTCCGCTTTTTATTATATCCTTGAGCACATTGCCCGCCGCCACCGACGGAAGCTGGCTGGCGTCACCCACCAGTATCAGCCTTGTCCCCGGCTCTACGGCCTTAAGCAGACTGTTGAAAAGCTGCATATCCACCATAGATACCTCATCAATTATGACAACATCGGCATCTATGGGCTCCGTCTCATTCTTATCGGACCGCTGTCTGTCGTCATCGGCGTATGTGATACCGAGCATTCTGTGTATGGTTTTGGCCTCTATACCCGTAGTTTCCGTCATACGTTTAGCGGCTCTGCCCGTAGGAGCGCCCAAGGCAACCTCCATGCCCGCACTCTCAAACAGCTTTATTATTGTGTGGATTATGGTAGTTTTGCCAGTACCGGGGCCTCCCGTTATGACAAGCACGCCCTCCTGCATGGCCTCTAACACCGCCTGCCGCTGCTGTTTCGCCAGATATATGCCCGTTCTGTCCTCAACGGCATCAATCTTTTCCTCCAGCTTTTTAACATCGGCATCATCATGGAAAAAGGAAAGCTCCAGCAGTTTTTTAGCCGCCGCCGTCTCCATATAGTACATGGGCATAAGATATACGGCATTCACTCCGTCCACATTTTCGCTTATCACCTTATGCTCTATCTGCAATTCCCTGAGACAGTATTCGGCAGTATCGCAGTCCACGGACAGCAATTCCCCTGCCTTTCTTATAAGCTCCTCCATAGGCGTAAAAACATTGCCGTCAGCCAAGGACATATTCAGTATATATTTAATCCCCGCCTTTATCCTGTTAGGTGAGTCCTGGGCTATTCCCATTGAATAGGCAATTCTGTCGGCGGTCTTAAAGCCTATGCCGTTTATATCCTCCGCCAGCTTATAGGGGTTTTCCTTTATAATGTCTATGGTTCTGTAGCCGTACTTTTTATATATTTTCATGGCCGAAGCCATTGTAACGCCGTATTCCTGCAAAAACAGCATTACCTGTCTTACGTCTCTCTGGGCGCAGAAGGAATTATGCACCGCCAACGCCTTTTCATAGGTTATGCCCTTTATTTCCGCCAGTCTGTCGAACTTTTCCTCTATGACATAGAAGGTTGCCGAGCCGAACTTTTCAACTATCTTTTTGGCGGTCTTTGGGCCTATACCCTTAACCGCACCCGAAGCCAGATATTTCTCAATGGCGGCGGCAGTGGTAGGCACTGTTCTTTCGTAGTATTCCGTTTTGAACTGCAGTCCGTAGGTGGGATGAATGACCATAGAGCCCGTCAGCTTAAGAACATCACCCTTTCTTATCTGGGGTATTGTTCCCACACAGATTATCTCGTCTCCGTCCTCGGAGCTGAAATCAAAAACAGCATAGCCGTTATCCTCGTTATAAAAAATAATATCGGTGACATTGCCTTCAAGCACCATAGAGTCGTCCATTTTTTCACCTCCCGACGTATAATCCGTACAATTCGTATTATTTAATAATAGCATACAAAAGCTGATTTTACAAACACAGTATAGCGGTTATTCTGCGGCATTGAAGGAAGGGGGTTTTTATGATAAAATAAATTTTAATTTGCGGCAGCGCCGCTTAAGCCGAAATCAGGATTTCGGCTTGTTACGGAGCTAAAACCAAAAGTTCCCAAGGAAACTTTTGATTTTAGATTGGTCTATTCGAAATAAAATGACTCGACTGTGAGTGAATCACAGCCGGGTTAGAGCTATAATATAGAATTTACCCTCTCCGAAAAACGAATGTTTTTCGGAAATAAAGTTTAGCTCAAGCCTTTTCAAAGGCTTGCGGGGTGTGGGGCAGAGCCCCATAAACAAAAATTTTTTTTAAACGGAGATATAATAATGAACACCTATTATTCACTCAGTGACCACCTAAAAGAAAAGCTCGGTGCCAAAACCGTAAAGCTTTCCGTCAACGCAGGCTTCACCTGCCCCAACCGTGACGGAAGGGTCAGCACCGGCGGCTGTATATTCTGCAGCGGAAGCGGCTCAGGAGACTTTGCGCCCTCGGCGGAGCTGCCCATTGCCAAACAGCTTGAAATATCAAAGGAACGTATTTCGGGAAAATGGCCCGAAGCAAAATATATCGCCTATTTTCAGGCCTTTACCAATACCTATGCTCCCGTTGAAGAATTGGAGAGAAAATATCGTGAAGCCCTGTCCTGCAACGGTATATGTGGCATTGCCATTGCCACCCGTCCCGACTGTATGGGCGACGATGTAATAGACCTGCTCGACAGACTGAACAAGGAAACCTATCTGTGGGTGGAATTCGGTCTGCAGACCTCAAACGAAAAGACAGCCGAGCTCATAAACAGAGGCTATAAAAACGAAGTATATCTTTCCGCCATGAAAAAGCTTAAGGAAAGAAATATCGAAACTGTCACCCATATAATTCTCGGCTTGCCCGGTGAAACAAGGGAAGATATGCGTTCCTCCGTTAAGTTTGCCGCAGATGCAGGCACCGACGGCATAAAGCTTCAGCTGCTGCATGTCATTAGGGGTACAAAGCTGCACGAAATGTACCTTAAGGAGCCATTCCATATCATGTCAAAGGACGAATATACCGACACTGTCATCGATATGCTGGAGCATACGCCAAAAAATATCGTTATTCACAGACTGACGGGAGACGGCAACAGAAACGAGCTGGCGGAGCCAACCTGGAGCATGGATAAGCGAGGTGTATTAAATGAGATACATCGAAAAATGAAATTGTATGAAAGTTATCAGGGAAAATTGGTAAAATAGATAATTGTATAATTCCCGCCGATAGTTTATAATATAATTCTACTATATTTTTGGCGGTGGTTCTTATGTATGATAACACTAGAGCTTTGGCGGAAAATAAGCTCATCATACTTTATTTAATTGAAAAAATAGAAGTTCCTCTCTCCAACAGTGAAATTATTCAGTTCGCTCAGGAGAAAAATCTTATGGATTATTTCAGTGTACAGCAGTATCTTGCGGAGCTTGTGGAAAGCGGCCTGCTTGATATGACTACCGAAAACAATTCCACCAGATATACTATAACTTCCGCCGGAGAGGATACGCTTAATTACTTTATCAAGCATATCTCAAACTATACAAAGACCGTTATCAATAACTACGCCAAAGAAAATTCCAAACGCATAAGAGCCGAATATGCAGTAACTGCCAACTATTTTCAGGAAATGAACAATGAGTACACCGTAAAATGCGGTGTATACGACAGCGACGGCACCACCTCCCTTATGGAGATAAGCGTAAACGTAGCCACCAAGGATCAGGCAAGAATAATATGCCGAAACTGGAAAAACAATGCCGCCGACCTGTACGGTGAAATAATGCTTCGTCTTGCCACAGAACCTCAGGATGACGGCGAAAGCCACGGCAGAGAGCCAAAACCGATTACAATTAAAAAATAAAAAGCTCTGACAAGTTCAGAGCTTTTTGTGTCTACAAAGTCGATACTCCCTTTCTTTTATCCGATAATTATGCTGTCATCTATCGTTATTATATCATTTAATAACGGCTTTTCTCCTTTTTCGTCTGCCATATACAGTGCGGCGGTACCTTCCGATACATTTCCGTTTATGTCAACACTGCACTCAAACACAAGGTCATCCAGCGTATATACCTTCGGTTCATTATAGTCTCTGTACAGCTTCTCATAGTCACTGCTGTTATCAGCCTTGGCCTGCTTTATATAGTCAATTTCATCAGGGTCGTCAAAGGGGTTTCGGTATGTTATATCAAGCGTAAAGCCCAGCGTGACAATCTGTTTTCCTCCCGATGTAAACGTCCTCTTGAGACTGTTTATATTAAAGTCAAAGTCAGTTATCTCCTTTCTGTACACGGTTATTGTGTCGGCTGCCGTTTGCCTCAAATAAGTCCAAATATTTTCGTCGATATCAATGCCGCTTACACTAGCGGAGGGATTAAAGTTTTTTAATTCTCCGTCTGCTGTATCAAAGGTATAGAGGTCTGAACAAATATCCTCCGTCACAACTGTTCTGCCCTTTTCTCCGCCGAATTTAAGTATTTCTATCATCCTATATTCGGTTTGGGTGCTGTCCGTAAGACTGTATACTATATAGGCCTTATTGTCCCCTGTCCCAATTTCATAGGATTCCGCCCAGGGGCTTGACCAGCCTATGCTGTACAGTATTTCTCCGTTTTCATCGGTCTGCTCTGCTTCAAATTCCTTACGAAGTCTTTCATTCATCATGTCACATCTCGGCTTTCCGTTTCGTGTCATCAGAGCCTCGGCCCAGGTCTCTGCCATTTTCTGAACTTCTTCCGCAGGAACCGTTATATTTTCTTCCGCAGAAACATTTCTTACCCCCGTTCCCGCCGTAACAGTCAGTACAAGGGCAAGCACAAGAAAATGCAGCCCTCTTTTCTTCTCATCAATATTCACTATTTCCGCAAGCCTTTTCTTTAGGTTTTTCTTTCCCGCCGAAAAGCCCGTTGTCAGTCCGTTCCTCATTTTCACGCTTCTCTCCGTTTCCTTCAATATCATATCTGCATAGGCTATTCTGTATCCCCTATCGGTTCCGCATACCGTTTCGGCATCGCAGTAAACCTCAAGGTACTCCTGAGCCTTTTTAGTCATTATCCAAACAAAAGGATTAAACCAGTGCACGCATTTAACGGCAATCAGCAAAAGCTTATAGAGCAGGTCTTTCCGTCTGCAATGTATCAGCTCATGGCGGAATATCATTTCCAGCTCTGCCTCTGTATAGTCCTCATGGGGGATATATATACACGGCTTTATTATCCCCGCCACCATAGGGCTGTCGGTAACATCACATACCGAAAGAGACGGCGCTTTTCTGTCTCCTGCCGTTCTTTTATATACATTTTTAACCCTGTCCGAGGGTTCATCCGCTCTGCTTTTTAGCTCCCCGGACAGCCGTATTGCCGAAGCCGCATACCATAAAGCCAGTACCGTTCCAACCGTCAGCCACAGGATGCATAATATCTGTACTGCCGATATGGGCTGTTTTTTTATGCTTTGCTTTTCCGCCGCAAGATACCTAGATTGGGCAGTCTCCGTTTTCATGTCTGCCGCAGCCTTTGCTGTATCACCTTTTTCCTCCGCCGTCAGTGCCGAAAAGATGACCTCAGGCTGATACTGAACAGCATTGCTCGGCACTGTGATATTCAGAGGCATAAGCAGTCTCAGGGCTATTATCAAATATACCGCATAGGGCAGAGACGCTCTGTATTTGCCTGCGGCCTTCGGAAGGAGCCAAATGGCGGCGGCAATGACAGGAATCATGCATAGGCTTATCTTCAAATATTCCGCAAATAAATCCGTCATAAGGCTCACTCCTTCGTCTTTTCGTCTATGAATTCTCTCAATTCCTTAAGGTCCTCCATAGTTACGGACTCACTTTCATACAGGCATGCCACCAAATCCCTCAGGGAGCCGCCCTTCCATTTTTCCAGATACCGTCGGCTGTCCTCGGCAAGGTACTCCTCTTCAGATACCAGCGGTTCATAATATCTGTTTTTGCCTTCTTTTTCTGTCTTTAGAAAGCCTCGGTTAACAAGTCTGCCAAGCAGTGTCTGCAGTGCCGACAGATTCCATGGCTTCTCCTCCTGCAGCTTTTCCCTTATGGCTGATGTGCTGACAGGGGTTACGCTGTTCCATATAACCTGCATTACTCTGAGTTCCGTATCGGGTAATTTCTTATTCACAATATCACCTACAATCGTATGTTTTATATGATAAGCATACAACTGTATGTTTTGTTTGTCAATAGCAAATATAAAAAAATCCCCCTGCGAATCATTTATGTCCGCAAGGGGATTTAGAAGATAAGTATTCTGTAAAATTATCAGATATTTTCCGTATATGTTATTCTTTCAATGCCGAAGCCGCCCTCGACTGCCTTGTATTCAATGCACAACTCGCCTAATATGGCGTCCGGCGCATTCTGAAGCTGTAATTTTGCGTACAGCTTTCCGTCCTTTATCTCGTATTCCTTCAAATCGGTGAATACAAGCTTTCCGTAGCTTCCGAGGTCATTTATCTCGTATGTTTTTTTGTCGGCTGTAATTGTGTATTTGTTTTCCTGCTCATCGAAGCTTATAACGGAATCGGCTATTTCATAGGCTTCGGGCACAATCAGCTCCTCAAGACTGCTTCCGTCAAATACGAATACCGTTTCCGTATGGAATCCGCTTCCCGCACCTGTTACGGCTGTAATGCAGATTTCGTCCGTTCCGTCGCCGTTGAGGTCAGCCAATGTAATTTCGGGCTTATAGCTGTCGTTAACAAGGCAGTTCATTTTGAACTCGGTCTGTTTATCTGCTGAGTTGAGCACAAAGTCATATCCTCCCTTATATATAAGGCTGATGTTTTCATTCTCCATATTGACAACGGTCTGCGGTTTCTGATTTACTGCTGTCATTTCTATCATTCTGCAGGCTTCGCTCTCCGAAACCTTGCCCGCAGGCTCTATATTTCCGTCTTTATCTGTCAGTATGCCTTCGGCACAGGCCCACTGAACGGCACCGACTGCATATTCGCTTATATCAAAGGCATCGTTATAGCTTAAAATGTTTGTATTCTCCCCGCCGGTAACATCGTAACCCTTGTACTGTGCATAGCGGTAAAGCACTGCGGCTGTCTGTTCACGGGTTATGCCTGCTTCGGGCTCAAATTTTCCGCCGCCGACACCGCTTATAAGCTTTTCCGAAGCCGCCCAGCGCACAGCCTCCGTGATGTCTCCGTCTACATCATCAAAGGGCATGATATAGTTTACAACAGGTTCGCCCTCAGTAATCCAAAGCTTTTCAACCGTCTGACCCCTTGTAACTGCCTTTTCACTCTCGGCAAAGGCATGCATGCATGCGCCCAATGCCATAGCCGCACCCAGAACGGCGGCAAACGCTTTTTTTGTTTTCATAGTATTATCTCCCTTCTTGTACCGTACCATTATATGCCTTGATTATAGCACAGTGAGAAGTTTTGATTTTGTCAATTTTCTTAAGAATTACCGCCGCAATTATAAAGATGCAAAAAGGCACAGACAAACAACGTCTGCGCCCGTATTATCTTTGATTTATGCCGCCATAAAGCCCATTTCTCTCTTTTTAAGATGTCCGTCAAACACTCTCAAAAATACCAGAGATGTAATGCCCGAGCATACTATATCCACCAGCGGCTCCGCATAGAACGAAGCCCTTGCAGATACCGTATAGGCCAGTACTATTGCCGACACCACATAGCTTGCCTTTCTGAACATGGACATGGTGAGTGCTGTTTTTGTCCTTCCCAGTGCCGTAAGACCGTCAACAAAAACATACTGGAAGCTGAGGGTTACTATACCCAATGTAAACGTCCTTATGCCCCAGCCCGCAAGCTTTATTCCCTCCGCATCGTCTATGAACATGCCTGCGAAAAGCTCAGGCACAAATCTTGATACGGCAAACATTATTGCGGTAAACACAAGACAGAGGGCGAGTATATTTTTCTCCGCCTCTTTTACCCTGTCGGTTCTGCCTGCACCGTAGTTGTAGCTGATTATTGCCTGGGTTCCGCTGCTTATGCCTATCATAGGACCTGTAATTACCGACATATAGCTCTGCACTATGGTGACAGCGGCAATAAGCATATCTGCCTCGGCACCGCCTGTGCGCTGAAGCACCGTATTGAGCACTATGATAATTATGCTGTCCGTCGCCAGTATAAGAAACGGAGACAGTCCGAGGGTTATTATCCTTGTCATTATATTTTTTGAATAACCGCCGAAGGTTATTTTTATTTTCGGTCTTTTGCCGAAAAGGAACACAAGCGCAAAGGCGCAGGATGCCATTTGTGAAAGCACCGTTGCCACAGCCGCACCCGCAACACCCATATCAAAGGCAAATATAAATATGGGGTCAAGCACTATATTTGCGATAGCGCCTATAAGCACCGTTGTCATTCCCACTGTGGAAAAGCCCTGACAGTTTATGAAATAGTTCAGTCCCACAGCCATAAGCGCGAAAAATGTTCCCGCCGTATATATGCTTAAATATGTATCCGCATAGCTGAAGGTAGCTTCACTGGCGCCGAACCACATGAGCAGTTTATTTTTAAGCAGCAGAAACATCACCGTCAGCACCACTGAAAACGCTATGAGCATTAAAAACGAATTTGACAATATCTGCTTTGCCTTTTTATCATCGCCCTCGCCCATTCGCATGGCCATGAGTATCGAACCGCCCAGCCCCACCAGCGTACCGAAGGAGGACAAAAGCGTGACTATAGGCCCGCATATACCTACCCCCGCCAGCGCCATTGCTCCATTTTCGGGAATATTGCCTATATACATACGGTCAATAATGCTGTAGAGCACATTGACAAACTGTGCTATCATTGTCGGAACCGCCAGTCTCAGGACGAGTTTCGGCACGGAATCCCTGCCAAGATCATTACCGCGCATCATACGACTACCTCCAATATAACCTTTTATTGTTATTTATCTTCCACAATATTGCTAATAATCTTCCACAATATGAGTACTATATCAGAGAAGCCGTTCCATATCAATGTGCAATAAGCCAAATTTTACCTTAGTTTTTAAAAATATTTTATTGATGTTACTATTTTTTGCCGCACAGCTATTCCTTTAAAAATACTTGACCGCAATTATTACCGCACCGAGTATGCATAACACGGCGCCCACCGCACGGTTGAGTGTTTCGGGCTTGGCCTTATTGGCAAACTTTGCGGCTATCCTTGCCCACAGCAGTGTGGAAAGCACGCAGAACACAAGGCAGACCATATCAGGTGCACCGCCTATGGCAAAGTGGCTCATGGCTCCGGTAAATGCCGTAAACGCCATTATGAAAACGCTTGTGCCCACCGCCGTTTTAAGCTCATAGCCGAGAATGCTTGTAAGTATGAGAAGCATCATCATTCCGCCGCCTGCACCTACAAAGCCACATATAAAGCCGATTACGATACCGCATATTACAGACTGCTTTATTCTCTTGGAGGCGCTGACATTTCCCATAGCCTCCTTGGTGGTCATTACAGGCTTAACAATGAATTTTACACCCAGCAGGAAGGTCATTACCGTTGAAAAGCCGCCCATTGTGCTGTTTGGCACTCTGCTGGCCACAAAGCTTCCTACCAATGTGAATATAAGCACAAATATCATCATAACGATACCGTTTTTGATATCGAGATTTTTATTCTTTCCGTAGGTGTAGGCACTGACTGCACTGGCAAGCACATCGCTGGCAAGGGCTATACCTACGGCCTCATAGGCGGGCATTCCCAAAAAAGTTATAAGCATAGGGCTTATGACCGCCGCCGCACTCATTCCCGCAAAGCCCGTTCCCAGTCCTGCTCCTATACCTGCTATAAAGCATACAATAAATTTTAAAAGCATTAATTACATCTCCTTAAAAGCTAATTTAAAGCATTATTTATATTTGCGTGCATTTTTCCAAGCACCACTGCCGCAGTCCTTTTCTCCTCCGCCGTAAGACCGTCAAGCAGTATCTGCCAGAAATTTCTCTGGGCGGCCCTGCCCTCCTCAACTATACAGTCCGCTGCAGGCATAATCTTCAAATGGACCGTTTTGGTGTTTCCGTCCTTTAGCATTCTTTCCAAAAGCCCCTTTTTCACAAGGCTGTCCACGGACGTGGAAACGTGGGACTTAGTCAACCGCCTGACCTTTACTATATCCGTAGCCGTATCATATTCGGGATTGTTGGCAAGAAAAAGCAGTATGTCCAGCTCGGTCTTTGTTATTCCGAATTTATCCGCCGCAGGAATAAGCATACGGTCATACATTTTTTTAGCCGTAAAGGGAAGTCCCGCATATTCAAAAAATTCTTTACTCAATAAGCTCACCTCTTTTAGTTCTAAATAGAACAATAATAGATTATACAGATACATATCCGTTTTGTCAATGTCTGCAATAATTCCGTCTCGGCATTTTATATAAAATTACCGTTATTTTCTTTTATCAATTAAACACATTTACAGCTAAAATAATATATGGTAACATAGTTTTATGGGGAATTGCCTATATAATAAGCAAATATCATACTAAAGGAGGAACTTTTATGGAAATCAAAGGTAAAGTCGCTCTCATAACAGGAGGAGGCACAGGCGTAGGAAAGGGTATTGCCCTCCGTCTTGCAAAGGAAGGCACAAACATCTGCATCAACTATGCCCATTCCGAAAAGGAAGCCTACGAAGCAAAGGCAGAAGTAGAGGCTCTCGGTGTAAAATGCGCCGTTTATAAGGCAGATGTATCTGACGACGACCAGTGCCGTGCCATGATAGCCGCAGTTTTAAAGGACTGGGGACAGCTTGACATACTTGTAAACAACGCAGGAAGGACACACTTTGTTGACCACAGCGACCTTGAGGGAATGAAAGGCGAATACTTTGACGATATTTTCGCTCTCAACGTAAAGGGTACCTTCTTTATGTGCCGTGCCGCAGCCGATGCCCTCAAAAAGGCCCACGGCGTAATCATCAACATAACATCTATCGCAGGCGTTACGGGTCTGGGAAGCTCCATAGCATACGCAGCCAGCAAAGCCGCTGAAATAAGCATTACCAAGTCCCTCGCCAGAGTACTGGCACCCGAGGTCAGAGTACTTGCAGTTGCTCCCGGTATCGTTCTTACCCGCTGGGTAGAAGGCAGAACAGGCCATATCGACAAGCTTGCGGGAGAAACCCCTCTGCAGAAGGTTGCCGAGCCCGATGACATTGCGCAGACTGTATATGCACTCATCGCCCATGCAGACTTTATGACAGGACAGAACATAATAGTAGACGGCGGTGCATTCATCTGATAAGTCCGTGCCCGTAGGGTCAGCAAATCATAATTGAAATCGAAAATCGTCTTCGGCGTCCGAAATATTAGCTTCGGGCGTCGATTTTTATGTTAAAGCCGTTAAAATCACTGAAATTACGGCGTTTCATACGGTAAACCAACGGTCGATAAAAGTAAACTGCACGTCGGTTGAGCGATTAACGGGGCTGTGGTACAATTCATATATCAAACAAAAGGAGTACTTTTAAATGGAAAAACAAACACTTGGAAGCAAAATTTCCTCACTGAGAAAAGAAAAAGGCATGACGCAGCTTGAGCTGGCGGAAAAAATAGGCATAACCGACAAAGCCGTATCAAAATGGGAAAGGGATCTGTCCGTACCCGATGTGGCAACACTGCCGAAGCTGGCGGAAATATTCGGAATAACGGTGGATGAGCTGATGCAGGCAAATATGTCCGATAAAAAGGAAAAAGATAAGCAAAACCCAAAAGAGCTTATCAATCTTATATTTAAAACCGTAGCCCTTGCCATGGGCATAGCCGTGGTAGTGCTGTCAATCATGGAAAGTATAGAATTGAATTCCGCTGTCTTAATGCTCGGCATCGGACTGGCATGTATGGGTGTGAGTCAATTTAATAAATAATAGTTAATTGGCATCACGATGCCGAGACTTCAAATCGAGTTTGTACACACTCCAAGGTGGTGGAGTTGGCTTTCCGAAGCTTCGGCTTCTAATTTCTGTTTTTTCGCTGTCCCAGCGAGTGCACGCAGGGGAAGGAGACCATTCGGAGTTGCGAAGCCCATTGTCTCCTGTCCTCTGTTCGCTCGTCTTGCCTTGCTCACTGCCGTTCGCAATTCTTCGCAGCTCACAGAAAGTCGCTCTCCCTTCATCTGCCACCGGCAGCGGTCGAGCTTGTTTCCCCTTGCAACCCCCACCTCTTTCGGGCAACGCTTTTTAAACCCAAACAGGTCGGAAATTTGGTCAGCTGGTTTATGGTTATCCATTCGCGAACTTCGCCCGCGGCACTGTATTGCAAAACAAGTCAAAATTTTACATAGAGTTTAGATAAATCCTCATCGAAAAACGAATGTTTTTCGGAAATAAGGTTTAGGTCAAGCCTTTTTAAAGGCTTGCGGGGTTTGGGGCGGAGCCCCGTAATGAAATTAAATAAATATTAGCATAAAGAATTTTGTTATGCAATAACACATTCCTAATGATGTTTTTATTTGCCTTATGGAGTGTCTGTGTGTATAATAGTATGTTGAGGTGGTATGTTTGTCACTAAAAATAGGAGAAATAAAGAAAATATTTGAAAATACAGCTGTTGAGGAGCTGCCCGATAAAATAGATTTGTTCAGAAATGACGAAAGGTCAGGGGTAATAAAGCTGGTTGCCCAATATGATAAAAAATATTCGGCACACCTTAGGGAGCTTAACAGACTTGAGGAAATATCTGTTTATGAAAAGGAGCTTCGGCAGCAGGGATACAGCCTGATAGGAGGCATTGACGAGGTCGGTCGGGGACCGCTGGCAGGACCTGTTGTTACGGCAGTTGTTATTTT
>JAQXNZ010000063.1 GCA_029098265.1 Clostridia bacterium | reverse complement strand
CGTTTGCGTTTGTTGTGAGTATCACGTATTTTCTTTCGCCGTTATATTCTTTCCATATACCTGCCATGTACAGGTTTTCCTCTCCTGCAATATTGAACCTGTATTTTTTTCCTGTGCCGTCATGGCTCCATTCATAAAAGCCTGTAGAGGGAATGACGCACCGATGCTCCAACATGGCATTTTTAAATGACGGCTTTTCCAGTACAGTTTCGGAACGGGCATTTATTATGACTCCGGAACCGCTGTATTTGGGGAAGCCCCAGGAAAAAAGCTCCGGTGCTGTTTCCTCTTGCATGGCGGCTATGACAGAGGCTTTGCAGGTGGGGAATATTTCACCGAGTTTAATGCCGTCGGCTTCATCGGGGTATCTGCGCCTTATTATATCAATTATATAATTCATATCCCTGTTTTCGGAAGTAAAGAACATCTCATATCGTCCGCACATATATACCACCTCGTTGGTTTAGTAATATTTACATATTGATAAGAACTTACATTCTTGCTATAATGAAATAAATAGGAACATAGGTTCTGTTTAAGCTATTATATCTATAGATATTTTACACTGATTTTATAAATATTACTATTCTATATTGATGAAATAAGGTGAAAATATGGATTATTGCAGAAGGGTATATGTAGAGGTTGACGCTGTATTTGACACCGAGGGCAATATGACGCCCAGAGCAATAAAATGGGAGAACGGCAGAGTATATGCCATAGATAAGGTACTTGATAAAAGGAGAGCCGCAAGCCTAAAGGCAGGCGGAAGCGGTATAAGGTATCTTTGCAGAATTAGAGGAAAAGAAAGATTTTTGTTCTATGATGAACCGAGATGGTATGTCGAGGCCGGAAGCCGTTGACTGCCAAATCATATTCTAATGGGAATAAGGAAAATATAAGCAGGGCCGAAGCCCTGCTTATATTATGTACACAAAGATAATTGCGGTGAATTATAAATCAAACTTCTCCGCCGCTCTGTATATTTTTTCTTTTGTTTCATCGGTCAGACCCTTAAACTGCGGAATTATGCCAAATATTTTTATAATTACGGCGGCGGCAAAGGCGTTGGCATCTATTTCCTCAGGCTGGCCGTTAAAGGCTTTTATACTCTCGGCTTTATCCGCAGAAACATAATCTTTGAAATATCCAAGCTCCTTATGCTGCATCTGCCATATATGTCTCATTTCATGGGCGGCACGGAAAAGATTTTGGGGTGTGACATCGCCACTTTTTAAACAGAGCCTGTTACCCTCCGCATCAAAATGGGCAAGGGAATTGTCGGACTTAAAATCGGATGCACCTATAACAAGCTCCGGAGGCTCAATATTCAGTGTATCTGCTATATATTTTACAAATTTTTTCATACTCATCACCGAATCTATATTATATCATTTAATTTAATTCCACAACAAAAAATGTTATATAAACAGCAGACTGAGAGCTGTCATAAAGATGTATATTATGAATGTATAAGTCTGATTTAAACAAAATTTATTAATATAATCTTAAAAATCTATTTTTTATTGTAAAAATCATGGATTTTTGATATAATATCTTAGTTAATTTTAGAGTTGGGCTTATCGAACAAATGGGGAGAAAACCGGTGAATAATAGGGAAAATTATAAAGCTAAACGCAGAAGAAAAAAACTTATAGGCAGATTTATACTTACAGTTTTTGTCATTGTATTTTTGTTCTCAGCCGTATTTGTGCTGGCGGCTACCGCTTTGAAATCCCAGCGGGACAAGCAGGACGCCATGAACGGCGATGCAAAAAGCAACCTTGACGCCACCGTAGCCGACAGCAGGATAAATGTTGCAGTCATAGGCACCGATGAGGATGAGATACATTCCGACGTTATTTTTGTTGTTTCCTTTGATACCGATACGGGAGAAGCTTACTTTGTTTCGGTTCCCAGAGATACGCAGGTATATATGACTGACAGCATGATGCTTGATATGAAAAACAGCGACAGAGGAGAATATATACCCTCGAAATATGATACCGTTGGCGAATGCAAGATTACGGAGCTTTATGCCTATGCAGGCTCGGAGAAGAACAATGAATATCTTGTGTCTACCCTTGAGAACCTGCTCGATGTCGATATAGACCACTATGTAACGATTAATCTTGCGGCTTTCCGTGAAATAGTTGATGCGGTCGGCGGAGTTGACATGTATGTTCCTATGGATATGTACTGGGATATGAGCGATACCGGAGGCCCCATAATAGACCTTAAGGAAGGTCAGCAGCATCTGGACGGCGCAAAGGCCGAACAGCTTGTCAGGTTCAGAAAAGGCTATGCCAAGCAGGATATAGACAGAATAAGCACCCAACATGACTTCATGTTTGCTCTCATCGGAAAGATATTTGACTCGGAAAATGTAATCAGTGATATGACAAGTCTTATCAATACCGTGTATAAATATGTAGATACAGATATTTCGCTGGGCGATTGTCTCGGCTATCTTAAATACATATCCCTCGTTGATATGACCAAAATATCAATGGAGACCATTCCGGGAGAAGCACAGAACATGTATATCCCGGATAAGGCCGGCATAAAGGAAATGTCGGACAGAGTGTTCAGAGGCATTATTGCCGAAAATACGGCGGAAAGCGACAGCAAGCAGTATACGATAGAGGTATCCAACGGCGGAAACATTATGGGCTATGCCGCCAAGACTCAGGAAAGGCTCAACGGTCTCGGCTATAATGTAACCAAGATAACCACATGGTACGGCAATCAGCAGGATACTACGATAATATATGTTCCAGAGGAGGGAATGGGCAATGACTTGGTCGGACTTTTCAGCGATGCAAAGGTTGTTGCGGATTCTTCGGCGATAGACGGAGGAACGGATATAAAGATCGTTATCGGTCTTAAAGAAAGCTGATATTTAGGAGATTGAGTGATGTTTGGCAAAAAGAAAAATAACGGTGTTAAAAAGAAAAATCATGTAGCTTCGTTTTTTAAAACTGTATTTATAATACTTGTGTGCTTTATAGCCATTTCCTTTGTGGCTGTATATGCCTATACAAAGGCAGTATATACCCCCGAAAAGGGATATACAAAGACACCTAAGGTAACCGAGGTTCTCAGCGAGATGCTCAAGGATGATATAAATGTCAATATCCTTGTCTGCGGCGTTGACGAGGCAGAAACAAGAACAGACGTAATATTTGTTGTAAACTTTGACAGTGAATCAGGCACCGTAAAAATGCTTTCGGTTCCTAGAGACACATATACAGAGGTGCTTCCTTCCGTAAAGGAAAAAATAGGCTCTGTAGGAAAGTCCATTCCCAGTGTTGTTAAAATGAATGCAGTACATGCCTACGGCGGTGATGAAGTAGGTATGGAATGTCTGGAAATGCAGCTGGAGGATTTGCTGGGAATAGAGATAGACAATTATGTACTGTTCAATATCGAGGCCTTTAAGGCTGTGGTTGACATCATCGGCGGTGTAGATATGTATGTACCCTACGATATGTATTACAGTGACCCCGTTCAGGGACTTTACATCAACCTTAGAGAGGGTCAGCAGCACCTTGACGGAGATATGGCAGAGCAGGTTGTACGAAACAGACAGTATACCAACGGCGACCTGGGCAGAATTGAAGTACAGCACCAGTTCCTTTCAGCGTTTATGAATCAGGTGCTTAACACCGATACGATAATAAGCAATGCACCGAGCCTTATAAAAGCGGCCTTTGAGTATTTAAAGACCGATATGTCCATCGGCACAATGCTAAACTATGCTAAATATATAAATGATATAAAATCCAGCGAGATACTTACAGAAACAATACCCGGATATGCCCAGTATATTAACGGTGCAAGCTACTATATTGCGGATACGTCATCAATAAGCAAGACGGTAGATGAAATCTTCTATTCGGGCGGCGAGTATCTTACAAGCAGCAAGCATAAAAACATAGAGATTGCCAACGGCGGAGATATTATGGGTCTTGCCGGAAGAACCAGAGATGTGCTTGAGGGCGAAGGCTTTACAATAAGCAGTGTATCCACCTATAAGGGAGAACAGACTGAATATACGAGAATAATTGTCAAGGAGGAAGGACAGGGACAGGACCTTCTGCCTTACTTTGACAATGCGGTTATAGTTGTTGACGACCTGCTTCTCGGCGGTGACGATGATATACTTATAATACTCGGCTCAGGCCAGGGAGAGGTAACCGTTCCCGAAAATATATCTCAGGGAGAATGACAGCAATGAAAAAGGGCTATTCGTATCTTTTAAAAAATCTTTCGGATTCCATATTTGAAATGATGCTTAAGCTTGGCGAAAAGCACAACAGTAGCATGTGTATATACTATACCGAGGATTTGGCAACTTTCCTTCTCGGTACAGATGTTGACAAAACTGCCGAAAATATAATTGCCTTTAAGCCCTATGCCGAAGAAAGACTCGGAAGAATTGATGTGGAAAGAGCTTCCGACGGAAGATATGGCATAAGAGTATATTCGGAAGGCATAGACAAAATAATGGACAGCAATCCCAGAAAGGCGTTTCTGAACGAGCTTATCGAAAAGATAAGAGACAGAAGCTGTTCTATTGATGAGATAAAGAAAATATTTGCAAAGGAAAGCAGTGATTTTGTCTGCGAGGAGATAGATGACTCAGAGTTTCAGTATGTTGTTTATTTTAATGACGAAGGCATTGACGAATATAAATACTGCTTTACCTTTGACGTCATGGGAAGCTATTATCACAGGCTTATAGACTATGATTTTGATAAGCTTGTACACCATAAGCATTAATAACGTAAATTATCCTGCTTTATTTTCGGAGGCGGGATAATTTTTCGCTTAAATATAATTTGGCAGGTAAAGGAAAAACGGGGTAGTACATGTGCCTGCGAATCGCAGAGCAAGCTCAACTCCGCCAAAGGCTGCGTTTCGCTTTCGGCATTCGCCGAATATAAAATGAAAACCAAAAACAAAATCAAATATAAATATTCGATTTTGCCTTTGAATGGCAATTTGTGCTCTGCCGCAGAGCAAGCTCAACTTCGCCAAAGGCTGCGTTTCGCTTTCGGCATTCGC
>JAQXNZ010000062.1 GCA_029098265.1 Clostridia bacterium | reverse complement strand
TTTCGACTTACTTAAATCAATGCATGAATGGCTATTCCATCGGCTTTTCAAAAAAGCGTGAAAAGCCTTGAAACACGCCATTCTCCTCGGCGAAGAGCGCGGTCTCCGCCTGCGGATTAAACTTGGAAAACTTTTTGTTTTCCAAACCTTTCCGCCCAAAAGACCGGTTTGTATACAGTCTGAGAACTGTATTTCAAACCGTACAGTTCTTTTTGTATGCCGATACAGCAATTCGGTTTATAAAAAGTCCTAAAAAAGTTATGCCCTGCGGAATTATTTCCGCAGGGCTCAATTCCTAAAACACAGCCACGCTTACAGGAAAAGTTTTGAAGGAACTTTTTCTGTAAGTTCCAATAACAAGTCGAAAACCTGTTTTCGACTTAAGAGGCTTCGCCTCTCACCACTTCTCCCAATGCACTCTTTCGGGCTTGAACCTGTCCTCGAAGCCCTTTTCCTTGGCGGGATAGCCGATTATTATCATGTTGAAGGGGATAATCTCCTCGGGAAGGTCAAAAAGCTTGTTTATGTAGTCTATTCTGTCCTCAAAGGGAGCGATAGCCATCCATGTGGCGCCCAGACCGAGCTCTACGGCCTCAAGAAGAAGATTTTCGCTGGCTGCCGCAAGGTCCTGCTGCCAGAGACAGTCTGTATTGAAATAGTTTTTGTTTGCGACTACTACTATTGCTACTGCACCGTTTTTCATTGCCATAGCATATTCATGGGCATGGGAAAGCTTTTCAAGAGTTCCTTTGTCCTCAACAACTATAAATTCCCAAGGCTGTTCGTTTGTTCCCGAGGGCGCCTGCATTGCGGCTCTGAGAAGAAGGTCTATTTTTTCCTTTTCTACCGGTTTGTCCTCAAATTTTCTGATGCTTCTGCGTGCCTTAATGGCTTCCATTACATTCATATCAAAATACCTCCTTATTTTTTTCTATTATAGAATATTAAAAATATCGCTGTCAATCGATGTATATAGGGTAATTATGCACAAAACACGGTGTTAAATAATGGCATAACATACGAAATGTTAAATCCGGTATTGACTTTTTGTTAAATTTATGTTTAATTAAATTGCCAAATACTTTATGGACGCGCGGATTAAACCGCCTCTGCCGACGTATACAGAGACCTTCGGGCCGGAAGGATTTGATTTTACGGAGGGCAGGGGAGAGGACAGCCGGTGTTTTCAGTAAAAGATATTTTACAGGTAAAAATTTTATTAACTGAAAGGAGAAACAAAATGTTAAAGAAAGTATTGGCTGTACTTATGTCAGCGATGTTTGTCGTTGGTGCAGCAGGCTGTTCTTCTTCAAAGAAGGAAGCCACAGGAGACAGCGCTCAGGAAACAAGCGCAGAGGAAAAGGATACACTCAGAATTGCCTATACGGCTGATCCCGAGGGCCTTGACCCCCAGAGGACTGCGGCTATAGCAACACTGGAGGTAACAAGCAACATCTTTGACACACTTATAACATGCGACACGGACTGGAACATTATTCCCGACCTTGCACATGACTGGGATCTTGCCGAGGACGGAATGTCAATCACATTCTATCTCAACGAGGGAGTGCTTTTCCATAACGGCAGAGAAATGACAGCCGCAGACGTTAAATACTCATTTGAACGTCTTAAAGGCGAGGAAAGCCCCAAGGCTTCCATGTACAAAAACATTGTGGGCATTGATGTCATTGATGACTATACAATCAAGTTCACAACAGAAAATCTCGATGTAGACCTTCTTCAGTCATTTGCTTACCCCTGGACAGCAATCATCCCCGAGGAATGCTCCGATGACCTTAAGACAAACCCCGTAGGAACAGGCGCCTATAAGTATGTTGAGTGGGTTCCCCAGCAGTCCATCAAGCTTACAAGAAACGATGACTACTTCGGAGAAAAGGCAAACATACAGAATGTTGAGTTTACACTTATCCCCGACTATACATCACAGCTTTCGGCCCTTATGGTAGGCGATATCGACATTACAGAGGTAACTGCCGACCAGATTGATGTACTCAATAATACAGACGGAGTAAAGGGATATTCAGAACCCCAGAACTCCATAGAGATACTGGCTCTCAATCAGGAAAATGAGTATCTTTCAAACGTAAAGGTAAGACAGGCCATAGCAATGGCTATTGATAAAGATGAAATCATTGATACAGTAGTATGGGGCAACGGCACAAAGATAGGCTCACACCTTCCCGTATGCTCACCCTACTATGTTGATACAACAGACGTAATGCCTTACGACGTAGAGGCTGCCAAGGAGCTTCTTGCAGAGGCAGGCTATCCCGACGGATTTACTATCAGCCTTAAGCTTCCCAAGCCCTACCAGACACACGTTGACGCAGGTCAGATTATTGCCGACCAGCTCAGCAAGATAGGCATTACATGCGAAATAGAAATAATTGAATGGGCTACATGGATGAGCGATGTTTACACAGACAAGAAATATGATATGACTGTTGTAGCTCACTCCGGCAGACTTGAGCCCTACAACTTCCTTTCAAGATATAAATCAACAAGCGGAGACTATATCAGCCTTCTTTCGGGAGACGTTGATGCTCTGCTTGATGAAGCACGTCAGGAAAAGGACGAAGCAAAGCGCAAAGAGCTTTATGCTGATATACAGAGAGTACTTGCTGAAGAAGTACCCTGCGTATACTTACAGTCTCTTTCCAAGTTCTACGGACTTAACGAGAAAGTGGAAGGCTTCTCCATCTATCCTATAGACATGCTCAATCTTAAAGCGGTAAGCTTCAGCTGATAATAACAAAGCTGCAACGGGAAACGGCTTAAAAGCCGTTTCCTATAGTGTCGACTTTGTCGACATTAAGTCAAAAACCTGTTTTTGACTTGTTTAAATTAAGGCATGAATGGCTATTCCATCGGCCGATGGCCTCGAAACACGCCATTCTCCTCGGTCGGGCAAAGCTCGACCTGCGGATTCCATTTGGAAAACCCTTCGTTTTCCAAACCTTTCTGCTTCAAAAACCGGTTTGTCTACAGTCTGGGGGAACGGCTTTAACGCCGTTCCCCTTATTCTTAAAAGGGTGAAGACTTATGCTTAATTATATTTTGAAAAGGATATGGAGCGCAATTGTCGTTATATTCATAGTCTCGTTTATAACCTACTTCGTTCTTATGTTCATACCCGGAGATGCGGCGTCGCTCATACTGGGCACAGAGGCCAGTGCGGAGCAGATAGCCCAGCTGAGGGCTGTCATGGGATTGGACAGGCCGTGGATTGTTCAGTATGCGGACTGGCTGAGAGGTCTTATACACCTTGACTTCGGCGAATCATATCTTTACGGCACAGATGTGCTTACTCTGATAATACAGAGACTTCCCGTCACCTTCTCGGTGGCATTTATATCAATGCTTATCGCTTCGGTTATTTCCATAGTTCTGGGCGTGCTGTCGGCAATTTACAAGGACAGACCCATTGACTATTTTTCAAGAAGCATAATGCAGATAGGCTCGGCAATACCGTCATTCTGGATAGGTATGCTGTTCATAGTTTTCTTCGGGCTGAAGCTTAAGTGGTTTCCGATATCGGATTATGTGCCGCTGAGCAACGGTCTTTTTCCGTATCTGAGAAATCTTGTCATGCCCTGTACTGTCCTTGCCATTGGCGAGGTGGGAATGCTTATACGTTCCGTAAGGACAAGCATGATTGATACTCTCAATCAGGACTACATGGAAATGGCAAAGGTAAAGGGGCTTAAAAGCTCCACAATATATTTTAAATATGCCCTCAGAAACGCAATGATAGCGCCTATAAACGTGTTCGGAATGCAGTTTGCGAAGCTTATGGGCGGCACGGTTGTAGTGGAATCCGTGTTCTCTCTGCCGGGACTGGGCAGACTTCTGCTGGTGGCGGTAGAACAGAGGGACATCGTTCTTCTGCAGGGAATAGTAATGTTCATAACGGCTGTAGTCGTTTTCACATCCCTTGTTGTGGATATAGCGGTAATGCTGCTTAATCCTAAAATCAGAGCAAAGGCAGGTGGAGAACGATGAAAACAAAAAATAAAGGGCTTCGCAAAAAAAGAATGAGCGTCAGCCTTGCCATAGGCATTGTATTTGTTTCGATAGTTGTGCTTGTTTGCCTTGCATCGTTCATATACATGCCCCATGACCCGCTGGAAATGGCGACACAGTATAAATTCCTTAAGCCCGGCGTCAATCCCGACTATGTACTGGGTACGGATAACTTCGGCAGAGACATACTCAGCAGAATAATGAAGGGCTCAAGAACCGTTCTGCTGGTGGGTGTTGTTTCAACGGGCTTTGGTGCCGCCGTAGGCACATTGCTCGGTGCCGCAGCAGGCATGAGCAAGGGCATAGTCTCCGATATAATAATGAGGTTCATAGACGGCTTCCTTTCTTTCCCCGGAATACTGCTGGCAATGATGCTCGTTACTGTAGTCGGCAGAGGTGAAAAGGGTGCTATTATAGCCATAGCTATATTTATAGTGCCGGTATTTGCAAGGCTTGTGTACTCCATGATACTGGATATAGAGAGTATGCTCTTTGTAAAGGCCGCCAAAAGCTACGGCATTTCAAAGAAACGCCTTTTTATAAAGCACTACATGCCCATGATGGCCACAAGGCTTATAACGCAGTTCAGCTCCAGCATTGCCCAGGCGATAATGATTGAGACATCGCTGTCCTTCCTCGGACTGGGAATACAGGCGCCCAACGCCAGCTGGGGACTTATGCTCAACGAATCAAGAAAATACTTTATATCATATCCATATCTGGCAGTTGCTCCCGGTATAGCCATAGTTATAACTGTGCTTGGCTTCAACCTTCTGGGCGACGGCCTCAATGACCTTCTTGAAAGCAGAAAAGGAGGCAGAAAAAATGGATAAGCTTATTGAAATAGAAAATCTTACAATTACCGATAAAACCAACGGCAGGGTCATCGCCTCGGGCATATCCTTTGAGCTGAGAAAGGGCGAAATAATGGGCTTTGTAGGCGAAAGCGGCTCGGGAAAAACACTTTCCATGAAAACCGTTGTAAACCTTCTGCCCGAAAATCTGGAATACAGCTGTGACAAATTCACGGTACTGGGCAAGGACTACAAAACCATATCAAAGGGCGAAAAGAAAAAGCTGATAGGTGCAAAAATAGGACTTGTTCCCCAGAACACGGTGTTCTATCTGCACCCCATGTTCAAAATCAAAAGCCAGATTGCCGACGGCTATATGCTGTACAACAAAAAGAATAAGGCCGAGGGCCTGGAAAGGGCAAGGGAAAAACTGAAAACGGTTGGCTTTGACAATCCCGACAGAATACTGGAGATGTATCCCTGGCAGCTTTCGGGCGGCATGAGACAGAGGGTAAATATAGCCATTGCCATGATGAACGACCCCGAAATAATAATAGCCGACGAACCGACAACAGCCCTTGACAGCACCCTGCAGGCTCAGGTAATGGACCTGTTCAAGGATATAAATGAGAAACTCGGCGTGTCTATAGTGGTGATTTCCCATGACTTGGGCGTTATAAAGAAATACTGTCACCGCATAGCGGTAATGTATGCCGGACAGATACTGGAGGAGGCCGAGACATCAGCCCTCTTTGAAAAGCCCATGCACCCCTATACAAGGGCTCTCATAAGCGTTATACCGTCGCTTAATATCAAAAAGGATGAAAGGCTTATGGAGATACCCGGCTTCGTACCTGAAAAGTACAGGGAAAGAAAAGAGTGCATATTCAAAAGAAGATGCCCCGAGGCCTGCGATGTATGCGAGGGTGCGGTAAAGGAGACAAGGCTTGACGGACATTACTTCAAGTGCAGCAAATACTGCGGAGGTGGCAACTGATGGATGACGGCATGAACTATGTGCTTTGGGGCGAAAACCTCCACAAGGAATATGTAATGAGCAAAAGCCTTTTCGGAAAGCCCCTTAAAAAATATATTGCGCTTAAAGGAATAGATATAGGCGTGCGCTGCGGAGAAACTCTCGGTCTGGTGGGTGAGAGCGGCAGCGGAAAGTCCACTACGGGCGAGGTGCTCGGTGATTTGCAGCAGCCCACCGAGGGCAGTGTGTACTATCTCGGCAAAGATGTATCCAAGATGACCAAAGAGGAATATAAGGAGTACAGACGGGATATACAGTTTATTTTCCAGGATCCAAAGGGCTCTATGAATCCCAAGTTTACGGTGTATCAGATAATGAAGGAGCCGCTTCTGACCCTTGAGGTAATGCCCGAGGGAGATGAAATGGACGAGCTGATAAAGGACTATATTTTCAGAGTCGGCCTTGAGGAGGACATACTCGGCGAAACTCCGGCGAGACTGAGCGGCGGTCAGTGCCAGAGAATAGCCATAGCAAGGGCACTTATAGTAAAGCCTAAAGTCATAATATGCGACGAGCCCGTATCGGCGTTAGACGTTTCGGTGCAGGCACAGATACTGAATCTGCTCAGGGATTTGCAGAAGGAGCTAAAAATAGCCTATATATTCATTTCCCATGACATAGGCATAGTAAACTACATGGCCGACAGGATTGCGGTTATGTATTTAGGAAAAATAGTAGAGAGCGGCACAGCCGAGGAGGTATTTTCGGCGCCTAAGGACGGCTATACAAAGAAGCTTATTGAATGCGCTCTCATATAATTTCCGGAAAATATTGCTATTTAACGGAATATACGGACAAATGAGCCGGCTGAGAAAGAACATCTAAACAGGTGTATTTCATAGCCGGCCTTTGTATTTTAGGACGCAAATTTTAAATAACAACTCCGAAAAGCGCAGATATATACAGAATCGGGCTCAGAAACCCTGAAAAGTTAATATAATATCGTACTTTGTTAAAGTTTTGTTGCAGATAGCTGTTTTTATGTAAAATACAGGCTTATTTTCGGAAATCCCCATTTTTTGCCGTGGTAAAATTTATAATTGTAAGGGCTTAAAAAGACGTTAAAATACAAAAAAATTAACGGGGTTTTAATGACTTAATATTGTTTTGTCATTATTGCATAAAAATTGCCATGATTCACAAAGG
>JAQXNZ010000061.1 GCA_029098265.1 Clostridia bacterium | reverse complement strand
GGGAACACCTAACGGCGCCGGAGTATATTCTTCCGGTTTGCTTTAGACAGGTTCTCAAATCCCCTTCGGGGACGCTTCGCGCCGCGACTTTCACGCGGTTTATACTTCTGCGGATTAAACTTGGAAAACTCTTCGTTTTCCAAACAGTGCATCGCAAAGATAAATGCGACTGCGCTTGCGCTGCTTTTGCCAAAGGCAAAAGTGCTGACCATCCGCACGAAAAATTAGTTTGTCTACACTCTGTACTCCGATGCTTTGACAGTATCGGAGTTTTTTAATATATGTTTTCGACAGATATGCCGCATGTGTTCCTTATGGTTTTAAAGTATTGATAAATGCTTCCAA
This sequence comes from Clostridia bacterium, assembly GCA_029098265.1. Taxonomy (GTDB): domain Bacteria; phylum Bacillota; class Clostridia; order Lachnospirales; family Anaerotignaceae; genus Metalachnospira. The sequence goes on along the minus strand of JAQXNZ010000061.1, from coordinate 6,216 downwards.
AGCTATTATAATTAATATAATAACTCACTGCGGTGTGGGTATAAGCTGTTATCAGCTTTGAACAGTCTGCACACCTTCGGCACTGCGATTTTAAATCGAAAGGAATGAAATATATGGAGCTTATGAAAAGAGCCCTGCTTGCATACGTCACTTTTGCCTTTGTATTCGTTGTTTTGGGAATATGCTTTATTGCATGGCCTCAGGTTTCCATAATGACCGTCTGCTACGCATTAGGAGCGGTCACATTGGCATGGGGCATTGTAAAAATATCGGGCTTTGTAAAAAACAAAAACAATAATAAAAGCCTATCCTTCCAGTTCAGTCTAATATTCGGAATATTTCTTGCCGTTGCAGGCGGTCTGCTTTTGCTGTTTCCGAAATTTATACTGCCCGTCATTCCCATTGTAGTAGGAATAATGCTGGTGGCGGACGGCTTGCACAAAATAAAGGTTGGCTTTGAAGCCAAAAAGATGGGAAAACAAAACTGGGGCATTATAGAGCTGGTTGCGCTTATAACGCTGGTATTCGGTCTCTGCCTTATCATCAACCCCTTTGACGCTTCCAATGCTATGGTTGCCCTGCTTGGTTTTGCACTTCTTGTTGACGGCATACAGAATATAATTGTTATCATTTCAACCTTCCGTCTTATGAGCCAGATTGTTCTTCCCGAGGATGCTAAAAACGCCGAGTTTAAGGAAGAAGACATACCCAACGCCGATGATAGCGACGTAAAGACCGAAGAAATAAGACCTGAGGAAATGATAATAGAGGATAAAAAATAATACACTGTCTAAATATTAATACACACATGTAGATATTAAGCTACATGTGTGTATTTTTTTATATACTTTTAAAGCTACAGCCTGTCTATTATTTTAAACTATATGTCTACTTAAGTAGAAATTTTCGCATTTTATGTCTATTTTTGTATAACATAGTTTTTTGGCACGGTATTTGCTGATAAATACCAGTATCAGATCTGATTAATTTTTATTTCATCCCATTATTTATTATTTATTAGGAGGATTTATTATGAGTAACAAAAGCAAAGGTGCCTCATTTGGTGCACTGTTTTCAGTGGCTTCCGTATGGTTCGGTTCCCATGCCGGAGGGGGATTTGCCACAGGCAATCAGACTACCCAATACTATGTACAATACGGTTGGTTTGCTCCTATTATGGCACTGCTGGCAATGGCCATTCTCGCCTGTGTAATAAGAGAGTGTATATTAATGTACAGAAACCACAACTTCACAAACTATAAAGAAATGTTTGAAGAGATGTGGGCTCCCTATACCAAGCTTGAACTTATTTATGAAGTTTATATGATACTTATCGTTTTTGTTGCCGTAGCTGTATCAATATCCGGAGCGGCCACATTATTTACCGAATTCGGCCTGCCCTACGGTGTATCTATAATAGTAATCGGAATTATACTGTTCCTTCTTACTATATTCGGTGCAAAACTCGTTGCCAAAGCATCTACTCTTATGTCAATAGTTATACTTATTTGCAGTTTTTCAATTTTCATCATAGGTATTGTAAACAAAGCCGATGTAATTTCGACAACCTTTGCAACTAAGCAGATTGAAGGAGTTACTAACAATTTCCCTATGGCCCTTTGGAAAGTAATCGTCTATACCGGCTATCAGTCAGTATGTATCCCTGCACTTTGCAGCTGCACAGGTGTTCTCAAAGAACGTAAGGACGCAGGCAAGGCAATGTTCCTCGCTTTCCTTATGAACGGTATTGCTCTTTCGCTTTCATCGGTAATGCTTATCGGCTGGTATAAAGACTTTATGGGTGCAGGACAGCTTGCACTTCCCACTCTCTACGCCTGCAAAGAAATGGGTATACCTGTTCTTTACTATGCTTACAGCATTTCTCTCTGTCTTTGCTTTATCTCTACAGGCGTTACATCTGTATACGGACTTATTCCCAGATTCAGCAATTTCAAGTTTCTCAGCGGCATGAGCCAGATAAAGAAGAGTGCTTTATTATCAGCCATCGCAATTATTATCAGCATGCTTCTGGCACTCACAGGACTTGTAAATCTTGTTAAATACGGATATGCCTACTGCGGATACATAGGTCTTGTAGCTGTTGTAATACCTATGCTCACTATCGGACATATCAAAAACAAGAGATTTGCCGAGAAAAATCCCGACTGGTCTGTCGAAGAATAAATATTATTATGCTTGAAAGCAAATGACTTCACACCCCATTTGCTTGCTATAAAAGCCGCTGTCACCCCACAGCGGCTTTATATTATTCTATCTCTTTAAGTGTATATATATCCGTTCTTCTCTGTTTAAGCAGAGGAAGCTGTTCACGCACCTCATCGGCACGCTCCAGATCTATTTCCGTTATGTTCATACCCTCTTTTTCATCCATTTGGCTGACTACTGCACCCCATGGGTCTGTCACAATGCTGTGTCCCCATGACTGATAGGACGCACCTGCCATTCTCGACGGTGCTGTTCCCACGGCAAACACCTGATTGTTTACCGACTGTGAGCGGAACATGAGCTCCCAATGGGCAGGTCCTGTTGTCATATTGAAGGCGGCGGGTACAAATATCAGCTTTGCTCCCTTAAGCGCCATTAGCCTTGACAGCTCCGGAAATCTGAAATCATAGCAGATACATATTCCGAAGGTGCCGAACTCCGTATCAAACACCGTTGCTTTATTGCCTGCGCTCAATGTGTCGGACTCCTTGAAATACTGACCGCCCTTTACATCTATGTCAAAAAGATGCGCTTTTCTGTGCTTGGCTATCTGTTTTCCCTCTCTGTCGAACACATAGGCAGTATTATATATTTTTCCGTCCTCCGACTTTTCGGGCATTGTTCCTGCGGAAAGATATATGCCATACTGTTTTGCAATGGCAGAGCAAGCCTTCCACATGCGTTCTCCTTCGCCTTCGGCATAAAGCGGAAAGTTTTCCACCTGATAAGGACAGCAGAACATTTCCGGCAGGCATATAATATCGGCTTTCTGATCTGCGGCCTTTTTAACGGCTTCATTTATGTACTTTTCGGTTTTAACTTTATTATCAAAAACCGGCATCTGCATCTGTGCTATTCTGACCCTGTTCATGCTGTTTCCCCCTCTGCATTATTCTCCCTCATCTTTTTAAGAGTTTTTGAAAAATATCTGTAAAACAATGTTGCGGTTGTAATCACTGCAACAGTGTCCGCAACGGGCTCTGCAAGATATACTGCCATTGCTTTATCCGCAAAGAAATTAGGCAGTATGTATATCAGCGGTATAAGCAGTATTATTTTTCTCAGTACTGCCAGAAATACCGATGTTTTGGCGTTTCCTATGGCTATAAAGGTCTGCTGGCAAGCTATCTGTATGCCGAATATTCCCGATACTGCAAAGTATATTCTCATGGCCCATGAAGCATACTCCACAAGCTGTGGTTCCGAGTTGAAAAGCATTACAAATCTTGTGGGGAACAGCTGTATAAGTATCCACAGTGCCATGGAATATATAAGGCAGGCCTTTAACAGCAGGAAAAACGACTGCTTTACCCTTTCGGCATTTCCCGCTCCGTAGTTATAGCTGGTTATGGGCTGGGCACCCTGTGTAAGTCCCTGCAGGGGCAGCATTGAAAACTGCATAACCGTTGAAAGTATGGTCATTGCTCCGACTGCTACGTCTCCACCGTATTTAAGAAGCGAGGAATTGAAGCATATATTGAGTATGCTTTCCGTTGACTGCATAATAAAAGGTGATACGCCCAGCGCAAGACATGGCAAAAGTATTTTCATATCAAGCTTGAAATTCTTCTTTTTGAGCTTAATTCCCGTTTTTTTGCCGGCCAGGAATGACACTACCCATACCGAAGAAACCGCCTGAGAAATAATAGTTGCAAGAGCTGCGCCCCTTACACCCATATCAAGTCCGAAAATAAATACCGGATCCAATATTATATTGAGTACTGCACCTATCAGTACAGACAGCATACTTATTTTTGTAAAGCCCTGACAGGTAATGAACATATTCATTCCCAATGCCATCTGTACAAATATTGTTCCCATTACATATATTTTCATATATGCCGAGGCATAGCCTATGGTGTTTTCACTGGCGCCGAATATGAGCAGAAGTCTGTCCCCGAATATACGAAGCAGTACCGTCAGCACAGCACTTATACATATAAGGAAAACAAAGCAGTTTCCCATTATTTTTTCAGCCTTGTCATGCTCCTTTCGGCCCATACATATCGAAACCTGCGGAGCACCGCCCATGCCGACCAAAACAGCAAAGGCAGAAACAATCATTATTACGGGCATACATACGCCTACGCCGGTGAGTGCCAGACTGCCGACTTCCGCCATGTGTCCTATGTAAATCCTATCCACCATATTATAAAGCAGATTGACAAGCTGTGCCACTACCGAGGGCAGTGCCAGTCTGAAAAGCAGTCTGCTTATTTTTTCAGTACCTAAAAATTCTTTGTTATCCACTTAAGCTTACCCTTTCTTTACCAACAGCTTTTTCTTTGAGTATATATATGCCGTTATTATTACCGTGGCCTCCACCGCCACTGCCGCCCAAAAGGCAGGCGAGGTTATATCAAGCTCCTTTCCGAATATGGTGACACACACCATGCCCGGTGCTATGGCAATAAAACTGCTTACAAGATACTTTATATACGGCATTTTCAAAAAGCCGAACACAAGGCCAAGCACCTCCGTTGACAGTCCAAGAGCGTGAAGTATATAGGACACAAGAAATGAATTGGTCTCGCATTTATCAAAATACTTCTTTACCTTAGGGTGTTTGCCCAGCTTTTTTAAGAGATTCTCGCTTTTTATCTTATAGCCTATAAAATACGAAATCGTAAGACATATTACCGTACCTGCAGAATTTATAAGCAATGCAACAGGCAGGTCAAAAACAAACCCGCTCAGGGCAACAAGCAGACTGTAATATATTACTACCGTGACACTTTTCAGGGCATAAAGCCCCAGAAGTATTGCCGCCGCCTCTGCCTTATTCTGCATTATATATCTATATACACCCTCAACCGTAATTTTACCGGAAATGACAGCCGCCGCACCTGCCGCAATGCATACCGCCATAATAATTATCGGAAAATAGTCCTTTACGGCGTTTTTTATCCGTCCTTCCATAAAAACGCATCCTCTTTAAGAATTTATTTTAAAAAGCCGCAGACGTAGTTTTTCTCCTGCATCTGCGGCCTATTCCCGTAACAAAGGAATTATTTATCGAATTTCTTTACCTTAACGCTGTCATCAACGTCGCTGTCTGTGCAGCAGCACTCTCCGCTGAGGTCATCAGCCTCGGCTTCGTCCTCGTCAAAATCATCGTCGTCCCAGTCGTCATCCCATTCATCGTCCCAATCGTCATCGCATTTGTTCTTTACGATAAGCACGATACCGACAACAAGGAGAGCAATAATTACCGCACCTGCCACAACAAGACAGATAAGCTTTTTTCTGTTTTCTTCTTCCTTAAGACCTGCAATATATGCTTTGAGTTCCGCATTTGTGCTCTCAAGACTTTTCATTTTTAAAACTCCTTTCTGAATTTAGTTGTTGTATCCTTTTAGAATTACATTCTTCGGCGTTATTCCCTCAGCCTTTTTCATTTCTGCATACTCGAAAAACGCACGCTTTAGCATTTGTCTTTCGTCGTTGAACTTCAGCAGATGGTATGCCTCATGGAACTTGTAAAACCCTGCATCTGCAAAATACTCCTCGCTTTGCGGTTTACAGTAGAATGAGTCTGCGGACATAAGATACCAGTGGACGGACTTACTTACCATATCATCACTGCCACGGAAAACATACTGGGTTTTTCCGATATACTTCATGACATGTCCGTGCGCTCCCGATTCTTCGCAGACTTCTCTTAATGCTGTTTCCTTAAAGCTTTCGCCTTCCTCTACAGTGCCTTTAGGTAATACCCAGCCCATGTAACGTCCGTTCTGATTCTTATACAGCAGAAGTATTTTCCACCTGTAGATCACAACGCCTCCGCAACTGACTGCTTCTATCACCTGATTACCTCCGTACAGTTTATAGTCTATCTGTCAATTGTAAATAGTATACCGCTTTTTTAATTGCATTTCAACATATAGTATTAAATTTTAATTTATAGGTTTACCGAAGCCTAGGCTTCAAGTCGATTGTTATACACACTCCAATGTATTGTCCTTTGCGCTCTGGCGAGCGCTAATA
>JAQXNZ010000060.1 GCA_029098265.1 Clostridia bacterium | reverse complement strand
AAAAAGCGTATAAGCTCAGCACTTGCCTAAAGGCAAGCCGCCTATGGCGTCGCCGCATCTTCGGCGTGCTACTTGAAACACGCCATTCTCCTCGGTCGTTATCACTTTGCTTGCAAAGCGTCCGCTTGCGGGCGGCGGCATTGCCGCTGATATGTGCGCGGTCTCTATAGAGGATTCACAAATTCCCTTCGGGAACACCTAACGGTGCCGGAGTATATTCTTCCGGTTTGCTTTCCTGCGGATTGAACTTGGAAAACCATTCGTTTTCATAACCAGTGCATCGCAAAGATAAATGCGACTGCGCTTGCGCAGCTTTTGCTATAAGCAAAAGTGCTGACCATCCGCCCAAAAGACAAGTTTGTCTACAGTCTGAACCCCATGATGATATCATGGGGCTTTTTTGTACGATTATTCCTATTCCGTGCTTCTGTACAGGTCTATTACGGCGGCCCATGTGGAAGGGCCTGCAACGCCTGACTGCGGTATACCGTACAACGCCTGGACGGCTTTGACTGCGGCCTCGGTGGCGTCGTCAAAAATGCCGTTTATATTGACATTGGGTACAGAGGTATACACCGAGGATATGCGGCTCAGAAGCCTTTGCAGTGACCTGACGTCATCATTTTCCAGTCCGACAGAGAGCACATATCCCGGATAGAGCAGGGAGGAACCGTCCTTGTACTGCTCGGGTATGGAGTTATATATGGTGTTATAGGCGGATGATATGGCTTTCCATGTGTCACGGCCGACAATGCCGTCCTCGTTCAGACCGAAGAACCTCTGGAGCAGCATGACGGCTTCCTTTGTTTCTGGGCCGAATATACCGTCTATGGCTACTGTCGGAAACTGAGGATAGAAATAGGATATGACACTCAAATAGTATTGCAGGGTTCTTATATAGTCGCCTGTCATGCCTTCGCTCAGCACGGGAGGATATATGCCTGCGGCTTCCTCGTAGGTTATTCTGTCGGCGGTAAGCTCCGCAAGCTTTCTGACACCGTTGTGGACATTTTTTATTTTGTACCAGGTGGCCTTTCCTACTATGCCGTCCTGGGTTAGATTGAATATTTTCTGAAACTGCCTTACTGCCGCCTCGGTGTCGGGGCCGAATACGCCGTTTACGTTGGATATTCTCGGTATGGACGGATAGGCCTTTGCTATGGCGTTAAGCTCCTGCTGCAGGGTGCGGACTTCATTGAGACTTGTGCCCAGCTTAAGCGGAAACCCGGGATAGGATTCCACATTTGCCGATATGGGTGCATTTTCCACAATCCCTATATCCTCACCGTAGTAATGCTGAAGTATGCCGTAGGGCGTATAGCCCTGATTTGCCAGGTCAACCGTTCCCCACTGGGATAGACCCTCGCAGGTGGCGGTTGTTCCGCTGCAGTAGGAGGCGTACAGAGGGGCAATACTGCCCTGACGGACAATATAGTTGTTGAATATTTCATCGGTTATTTGGGATATATTTTCAAATATCTCCCTGTCCTTAACGAAGTAGTGGTCATACTGGGTGGAGTTGGTTATGTCAAAGTCATAGCCCTTGCTTCGGTACCACTCGGTATATATTCGATTCAGGGTGAATGAAATCTGTGCAAGTATGTTGGCTATTATGGCTTCTTCGGGCCATGTAGGATAGATTTCGCTTGAGGCCACATTTTTAATGTAATCGGGAAAGCTGACGGTGACATTTTCGGCAGGCTGATTAGGCGCTCCCAGATGCACCGTTATATTTTCGGGAACGTAGGGAAGACCCTGTACTGACATGTTGTGCCTCCTTTAAAGATTTTGGTAGCCGTCTTCTCTTATCTCTACGGGAACAGTTCTGTTTCTGCCGCCTATGTCAGGGGTAAGATTTACGGCCTGTATGGAGACGGTGCCGTCAAAAACGGGTATATTTGAGAAATCGGTCGTTATATAGCCTTCCTTTGATACTTCGGCATCATATACCGAATAGGGACGTGTACCGCCGGGGGCTTCCGACATAGTTTTGTCAGGTGCGGGAAATGACTCGTCCTCTGTTTTGCCGTCGGCATCGGTGGTAAGTACACGGGTAATATAGCTGTTGCCGCATATATTTCCGCTGACCGTTATTTTTGCTCCCTCTACGGGGATGCCGCCAGAGGTTACCTGAAATTTTATATAGCCCCTGCCGGGGTTTGCCGCATTGTATATATCAAGTTTTGACGCTTCGTTATCCGTCTGCTGTGCCGCACGAATGGTCGGCATAACCAAATAAGGATACATGGTACAGCTCCTTAAAAGTCGTATACTTATACTATTCAAAAACCAATGGTTTTGTTATGGAATTTTAATGAAGTTTAAGAATTTTGTAATGTCATACCAATGGAGCAGGTGTTAAAATATACCTGTAAATAATTTTAGAATTGTATCAGCGGATGGAGGAGATAATATGAAAAAAATTGTGTTTGACATATTTGCTCTCTGCACAATGGCTGTCATATCGGTATCACAGGTTGCAAAAGCTGCAGAGATGGATGAAAAGTATTACAAAGCGGCGGCGGACGGAACAGTGCTTGAAAACAGAATATATGATGACGAAAATAATACACGAATGCTTCCTCTGAGAGAGGTGTCGGAAGCTATAGGCTTTAATGTTGAATGGAACGATGAGGAAAAATCCTGTATTGTCGGAAGTGAATATTTTCCGAGTGTAAAGCTTTATATCGGCGAGGATAAATATATTTACGGAGCAGATGCTGTTGCAGAGCTCGGAACGGCACCTGTGATAAAAGAGGGAAAGACCTATGTGCCTGAAAAGTTCTTTGATGAGCTTTTACCCGTATCGGTGACAGATGATGAAAACGGAACAATAAACATTTCGTCAAAACCTGAAGTATATCTTGATGAAAATGAGACAAAGACTGTAAAGGCGGGAGGGCTTTTCGCCGTTACAATGGAGCAAAACGTCACAACGGGCTATTGTTGGACGGTGGAAAAGGACGATAGCGTAAAGCTGCTTGCCGAGAAGGCTGTGGACACACAAACAGATGAAATGATAACAGGCGCTCCCCAGATAAGAACGTGGATATTCAAATGTGATGTCCCCGGTGAATATACGATAAAATATACCTACGAGAGAACATTTGAAGAAAACAGCGCAGTTAGGACGGCAGAGTACAAATTGATAGTTGAATAATACGGAGGACAGTAATTTGTGGATTATATGCGGCATATTGAGCGTGATTTTTTGTATTGTCGGATGGATAATGTCTTTTAAAAAGCACAGGAAAGCTATATGGGCTTCGGTATGTTCATTGACTTTTGTTTCGCTCACTTTATTAGCGGAGTACAGATTGGTGCTGGACTGGGTCAATAAACAGGATTGGAGTGCTCTGCTCGATGCTGTTCCGTCCATGTTTCCGATTCTCACCGGATATGTAATAATAATGTTGATTGCTAATATCTTACCAATTGTTGCCGTAAAGAATAAGAAAACGGATAATTAAAGATGAAATAAAAGGACATCAGTATGAGATTTGCAGCACTGTACCGGAAATAGGCGAGTATGATTCATAATAGAGTGCAATGAGCTTTTTAGATTATTAAAATGCTGAGTTTTGATTTAATACAGATTGGCAGCCTGTCAGTCTGCATTAAGGAGGTATTCATGTGTCAATAGATACAGAAGCATGGAAAAGTGGATACGAAGCCTGTAAGAAATCGAAAGAAGATTCACTTAGCGCAGGTACGGCATGTTTCCTTATAAAGGATGTCAGCCTAAAGGATATGAATGCTGAATTATATACATGGCTCAGACGGCATGGCTTTACACACGGCGAACCTGCTAAAGGTTATTATGACGGCGTAAGTTGGGTATATGTGAACCTTAATTCTAAAAAATACGGACCGGGAATGCCGGGAATATCTCTTACAGAGGTTGTATGCAACCATGCAATCACAATTGATGAGTTTATGACTATATATGGTATTTTTGAGAAGTATGAGGGCAAACCGCCGTTAGAATTCTAAAGGTTAAAAAATGAGTATAATTTTGAGGTGTATAATGTGGATATTGAATTCGGCAGAGAAAGTGACATTGATAATTGGATGAAGCTTGTGAATAAAGTTAAGAACAGCTTTCCGGGATTGGAAACGGAAGAAGCATTATCAGAGCACAGAAATACCGTTTTGTAATTTATGAAAAAAGATTCGGCAATATGTGCAAAAAAGGATAATCGAATGGTCGGTACACTGTTGTTTTCAAAAGAAGCTAACATGCTGTGTTTCTTGGCAGTTGATGAAGCCTGCCGCAGACAGCATACAGCAAAAAAAATGACTGCCTATATGCTTGAACTTATTGACAAAGATAAGAATGTTACTGTTGCCACATATCGAGAGGGTGTTCCTGAGGGTATTGCGGCAAGAGCATTTTATAAAAGTCTTGGTTTTGTCGAGGGAAAACTGACGGAGGAATTTGGTAGTCCTGTTCAGGAATTTGTATTGAAACGCAGATAGAGCTTAGTAGCTATAAGATAAAATGAATAGTAATATGATAAAATCCAAGGCTCGAGTGGGTCTTGGATTTTTTATCATGTATTATTTGAAAACAAACTGCTCCAGCTTTCTGCCGAATAGCTTATCCGACCATTTTACCGCACGGCCCACAAGAAAAGCATGTATTATTGTTCCTTCTCTTATGCCGTAGAGCTTTCCGAAGTATACGAGTGAGAGTATTACGGAAATTGAAACTATGGTTATATCGCATATATTTTTTGCGGTGGGAAAGGGCAGCTTAAATCTTTGAGCAACTGCCTTTGCCAGTCCTTCAGCCGGCAGTGCCATAAGCTTAGGTGTCATATATACCTTTATAGCCGCACCGAGTATCAGTGCGCTGACAAGTGTATATATAAGCTGTAGGGGGTATGTATCACAAGGCGGCAGAATACGGTTTACCAAAGCTACTGCCGAATTTACAAAATAACCGTACAGTATGGCCAGAAGCACCTGTACAAAATTTATTAATTTAAAATCCTTTCCGAGAAGTATCCACTGTATAAATACAAACGAAGCAAATACACAAGCTGTAACAAATCCGAGATTTACATTTAGTATAAGACTTAATTCGTTTGGCAGAGACGAATTCGGAGATATGCCCAAAGGTGTCATTTTTGATATGGCAATGGCAAAGGCGGTAAAATATACACCTATCAGATATACCGCAAGTTTTTTTATCATCTGTGTTTTTGTTTGTGTCATAAGTTATGCCTTCCTTTGATGTTTTTGCCGATTATTATACAATATAAAATGTTCTCTGACAAGATATTTGTTGTCGGTGTCTGCTTTATGTGATAAACTGTTTTTGCTTAAACAAAATTGAAAAGGAAGAATTATATGAAAACTGAAAGAAATTATGCCTCTGCCACTGTTACGGATAAGGCTGTAAGGGCGCTCAAGGGAGGACATCCCTGGGTATTTGCCGATGAGATAACAGGTATAGACGGCGAATATGAAAACGGCGGTCTTATAGATGTATTTTCGTCCAAAAGACGCTATATGGGCACGGGCTTTATTAATGACAATTCAAAAATAAGGATAAGAGTTATTTCAAATAATGCCAATGACAGATTTGACGAAGCCTTCTGGGAACGTAGGGTCAGATATGCGCTGGACTACAGAAAAACTGTAATGGGAGAGGACTTCTCCTGCTGCCGTCTTATATTCGGCGAGGCGGACAAGTTCCCCGGACTTACCGTTGACAGATTCCAAAACGTACTTGTTACCCAGTGTCTGAGTCTCGGCATGGAGAGGATAAAGTATATTGTATATTCGCTCATCGTAAAGGTACTCCGTGAAATGGGCGAGACAATAGATGTACTTTACGAACGGAACGACGTAAAGATAAGAGAAAAAGAGGGCATGGAAGAATATAAGGCTTTCTTTGAGGGCGAAGGACTTTTGACCGATACCGACGGAAAGACAGTTATAACCGAAAACGGCATTAAATATAATGTCGATTATATAAACGGACAGAAAACGGGATTTTTCCTCGACCAGAAATATAACAGGCAGGCCGCCGCAAGGATTGCTAAGGGCAGAAGGGTGTTAGACTGCTTTACCCATACGGGAGCCTTTGCCATGAACTGCGCCGCCGCAGGTGCAGAGCATGTTACTGCCGTTGACGTATCCAAGGACGCCATTGAGATGACCAAAAGAAATGCGGAGCTCAACGGGCTGACAAACATGTCCTTTGAGTGCGCCGACGTGTTTGAACTGCTGACAAAAATGGCAGAGGAGAAAAAATGTCCCTACGACTATATAATACTTGACCCGCCTGCCTTTACGAAAAGCTCAGCAACGGTGAAAAACGCCGAGAGGGGCTATAAGGAGATAAACATGAAGGCCATGAAGCTTCTTCCGAGGGGAGGTTATCTTGCAACCTGCTCCTGCTCCCACTTTATGAGGGATGACCTGTTCAGAAAAATGCTGCACTCCGCCGCCGCTGACGCAGGTGTAGAGCTTAGACAGATTGAGGCAAGACAGCAGGCTCCCGACCACCCTATACTCTGGAACGTGCCTGAGACAGACTATCTTAAGTTCTATATTTTCCAGGTAGTGTAAGCTTAAATTAAATTTGTTTGACTGAAAAATTTTTTTGGTAGTTTTTAATAGATTTTTGTTAAAGTTCTTGTTTAATTTGTTTATTGGAGCTATTGGATAAAATTAAGCCGAATGTTAAAATAAATTGTAAAAAAGAATTCTCCGTAACTGACGGAAGTATGGGCATAACCATAGGGGAGCGGAGAAAATAAAGTTATTTGTCGACCGTCTGGGCAGTTTATCTTACTGTAATGAGCAGGGGGTAAACTACCCTTTTTTAGTGCGGCTTTAAATCTGCACTGATTTCCATTTTATAATTTATTCCGGAGGTAGATTTTATGAAAAAGGTAGCTATCATAATGGGCAGCGACAGCGACATGCCGGTAGTTTCCAAGGCTTTTGGAAAACTGGACGAATACGGCGTTCCCTACGAGGTTCATGTTTTTTCGGCACACAGAACTCCCGCCGAGGCAAAGGAGTTTACTGAAAAGGCCGAGGAAAACGGTTTCGGCGTAATAATCGCCGCGGCAGGCATGGCAGCACATCTTGCAGGCGCCATCGCAGCCAATACGACGCTTCCAGTAATAGGAATACCCGTAAAAAGCGATACTTTAGGCGGAATGGACGCACTCCTTTCAACAGTCCAGATGCCCACAGGCATTCCCGTTGCCACCGTTGCGGTAAACGGTGCGGGCAATGCAGCAATACTTGCCGTACAGATACTGGCTGTTTCTGATAAGGATTTATCCGATAAGCTTAAGGCTGACAGAAAGGCCAACAGAGAAAAGATACTTGCAAAAAACGAAAAGATAACCGCTGAGTACAGCAGAATTTAATTCTTAGTTAATTTCAAAAGGAGATAATCAAAAATGGAAAAAAAGGAACAGTTATACGAAGGCAAGGCAAAAAAGGTTTACGCTACAGAAAATCCGGATTTATATATCGTATCCTATAAGGATGACGCAACGGCTTTCAACGGCGAGAAAAAGGGAACAATCGTCGGAAAAGGCTCTATCAACAACAGAATGACAAACATGCTCATGCAGGTGCTTGAGAAAAAGGGCGTTCCCACTCACTTTGTAGAGGAGCTTAATGACAGAGAAACAGTAGTTAAAAAAGTAAGCATCGTACCCCTTGAGGTAATTATCAGAAATATTTCGGCAGGCTCATTCGCAAAGCGCTTCGGAGTAGAGGAAGGCATTGTATTTGACGAGCCTACAATCGAGTTCTCATATAAAAACGATGAGCTCGGCGACCCTCTTATGAACGCATACCATGCAATCGCCCTTAAGCTTGCCACAAGAGAAGAAATCGAGACTATCAAAAAGATGGCTTTCACAGTTAACGATACATTAAAGGCATATTTCCTTGGACTCAACATCAAGCTTGTTGACTTCAAGATTGAGTTCGGCAGACTTGCTGACGGCACAATTGTTCTTGCGGACGAAATTTCACCGGACACATGCCGTCTCTGGGATAAGGATACAAATGAGAAGCTTGACAAAGACCGTTTCAGAAGAGACTTAGGCGGCACAGAGGAGGCGTATCAGGAAGTTATGCGCCGTTTAATGGGGGAATAATATAATGAGTTCACTTAGAGAAGAATGCGGCGTATTCGGAGTATTTGCCAATGAGACATGCGACCTTGCTCCGATGACCTACTACGGACTTTTCGCTCTCCAGCACAGAGGACAGGAAAGCTGCGGCATAGTTATAAACGACGACGGACTTTTTAATTTCCATAAGGACGTCGGACTTGTAAACGACGTTTTTACACCGGAAATTATGGAAAAACTCGGTCAGGGCAACATGGCTGTGGGACATGTGCGCTACGGCACAACGGGCAGCAATGACAGAGCCAACGCCCAGCCCATAGTAGTTAACCACATCAAGGGCAGAATGGCTCTTGCCCACAACGGTAACCTTGTAAACTCCCTTGAACTCCGTGAGGAGCTTGAGATGAACGGTTCCATATTCCATACAACAAGTGATACAGAGGTTATTTCATATATAATTACAAGAGAAAGAATCAACTGCTCATCCATAGAGGAAGCTGTAAACAGAGCGATGTACAAGATAAAGGGCGCATATTCGCTGGTTATCATGTCACCCTCAAAGCTTATAGCCGCCAGAGACGAGAGAGGCTTCAGACCTCTCTGCTACGGACAGACAGAGGACGGAAAGTATGTTGTAGCAAGCGAAAGCTGTGCTCTTGATGCCGTAGGCGCTACACTCATCAGGGATATTAAGCCCGGAGAAATTGTTATTTTCGATAAGGACGGAATCCGCACCATAGAGGACCACTGCGGCAAGGCAGACCCCACTATGTGCGTATTTGAGTATATTTATTTCGCCCGTCCCGACTCTGTAATAGACGGATATTCGGTACATAATGCAAGACTGAGAGCAGGCACATTCCTTGCCCTTGAACACCCCGTACAGGCCGACATCGTTATCGGTGTTCCGGACTCGGGCATTGATGCGGCCATCGGATATTCAAGACAGTCGGGCATTCCCTACGGAATAGGCTTTATCAAAAACAAATACATCGGCAGAACATTCATTGCCGCCGGTCAGAAAACAAGAGAGGATAAGGTAAAGATTAAGCTTAACCCCATTTCCGAAACAGTTAAGGACAAGAGGGTAGTGCTTATCGATGACTCCATTGTAAGAGGAACCACAAGCAAAAGAATTGTTCAGCTTTTAAGAAATGCAGGCGCAAAGGAAGTACACATGAGAGTTTCGGCTCCTCCCTTTACAAATCCCTGCTATTACGGCACTGACATAGATTCGAGAGAGAACCTCATTGCCAACCACCACACGGTTGAAGAAATAGCTGAGATTATCGGTGTTGACAGCCTCGGCTATCTTAATAAGGAATATGTAAGCCTGCTGGCAGGCGGAAGCCACTGCGGCGGCTACTGTGCGGCATGCTTTGACGGAAACTATCCCACAGAGGTACCCAAGACAGCATCAAAAAGCAGATTTGAACAGAAGATATCGGAAGGAAAGAAGGCGAGAGAAAATGAAAAGCATGAGTGAGAGCTATAAGGCAGCCGGAGTTGACATTACTGCCGGATATAAGGCCGTTGAGCTTATGAAACAGCATATCGCAAGAACAATTACAGCAGGAGCGGCATCGGACATCGGCGGCTTCGGAGGACTTTTCGAGCTTGATATTACAGGCATGGAAAAGCCTGTGCTTGTAAGCGGAACAGACGGAGTAGGTACAAAGCTCAAGCTTGCGTTTATTATGGATAAGCATGACACAATCGGTATTGACTGTGTTGCCATGTGTGTAAATGATATTATTTGCTGCGGTGCAAAGCCTCTTTTCTTCCTTGACTATATTGCCTGCGGTAAGAATGTACCCGAAAAAATTGCAGAGATAGTAAAGGGTGTTGCAGAGGGCTGTGTTCAGTCGGGTGCGGCTCTTATCGGCGGAGAAACAGCCGAAATGCCCGGTTTCTACGGTATTGACGAATATGACCTGGCAGGCTTCTCCGTAGGTGTTGTTGATAAATCAAAGGTATTTGACAACAGCAAGGTGACAGAGGGCGATGTAATTATCGGTCTGCCTTCAAGCGGCGTTCATTCCAACGGATTCTCCCTTGTAAGAAAGGTATTCGATATTGAAAACAACGATATAACAAAGCCCGTTGAGGAGCTTGGCGGAAAGTCACTGGGAGAGACACTTCTCACACCTACAAAAATATATGTTAAGCCTGTGCTTGCCCTTTCCGAGCAGGTAACAATAAAGGCTGTTTCCCATATAACAGGCGGAGGCTTCTATGAGAATATCCCCAGAAGTATTCCCAAGGGCTACGGTGCAAAGATAGATAAGAGTGCCGTTAAGGTACTTCCTATATTCGACCTTATTGCGAAGACAGGCAACATACCCGAAAGAGATATGTTCAACACCTTCAACATGGGCGTCGGCATGAGCATAATTGTTGCCAAAGAGGAAGCCGATAAGGCTCTTGAAGTGCTTAAGGCCAACGGTGAGGACGCATATATCATCGGTGAAGTTGTTAAATCCGAAGACGGCGTTATAATTGCCTGACAGGAGGACGGTTATGGACTCAAAAACTAAAATTGCCGTGTTCGTCTCCGGCGGAGGTACAAACCTTCAGGCTCTCATTGATGCCGAAAAGGCAGGAAAAATCACAAGCGGCGAGATTGTCCTTGTTGTATCCGACAAGGAGGACGCATACGCCCTTGAAAGAGCAAAGAACAACGGCATTAAAACAGCCGTTATAACAAAGAAAAAGGGCGAGCAGGAGGATTTTGAAAACAGACTTCTTGCGGTTCTTGCGGAAAACGGCATACAGATGATAATACTTGCGGGCTTTATGTGTATACTTTCTGCGGCATTCACGTCAAAGTGGCCCAAGAGAATAATAAACATTCACCCGTCACTTATTCCCTCCTTCTGCGGAAAGGGCTGCTACGGACTCCATGTCCATGAAAAGGCCCTTGCCTATGGTGTAAAGGTGACAGGCGCAACGGTACATTTTGTAAACGAGATACCCGACGGCGGAGAGATAATATTCCAGAAGGCCGTTGAAATAGAGGACGGAGATACTCCCGAAATACTCCAGAGACGAGTTATGGAGCAGGCGGAATGGATACTTCTTCCCAGAGCGGCGGAGAAGGTAGCTAAGGAAATAGCTGAAAAAGGAGATAACTATGGACATTTATAAAATAAACGATATGGGCGAGCTCATAAAGGACAACGAATATGTGGGTAGAGGCATAGTTATAGGTAAGACTGCCGACGGTAAAAAGGCCGCTGTTGCCTACTTCATAATGGGCAGAAGCGAAAACAGCCGCAACCGTATATTTAAGGAGGAGGGTGAGGATATAACAATATATCCCTTTGATGCCTCCAAGGTTGAAGACCCCAGCCTTATAATCTATTCTCCTATCAGAAAGCTTGACAACAAGCTTATCGTTACAAACGGAGACCAGACCGACACAGTATATGACTTTGTAAAGGCTGGAAAGACATTCGGCGAAGCCCTTGAAACAAGACAGTTTGAGCCTGATGCTCCTAACTTTACACCCAGAATAAGCGGTATGCTTACCTTTGCCGACGGTGATTTCAGATATGATATGAGCATACTTAAGTCCATGGACGCAGAGGGCAGCGAGTGTGCCCGCTACCTTTTCAGCTACAAATCCATGAACGGTCTCGGACATTTTATCCACACCTATGAATGCAACGGAAATCCAATTCCCACATTCCAGGGAGAACCCGAAAGAGTAGCTGTTCCCAACGATATGAAGGAATTTGCCGAAAAGATTTGGAACAACCTCAACAGCGACAACAAGATTTCTCTTTATGTAAGATATATTGACCTTGCTGACGGAAGTACAGAAAGTGTTATGTACAATAAGAACCTTATGTGATGTTCAAAAGGAGAAGCGAAAATGAAAGAATTTGAACTTAAATACGGCTGTAACCCCAATCAGAAGCCCGCAAAAATATATATGGCCGACGGAAGCGAGTTGCCCATAGAAATACTTAACGGCAGACCCGGATATATCAACTTCCTCGACGCCTTCAACAGCTGGCAGCTTGTTAAGGAGATAAAAGAAGCCCTCGGCATGTGCGCCGCTGCTTCCTTCAAGCATGTAAGCCCCACATCGGCGGCAGTAGGCATTAAGCTTGACGAAAAGCTTAAAAAAGCCTGCTTCGTTGATGATATAGAGGGACTTGATGACTCTCCCTTAGCATGTGCCTACGCAAGAGCAAGAGGTACTGACAGAATGTCATCCTTCGGCGATTTCATAGCATTAAGTGATGTCTGCGACAAAACTACGGCTATGATTATCAAAAGAGAGGTATCAGACGGCATTATCGCACCCGGATACACAGATGAAGCCCTTGAAATACTCAAATCCAAGAGAAAGGGCAGCTACAACATCATAAAGATTGACCCAGAATATGTTCCCGAAGAAGCTGAGAAAAAGCAGGTATTCGGCATCACATTTGAGCAGAAGAGAAACAATTTCAGAATAGATAACGAGCTTTTAGGAAACCTTGTGACAAAGAATAAGGAGCTTCCCGAAAGCGCAAGGCGTGACCTTATAATTGCCCTTATCACACTAAAATATACACAGTCCAACTCAGTATGCTATGCTGTAGGCGGACAGGCCATCGGTGTAGGCGCAGGACAGCAATCAAGAATACACTGCACACGTCTTGCGGGAAACAAGGCTGATATATGGCATTTAAGACAGCATGATAAGGTTCTCGGTCTTCCCTTCAAATCAACAATCGGCAGACCCGACAGAGACAATGTTATTGACCAGTATATTTCCGACGAGGACAGCGAACAGCTCCTTGAAAACTGGGAAAAATACTTTGATACAAAGCCTGAACCACTTACAAAAGAGGAAAAGAAGGCATATCTGGGAGCAATCAGGGGAGTATCCCTTGCCAGCGATGCATTCTTCCCCTTCGATGACAATATCGAAAGAGCAAGAAAGAGCGGCGTAGACTATATTGCCGAGCCCGGCGGTTCGGTAAGAGATGACATAGTTATTGACTGCTGTGACAAATACGGCATTGCTATGGCATTCACAGGCATGAGACTTTTCCATCATTGATAATTCCGGAGGGCTGGCAAAATGAAATTAATGGTTGTAGGCGGCGGCGGACGAGAGCACGCCATAATTAAAAAACTTAAAGAAAACAAAAGCGTTGAGAAAATATATGCCCTTCCCGGCAACGGCGGAATTGCCGCTGACGCCGAGTGCGTAAACATCGGCGCAAAGGACATAGAGGGCATCACAAAATTCGCTAAAGAAAACGGCATTGACTATGCTGTTGTTGCTCCCGATGACCCCCTTGTACTCGGTGCGGTTGACAGCCTTGAGGCGGCAGGCATTCGCTGTTTCGGCCCCAGAGCCAATGCGGCTATTATCGAGGGCAGCAAAATATTCTCAAAGAACCTCATGAAAAAATACGGTATCCCTACGGCGGCCTATGAGGTATTTGACAATGTAACGGATTCATTAAGATATCTTGAAAACTGCAAATATCCTACGGTTGTTAAGGCTGACGGACTTGCTCTCGGAAAAGGCGTTATAATTGCCCAGACCAAGGAGGAGGCCGTTAAGGCTGTGCACGACATGATGGAGGACAGAGTGTTCGGCGACAGCGGAACAAGAATAGTTATCGAGGAATTCCTTACAGGCCCCGAGGTATCTGTTCTTTCCTTCACAGACGGAAATGTTGTAGTTCCCATGATTTCATCAATGGACCATAAGCGTGCCCTTGATAATGATGAGGGACTTAACACAGGCGGTATGGGAACAATAGCCCCCAACCCCTACTATACAAAGGAAGTAGCCGATGAGTGCATGGAAAAAATATTTATCCCCACTATAAAGGCTATGAACGCCGAGGGCAGATCCTTCAAGGGCTGTCTCTATTTCGGACTGATGATAACCGAGGACGGCCCCAAGGTAATTGAGTATAACTGCCGTTTCGGCGATCCCGAAACACAGGTTGTTCTTCCTCTGCTTGAAAGCGACCTGCTCACGGTAATGCAGGCAGTAACCAACGGAACCCTTGCAGATACAGAGGTAAAATTCAGCGACAACAGTGCCTGCTGTGTAATACTTGCTTCCAAGGGCTATCCCGTTAAATACGAAAGCGGCTTTGAAATAGTTCTTCCCGAAACAGATGACGGAGTTATATATGTTGCAGGTGCTAAGAAGGACGGAGATAAGCTTCTTTCCGCAGGCGGACGTGTGCTCGGTGTAACTGCCACGGCTCCCACATTAAAGGAAGCCATAGACAAGGCCTATGACCTTACTTCAAAGGTTAAGTTTGAAAACGGTTACTGCAGAAAAGATATAGGCAGACGCGCCCTTATGAGAAAGTGAGGAACCGACATGGTTTACAGAATATATGTTGAAAAGAAAAAGGAGCTTGCCAATGAGGCAAAGGCTCTTTTGGGAGATATAAAGACGTTCCTCGGCATTGACGGTATTGAGGACGTGAGGGTCGTAAACTGTTATGACGCCGAAAATATAGACAGCGAGCTTTTCGACTATTGCAAGAGAACTGTATTTTCAGAGCCCCAGCTTGATAATATTTATGACGAGATGGATTTCGGCAATGCCTGTGTATTTGCCGTTGAATATCTGCCCGGTCAGTTTGACCAGAGAGCAGACTCAGCCGCTCAGTGCATACAGATAATATCTCAGCAGGAAAAGCCCCTTGTAAAGACAATGAAAATCTATGCTCTTTACGGACAGCTTTCTGAGGCTGATATTGAGAAAATAAAGAAATACGTTATCAACCCCGTAGAAGCCAGAGAAGCCGTACTTGAAAAGCCCGAAACAATCAAGGCGGAGTACGATATACCCACAGAGGTAGAGGTGCTTGACGGCTTCAATGACCTGACGGCAGAGGGACTTAAAAGGTTCATTGCCGAAAAGGGTCTTGCCATGGACTATGATGACATTTCATTTGTGCAGGACTATTTCAGAAGCGAGAAAAGAAACCCCACAATTACAGAAATAAAGGTTATTGACACATACTGGTCAGACCATTGCAGACATACAACCTTCCTTACAACAATTGACGATGTTGACTTTGATAACAGCCTTGTTAAGGAAGCCTATGAGGAATATCTTGAGGACAGGGAGAGAATAGACGATAAAAAGCCTATTTGCCTTATGGATATTGCCACCGTTGCAGTTAAGGCTCTCGGAAAAGCAGGAAAGCTCGATAAGCTTGACAAGTCCTAGGAAATAAACGCCTGATCCATAAAAATGGATGTAAACGTAGACGGCAAAACAGAAAAATGGCTTCTCATGTTCAAGAATGAGACCCATAACCACCCTACAGAGATAGAGCCATTCGGCGGCGCCGCCACATGTATCGGCGGAGCCATAAGAGACCCCCTTTCGGGACGCTCCTATGTATACGGAGCCATGAGACTTACAGGCGCAGGAGACCCTCTTAAACCCATAGAGGAAACAATAGAGGGCAAGCTTCCCCAGCGTAAAATTGTTACTACGGCTGCGGCAGGCTATTCCTCATACGGAAACCAGATAGGTCTTGCAACAGGCATTGTTGACGAGCTTTATCACCCCGGCTATGTTGCAAAGCGTATGGAGGTCGGCGCTGTTATTGCCGCTGCTCCCATTGAGAACGTACGCAGAGAAAGACCAATTGACAGCGATATAGTTATACTTCTCGGTGGCAGAACAGGACGTGACGGCTGCGGAGGTGCAACAGGCTCATCAAAGGCCCATGATGTTAAATCCCTTGAATCCTGCGGTGCAGAGGTTCAGAAGGGCAATGCGCCCGAGGAAAGAAAGCTCCAGAGACTTTTCAGAAATCCCGAGGCTTCACAGCTTATTAAGCGCTGCAATGACTTCGGTGCGGGCGGTGTATCCGTTGCTATCGGCGAGCTTGCCGACGGTCTTGAAATAAACCTTAACGCCGTACTTAAAAAATATGACGGCCTTGACGGAACGGAGCTTGCCATAAGCGAGTCCCAGGAAAGAATGGCTGTTGTAGTTGCCAAAGAGGATGTTGACAAATTCCTTAAGCTGGCAGAGGGTGAAAACCTTGAGGCTTCGGTTGTTGCCGAGGTAAAGGAGAACCCCAGACTTATAATCAAATGGAATGGCAAAAACATAGTTGATATATCCAGAGAGTTCCTCGACACCAACGGTGCGGAAAAGCATACATCGGTCAAGGTTGAACGCCCCGAAAAATGGCAGAAGGAAACTGAGGGAGACTTCCCGGCACTTTTCACAAAGCTTGCTTCCGACCTCAACGTATGCTCCAAGAGAGGACTTTCCGAAAGATTTGACTCTACAATCGGTGCAGGCGGAGTGCTTATGCCCTTCGGCGGAAAATATCAGATGACACCTGTACAGGCAATGATACAGAAGATACCCGTACTAAACGGCGAGACAACAACCTGCTCACTTATGAGCTGGGGCTTCAATCCCTATATTTCGGAAAAGAGCCCTTATCACGGTGCATATCTTGCCGTAGTTGAATCCGTATCAAAGCTAATTGCCTGCGGTGCAAGATTTAAGGACGTATATCTCAGCTTCCAGGAGTACTTTGAAAGACTGGGCGAGGATCCCGAAAAGTGGGGCAAGCCCTTTGAAGCGCTTCTCGGCGCATACAAAGCCCAGAAGGATTTGGGTATTGCGGCTATCGGCGGAAAGGACTCCATGAGCGGAACATTTGAAAGCATCCATGTTCCACCCACACTTATTTCTTTTGCCGTAACCACAAGCGATATTAAATATATCGTTTCAAACGAATTTAAGGAAGCAGGCCATAAGGTTGTTCTTGTAAGACCTGAAACAGATGAAAACGGTCTGCCTGTTACAGCCTCACTGCTTGACGTATATGACAAAATAAGTGCTCTTATTGCAGAAGGCAAGGTATGTGCGGCATACGCATTAGGCTTCGGCGGCGTGGCAGAGGCAATACTGAAAATGGGCATGGGCAACAGGATAGGCTTCCGCTTTGAAAGCATTGTTCCCAAGAATCTTATATTCGAGTACAACTACGGTGGCTTTGTTCTTGAGCTTAATGACGATACAGAGGTTGGCACAAAGCTTGGATATACAACAGCAGACCCCGTTATCGACTATAAGTGCGATACTCTGCTTCTTGACAGCCTTACCGAAAGCTATGAGAATAAGCTTGAAAGCGTATATCCCTGCAACATTCCTTCCGAAAATAAGGAGATACGCAGATTTGAATATAAGGCTTCAAAATATCCCGTGCCTGCCGTAAAGGTGGCAAAGCCTAAGGTACTTATACCCGTATTCCCCGGCACAAACTGCGAATACGATTCCGCAAAGGCAGTGGAAAGGGCAGGAGCACAGGCGGAAATATTTGTTGTTAACAACCTTACTCCCGCAGGTATAGCAAATTCCGTTAAGGAGTTCGCCGCAAAGGTTAAGGATTCACAGATTATATTTATTCCCGGCGGCTTCTCGGGCGGTGACGAACCTGATGGCTCCGGTAAGTTCATAACAGCATTCTTCAGAAACAGCGCTGTCAAGGAAGAAGTAACAAGACTTCTTGAGGACAGAGACGGTCTTATGTGCGGTATATGCAACGGCTTCCAGGCTCTTATAAAGCTCGGCCTTGTGCCCTACGGAAAGATAATCGACACAGACGAAAACTGCCCTACACTTACATTCAATACTATAGGCAGACATCAGTCCAAGATAGTAAGAACAAGAATTGCTTCAAATAAGTCACCCTGGCTTATGAATACGAATGTGGACGATATTTACACCGTTCCCATTTCCCACGGCGAGGGACGATTCCTTGCTTCCGATGAGGTAATTATGAAGCTGGCTGAAAACGGACAGATAGCAACACAGTATGTGGATATAAACGGTGCTCCTACCGACAACATCCGTTTCAACCCCAATAATTCAGCCTTTGCCATTGAGGGTATCACATCACCCGATGGCAGAGTATTCGGTAAGATGGGACACTCCGAAAGATGGAACGAGGGACTTTACAAAAATGTTCCCGGCAACTATGATATCGGAATGTTTAAATCAGCGGTTGAATACTACAAATAATATAAATACAATTTGCAGGAGGTCATTAATATGGCTTCCTGCATTTTTGCTTTTCACGGTTCGGATTTTTGCATATAATTAAATTGGGTGAATGGATATGTTTAAAATAGGAGAGTTTTCAAAGCTGACGCAGGTATCTGTAAGAATGCTGAGATATTATGATGAAGCAGGATTGCTGAAGCCTGCTGCTGTTGACAAATGGACAGGCTATCGTATGTATTCCGCAGAGCAGATACCGAGACTTAACAAAATTATATACCTGAGGGACAGCGGCTTCGGTGTGGCAGAAATAGCGCAGGCATTAGATAAAACCGATGATATACTTATAGAACTGCTTGACAGAAAACGCATGGAAATAGAAAAAGCCATATCGTCGGAAAATGAAAGACTTAATAAAATAGAGCTTGCAAAAAAAAGAAATATACGGAAAAAGCGGTATGTATTGCAATATAACGATAAAATCGGTTCCTGCCTGTAATGTTCTGTCATTAAGAAGGGTAATACCGAATTATTATGCGGAGGGCGTATTATGGAAAGAGCTGTCCGAGTATGCGGCAGAGAATAAAATAGAGGCTTCGGACAGGACGTTTTCTATATATCACGACAGGGAATATAAGGAGAAAGATGTCGATGTTGAGATATGCGCTGTTACAAACAAAAAGTATGCAGTCAGCGGAGATATTTCTTTCCGTACCGTCGAAGCCGTGCCCGTCATGGCCTGCACAATGGTATACGGCGATTTTTCCAATATTGCAGGCGCATATAAGGCATTTGCCCAATGGCTGGATAAGAGTGAAATATACAGAATAAACGGCGAGGACAGACAGATTGTTCACAGAGGCCCATGGAATGAAGACGACCCTGATAAATATCTTACCGAATTACAGATACCGCTTGAATATAAATAAGCTGTTGACACTGACACCGTGTGAGGGTTTATGCTTTTTTCACATCATTAGAAGGAGGAAAAAAGCATGAGTAATTTTAGTGTAAAAACCATAGGGAAGGTTGTAATCGGCGAGGAGGGTATGTTTATACAGCTGGATAAAGGCTATATCCCTGCGCTTAAGGGATTGGACGGTTTCAGTCATATTAATGTGCTGTGGTGGTTCAGCAACTGCGATGACGATAAGCTGAGAAGTATATTGGCAATGGAACAGCCCTACAAGGGTGCGCCTGATACAATGGGGATTTTTGCAACAAGGTCGCCCATACGCCCCAATCCCATTGCTTTGACAGCGGCAGAGGTATTGGATATTGACTATGAAAATGGAATAATAGAGATAGCCTATATAGATGCCGACAACGACACTCCGGTGCTGGACATTAAGCCTTATACTCCAAGTCTTGACAGGGTGGAAACACCGTCCGTTCCTGAGTGGTGCTCCGACTGGCCGAAGAGCATGGAGGAGTCCGAAAGCTTTGACTGGGAAAAGGTGTTTAACTTCTAAGCCTGACGTTATATTTTTATTTCTGTAAGCATATATTCCGGTAAGGAGGGATAAATATGCTTAACAGGAAATACAACAGGATATTCATACTGCTTAACGGAAAAAATGAAGGACTTGCGGCCAATCTAAACGGAAGCTGTGATATAGAAATAATAAACGGCAAAGTAAGGCTGTATTCCTATGTGGGCGGTATAGGCAGGCTTAAAAGCAAAAAGAGATATTTGTATTTGATGTGCTGTACCGATGATGCCTCAAAGGCAGTCAGGGCAGGGGAGTTTGAAATAAAGGGCAGCAATGCCGTACTGGAAACTGAAATAGAGCCCGATGATATACTGGGCAGCGGAGTGGCTATAGAAAGCATAAATGCCGCCGCCGTATGGAGTAAGGACGAGGGGCCTGCAAAGGCTGTATTGGACGGCTTTGTATCAAAAAAATACGCATGGAACAGAAACCTGACCGTGTATGATTCAAGAACGGAGCATAGTATATCGGTAAGGGATATACAGCCAAAGGACGAAAACGTTTACCATACAGCACCGAAAACCGAGCCGATTTCCGAAAATGTTCAGAAAGATGAGGAAACACAGCTTCAGGCAGCGGAGACAGCGGCATATATTTCTCCCCATGACACTTTCAGAGAGATAGCGGAGAAGTT
>JAQXNZ010000059.1 GCA_029098265.1 Clostridia bacterium | reverse complement strand
AATTAATGCATGAATGGCTATTCCATCGGCCGCTGGCCTTGAAACACGCCATTCTCCTCGGCGAAGAGCGCGGTCTCCGCCTGCGGATTAAACTTGGAAAACTCTTCGTTTTCCAAACCTTTCCGCCCAAAAGACCAGTTTGTCTACAGTTTGAAGTGAAGCGAGATGCTTCACTTTTTTGATGGAAACATAAAAAGTATTCGCTTGACTGTATATCGTTATATTGATAAAATATTGATATAAACGGAGGTGAGAACTATGCCTGTTATCAGACCGAGTTCGGACATAAGGAATAAGTATAATGAAATATCGGAATTCTGCCACAAATACAGCGAACCCGTATATATAACAAAAAACGGCTCCGGCGACCTTGCAGTAATGAGTATTGAAACCTATGAAAAGCTGGTTGGAAGATTTGAGCTGTACAGCCTTCTTGAAGAAGGTGAAAGAGCGGCGGAAAAAGGAGAAGTCAGCAGAGCCGATGATGTTTTTAAAAGGCTGGAGAAGGATATAGATGGATAAATACGAGATACTTATCACAAAACCTGCCGAAAATGACTTGAGAGAAATAAGCAGATATATTGCCGACGAGCTTATGGAGCCTGAGACTGCACGCAGATTTTTAAAGAGGCTGTCGGAAAAGATAATGTCCCTTGAAACCATGCCCAACAGATATGCCGTTGTTAATGATGAGTATTTGAAGTTTAAGGGCTACAGACTCATTTGTGCGGACAGACATCTTATATTTTACAGAACGGACGATGAATTGAAAAGAGTCTATATTACACGAGTTCTGAACGAAAGGCGGGAATGGTCGGATATATTGAAATAGAATTGCAAAAGCTCAGGTGTAACGGAGTAATCCTAAGCCTGACTTTTTTATTCAGCCTAAACTGCTTTCCTTTCCAATCCACAGATACTGCGAAAGTATGTATATCAAATCCTTCGGAGAGGGCTTCTCGAAAAAAGTCCGGCCGCATATTTTATCAAGCACATCCCTTTTGCCATTGTCCCATATATCTGCGGCGGCTCTTGACAGTGCTTTGCTGACTGCCTGCGGGCTTGATTCGGTTATTTCGGACACCTTCAGGCATATTGTCTGCATGGAGGGCTCCCTGGGCTGAAAGGTGCAGGCAATGTATACGGCATAGCATAAATATTCATAACATCTGTTGCCCCTGTGACCGCTCAGTGCCGTTATAAGTCTTTTTGTTTCTGTCATTTTATGTCCCTTCCGAAAATCATTTTATGAGCATATTATATGTCAGAATATGAGATTTTCGGTCAAATCACAGGAATTTGTGTATTTGCATATAAACAGAGGTTCTTGCAGGGATTAAAATCAAGGCTTGGCAGAGGCAATCATCATGAATTTGTGTGTGGGGCTGAACGGCCCCAAGTCGAAATCAGGATTTCGACTTATTACGGAGCCAAAAGCCAAAGTTCCTAAAGAAACTTTGGCTTTTGGTGTGGCAGAAATAAGTAATTGTCATCAGCGGAATTAAATTCCGCTGACGTTTAATGTTTTAAATAAAAATCAATCGCAGGGGAGCTTTGCCCCTGCAAGTTCACAAATTCCCTACGGGAACGCCTGCGGCACCGGGGTACATTCTCCCGGTTTGCTCTCCTGCGTCACAAGATTTCTGAATAGACCTACCGAAATGAAATAGTTTTGCAGGAACTTTTTGATTTAGCGCCAACAAAAAAAGCGGAAATCCATCGGGATTTCCGCTTAGGCGCTCTGCGCCTCATGCGGGGGATGGGACTGCGCCCAAAGGGACTTGCACTCCCTCGGACACCCAAAGCCTACGGCTTTCGGTACCGCCTCGGGCATTTTGCCTAAAAACATGCCACAGGCATATTTTATTAACGGCAAAATACCTACGGTTCAAGTCCCATCCCTATAAAAGGGAAAACAAAAAGCCTATGAGATAAATCTCATAGGCTTTCCGTTTCCTCATGCGGGGGATGGGACTTGAACATTTGACCTACATATTTGAGAGGTGTTAAGAAATGCTAAGAACGCTGATATATCAATGTTTTTAGCTATATATGCGGTATATTGAATAATGGTTTATACCCTTATTTTAAGCTCCAAAGGGTCAAAATAAGGGTCAAAAACAGCAGTCTCAAGGGTTAATCCTTTAAGGCTGCTTTGTTTTATACAGGCTTAACACTGTTTATGAAGTTCTCCATGCGTGCGGCGCTTTCTTTCCTCATCTTCTCGGTCACATGGCCGTAAACATCAAGTGTAAAGGCGGCTGTATGGTGTCCGAGGGATTCCTGTACCGTCTTAATATCGTCTCCGCTCTGCAGTGCTGCAACGGCGTAGGTGTGCCGCAAATCGTGAAATCTTGCATCCGGTATGCCTATGCTTTCCACTATCTTCTTGAAGTGCTTATATACATTCGAGTGTGTCAGATGTTTGCCAAGCTCATCGGTAAATATCAGGTTATCGTCATTTGACCACATATCATAGGATTTTAGCCTGCATTCGGCTTGCCATGCTTTTTGAGCTTTTAAAGCATTTAATATAGACGGCGCAAGGGCAACGGTTCGGGACTTGCCGTTCTTAAGGCTTGCAAAGTAATATTCGCCGTTATTCTTCTGAAGCTGTCTATAGACATATAACAGACCCTTTTCAAAGTCCACACAGTCCCATGTCAGACCCAATATTTCACTTTGCCGTAGGCCTGTAAATATATCTACAAGGAATAATGTCTCGTATCTGTCTCCCCTTATGGCATTTAGGAACTTTAATACTTCGTCATTCTCCAGAGGCTTAATCTCTTTCTTGGTTATCTTCGGCAGCTTGCAGACTGATGAGGGATTATTTTTGATATATCCTACTTCGGCGGCAGTCTCTAACATTATGTGTAATATGCCATGTATA
Source organism: Clostridia bacterium (assembly GCA_029098265.1). Classification (GTDB taxonomy): domain Bacteria; phylum Bacillota; class Clostridia; order Lachnospirales; family Anaerotignaceae; genus Metalachnospira. The sequence goes on along the minus strand of JAQXNZ010000059.1, from coordinate 488 downwards.
TTTTTGATGGTCTTGGGCGATAGTCCGTCTTTAACGAGCTGATTATAGAAATGCTGTATGGTGGGTGCGTCGAGCTGTGTAAGGCGTACAGCGCCGATTTTTACGATAATATGATTATTTATATATGAGCGGTATTGCTTTGCTGTAAGCGGCTTTAACGAGGTGCTATAGTCATTCAGCCATATTTCCGCCCAGTCCTTGACGGTATATTTGACAGGTTCTTTATATGTGCCTTCGTCAACTTCTCGGCATACCTGTCTTAGCTTTCTGCTGACTTCGGCCTGTGTCTTGCCGTATATGGATTTTTGAACCTGCTTTCCGGTGGCGGGGTCATGCCCGACAGTATAACGAGCTTCCCAACGTCCGTCTTTGCGCTGTCTGATAGTGCCGGAGCCTTGAGGACTTCTTGCCATGTTATCACCTCTTTAAGGGCGTGTATTCGTTATTCGTTTTTGCCTTCATAGTATATTTTTTTGTTTTTCATAAGT
>JAQXNZ010000058.1 GCA_029098265.1 Clostridia bacterium | reverse complement strand
ACGGTGCCGGAGTATATTCTTCCGGTTTGCTTTCCTGCGGATTGAACTTGGAAAACCCTTCGTTTTCATAACCAGTGCATCGCAAAGATAAATGCGACTGCGCTTGCGCAGCTTTTGCTATAAGCAAAAGTGCTGACCATCCGCCCAAAAAACAGTTTGTCTACAATCTGAACTGCATCATATTCAAGGATGCAGTATATTTTATTAATCCTTTGTGATAATATACGGCGCTATGCTTCCCGCCGTCTTGCATATAGGCATAGTCTGTAGTATTATTCTTCCCGGTCCTTTTATGACCGTATTGAAAAGTCCCTCGCCGCCGAACAGCATATTTTTAGCTCCCTTTACGCTCACTATCTCCATAGAGCATGTTTCGTCCATAGCCGCCAAATATCCCGTATCAACTATTATGGACTGTCCCGCTTTCAGGTTATACTCCACGGCGTGACCGTCTATCTCTATGAATGCCGTGCCGTTTCCCGACAGCCTCTGCATTATGAAGCCCTCGCCGCCGAATAAGCCTGCACCTATCTTCTTCTGGAACGCCACGGACAGGTTTACGCCCTCCTCTGCCGCCAGAAACGCCGACTTCTGGGCGATTATAGGTCTTGACGGTGATATTTCAAAGGCCTTTATTGTTCCCGGGAAGCTTGACGCAAAGGCAATAAGACCTTCGCCGCCTACTGCCGTATATCTGTTCTGGAAAAGCGCCTCTCCGGCAAACATTCTGCCGAGGGCTTTACCCACACCGCCGTTTGATGTTGTTTCCATTTTCATATTGGGGCTCATCCAGCTCATACTGCCCCTTTCGGTAATTACGCTTTCTCCCGCTGGTATATTGCAGATTACGACAGGAAGATTTCCTCCGACTATTTCGTATTTCATAGGCTTCCTCTTTTCTAATCAAATTTTAATTCGATTATACACCAATAAAAAACCTTAATCCATTACATAAATCTTAATATCCCCAAAACAGAGTTGTTCTCTGCATTGCCGCATAAATAATCGGCAGATTTCAGGCAACAAAAAAGGAACCGCAAATGCGGTTCCTTTAAATGGCAATTATCAGCCTTTTAATTTCTTAACTTCAGCTGTAAGTACGGGAACAACCTCGTGAAGGTTACCAACGATACCTACGTTAGCGATATCAAAGATAGCTGCGTCCTCATCCTTGTTGATAGCAACGATGTAGTCTGCACCTGTGATACCTGCAACGTGCTGTGTAGCACCTGAGATACCGCAAGCGATGTAAAGCTTAGGAGCAACGCTCTTACCTGACTGACCAATCTGGTAAGCTCTTGAAATCCAGCCTGCTTCGATGGGAGCTCTTGTTGCACCGATAACTCCGCCGAGAGCGTCAGCGAGCTCTTTAAGGATAGAGAAGTTCTCAGCAGAACCTACTCCACGTCCGCCGGCAACGATGATGTCAGCTTCCTCAAGGTTAACTGTCTCAGAAATTTCTTTAACAACGTCTGTAATCTTTGTCTTGATAGCGTCTGCGGGGCAAGCGATTGCTTCTGCAATAACTTCGCCTGCTTTAGCTTCGTCGGGCTCAGCCTTCTTGAAAGCGCCTGAACGAAGGAGTGCGAATTCGATTTCGCTCTCGCATACATCGTCGTTAAGGATACCGCCTGCATATACGGGGCTTGTGTAAACAATCTTGTCTCCGTCTACTGCAACGCCTGTAACGTTTGTAACAACGCCTGAACCAAACTTAGCAGCTGTCTTGGGAGCAAGGTCTTTTCCGTCAGCTGTAGCACCTACGAATACAGCCTTGGGAGCATATTTCTTAACGAGCTCCGCAAGTGCGTTTGCATATACATCTGTGTTATATACTTCATAATCAGCACCGTCAACAACAACAGCTTTGTCAGCGCCGAATGCGATTGCCTGTTTAGCAGCCTCAGCTACGTCCTTACCGATAACAGCGGCGATAACTTCTCCGCCTTCAGCGGCTGTCTTAGCGGCTGAAAGGATCTCAAGACCTACATTTTTAGCTTTGCCTTCGGCAGCTTCAACATATACTAATATATTTTTCATCTCAAAAGTCCTCCTCCCGATTATAATACTTTAGCGTCTACGAGCATAGCAAATGCTTTAAGAGCTGATTCCTCGTTTGTTTCTTCTTTGATCTTAACGCCGGCTGTTTTCTTAGCGGGCTCATAGATCTTAACTGTCTTAACTGCTGAAACGGGAGCAGCGTCAACAGCAACAACGGGGATCTCTTTCTTTCTTGCAGCCATTTTGCTCTTCATTGTAGGATATCTGGGCTCATAATCGGGCTTGATGATACCGAGAACGCAAGGTGTTCCGATTTCAACCATATTGTAGCCTTCTTCTGTTTCTTTCTTAACGGAAAGAACGCTGTCCTTAGGCTCGAAGCCGATAACGTCAACAACTTCGCCTAAGCCGAGCTTTTCTGAAAGGAGCTGGCTTACAACGCCGCATGCATAGTCTGTTGATTCCTTACCGCAGCAGATAACGTCGAACTTTTTGCCTCTTGTCTCCTCAAGCTTTGCAACAGCAGCAGCGATGATTTCGCTTGTAGCAGCTGCGTCAGCGCCCTCAACAACGTCGTTGATGATGTATGCTTCATCAGCGCCTACTGCGAGGCAGTTTTTCATGGTGTCTTTAACATTGTCTCCGCCGATGCACATAACTGTAACAGCACCGCCGTTAGCCTCTTTGAATCTTGCTGCCATCTCAAGGGCATAAGCATCAAACGGATTGATAACAGGAGCGATTTTTTCAATATCAGGTGCTCCTGAAGCGTTTAATTTAACTTCTACATCTGCATCGGGAACCTGTTTTACACAAACTAAAATTTCCATTTAGAATTTCCTCCTTAAAAAATATGTGTTTAGTACACTCTTTGTGTCTCCTTAAAAACTTTAGCAAAGTTTACAGTCATTGTCAAACAAAACACGTTGATTTCACAATGATTTTTTTAGACAGAGTTGATTTCAACTAAATTCCTGTCTGTCACATGCGTATTGCGCCTGTTTTAAAGGCTCATATACGGCTGTAGGCGCATGCAGGGCATGCGTCTACAGTTAAAGTTTTTATATAATTTTTATTATCAGAACTTACCAAGAAGGTGGTTTGAGATAACAACTCTCTGGATTTCGTTTGAGCCCTCGAAGATCTGGAAGATCTTAGCGTCTCTGAGGAGCTTTTCAACGGGATACTCTCTTGAATATCCGTATCCGCCGAATAACTGGATACCGTCAAGGCAAACCTGAACAGCCATGTCGCCTGCATAGCATTTAGCCATAGCAGCCTCTTTGCCGTAAGGAAGGCCGAGCTCATAGAGCTTATGAGCGTGTGATACAAGCTGACGAGCACATTCAATCTGGATAGCCATATCAGCCATCTTGAACTGAAGTCCCTGGTTCTTAGCAACGGGTCTGCCGAACTGCTGTCTTGTCTTTGTGTAAGCAATGCCTTCGTCAAGTGCTCTCTGTGCGATACCTACTGCAAGTCCGCCTACGAACATTCTTGCAAGGTCAAGAGTCTTCATAGCTGTTGCAAAGCCTGTTCCCTCAGCGCCGAGGATCTGGTCAGCGGGGATTCTGCAGTCCTCAAGAACAACGTCTGATGTGATAGACGTTCTGATACCCATCTTGTTCTCGTGGTTTGTTGTGCTTAAGCCCGGTGTATCCTTGTAGATGATGAATGCGCTCATGCCTTTAAGGCCTTTTGTCTTGTCTGTAAGAGCTGTGATGATATAGAAATCAGCAACGGGAGCATTTGTGATGAAGCATTTTCTTCCGTTAAGAACATATTCGTCACCGTCTCTTACGGCTGTTGTCTTTCCTGCGCCGGGGTCTGAACCTGCGTTGGGCTCTGTAAGACCGAAAGCACCGAGACCGCCGTTGATAACGATGTCACAGCATTTCTGTTTCTGTTCTTCGCTGCCTGCGATAAGAACGGGTTTAAGAGCAAGGTTGCTGGCTGCCATTGTTACAGCGAAGCCTGCGTCTGCCCATGCCATTTCCTCATACATGGCAAGAACTGTTTCACCGGGAATTCCGAGTCCGCCGTATTCTTCGGGAACCTCAAGCATCTGATAACCAAGCTCGATAGCCTTGTCATAGATTTCCTTGGGCCATTCGCCTGATACATCATATTCCTTGCACTGCTCTTTAACTTCTTTCTCGCAGAAATTTCTTACGTCAGCTACTAAAGCGCGTCCGTCATCGTCTAAAATATAAGCCATTTTAAATTTCCTCCCCAATTTTCTTAGTAATTCTTGATAATGTTTTTATAATTAATTGCAATAATTAATTTCTTTTGGGATTAGTCGCATTTTTCGCAAACTTTTCCGGGATTTAAGATGTTGTTAGGGTCAAATACCTTCTTGATTCCCTGCATAAGATCCATTTTCTTCTCACCGAGTGCCTTTTCAAGGAATTTAACCTTGCTGTGGCCGATACCATGCTCACCTGAGATTTCTCCGCCCATTTCGATAGCCTTTGTGTACATTTCGTCCATAACGAGGTCAGCCTTTTCAGCGAACTCCTCAAGTGACATGTCGCCTTCCTTACAAGCATAGATATGAAGGTTACCGTCTCCTGCATGACCGAAGCTTCTGATTGAGATGTGGTATTTATCCTGAAGTGTTACAACCCAGTTTACATAGTCTGCAATCTTATCTCTAGGAACAACTACGTCGCACTCGTCGAGCTCGTCTGTAGCAGCCTGGATAGATTCAAGGAACTGGCTTCTTGCTGACCAAGCATCTCTGATCTTATCGGGTGTATCTGCAACGTATACGTCAAGGGCGCCGTTCTCAAATACTACCTCACTGCACTGCTCACAGATAGCGTCAAGCTGGTCTCTGTCATTTCCGTCGAATGTTACAAGGAGGTATGCGCCTGCCTCTACGCCGTCAACAACTTTAGGGAATGTCTCTTTTTCAAGGTAAGCTTCGCTCATCTCAACGATTGATCTTTCCATGAACTCGAGAGCCTGGGGCTCAAGCTTGTTAAGGAAGAACTGAGGTACTGTAGCGATACATGATTCAAGGTCTTCAAAAGGAATGATGAGGCTGACAAATTCCTTGGGCTTAGGGATAAGCTTAAGTGTAAGCTCTGTGATGATACCGAGTGTACCCTCAGAACCGCACATAAGCTGTACAAAGCTGTAGCCTGAGCTTGTCTTGGGAACCTTTGAACCGAAGTTTACGATTTCGCCTGTAGGAAGAACTACCTGCATAGCACGAACATAGTCTCTTGTTGAACCGTATTTAACAGCTCTCATACCGCCGGCGTTTGTTGAAACGTTTCCGCCGAGTGTAGCGAATTTTTCACCGGGATCGGGCGGGTAAAGGAGACCCTGTTTTTCAGCATCCTGAGCGAGGTCGTTAAGAAGTACGCCGGGCTCAACAGTTACTGTAAGGTTTCCGAGGTCATACTCTTTAATGTGGTTCATTCTTACTGTGGAGATCATGATTCCGCCCCATTTAGCAACGGCAGCGCCTGCAAGACCTGTGCCTGCTCCTCTGGGGATAATGGGAACATTCTTCTCGTTGGCAAGTTTTACAATAGCAGAAACTTCTTCAGCCGATACTACTTCTACAACTGCATCGGGGAGCTTCTGACCGTAGAATCTCATTTCGTCATGTGCATAGTCTTCATTGATTTCGCTGCCTGCAAATGCTCTGCCGGGTGCAATTGCTTTAAGCTGTTCAATGATTTCGGGTGTAACCGGATTAAACTTTAATTCCATCTTTTTTCCTCCTTATTCTGAATGAAATAAAATACAGCCTGTTTACTTAAGATTTGATATCTAAATGCTATATATGATTATATACCTCCATGCCAACCGTTTTATTTGTTTGTTAATAAACTATCGGTATGGTGGTCTAACCAGACATGTTAAAAAAAATTTTTCTTGACGGGATCAATTTAAACTTTCAACATAATCCAGATGCTCCGACATGCTGTTTACGGCTTTTATGCTGTCAGCCTCCAGCAGAGCCTCATAGATTTTAAGATGCTGCCTGTAAATGATAAGGCTTGAATCCTTTTCCTTCACCGCTTCGCTTCTGTTATAGCTTACCGTCTTTTCAAGAATATACTCAACAAGATTCTGAGCCACCATAAGCAGTCTGTTGCCCGTCAGCTCAAATATCTTTCTGTGGAACAATATATCCAGCCTTACGCTTTCCTTACAGTTGCCTCCGGCCTTTTCCATATCGTCCAGTATATCCTTCAACTCCCTGTAAAACTCGGCGTCCTCGCCCTTAAGAGCCAGATGCCTTATGGAGCCTTCTTCAAGTATTTTTCTGAACTCCAGCAAATCCTTTTCCGTGTCTTTTCCTGCCAGTATCACTGGCCACACCATAGAGAGAAACGGTTCCACATTGAAATCCGACACCATCGAGCCTTCGCCCGGTCTTATTTCAATGATTCCCATTATCTCCATGACCTTCAGCGCCTCTCTTACGGAGGTTCTGCTGACATTAAGCATCTCGGCAAGGGTGCGCTCCGGAGGGAGCTTGTCGCCCTTTTTAAGGCTTCCGTCATGGATAAGATTCACTATCTGTTCAACGATGTTTTTGTAAATTTTCTGGGTTTGGACAGTTTTGAGTTCCATGACAACTCCTTTCCTTCCGCCCCGAAAAATTTTCCGTGACACGCCGTGATATTTAGTTGCTTAGTGCAATTTATATTATCTTGCTTATAAAGCGTACTAAAAATAAGTTGAGGTGTCAACTGTAAAAATTGACGGATTTGACCTTCCAATTTTATAAAAAACATCTAAGTGATATTAAAATTTATCATTGTTTCAACTTTTTTAACATCCATACAGCTTATTATTTAATACCTTAGCAAAAATCTGTCTGTTTTTTAGTGAAAATCTCCAACGAAAATTCCACCAATAAAGTGTAATGTGCAATACTCAAAAAATGTGCACTTTGTTAAAAAATTGCATAATATTTTTCATTTTTCTATTTCCACATATTGGATATTTACGATACTTTGTCACTACATTTAACAAAGTTATCGTTAAATTAATATTTATCAATCTGCCTCATATATGTATTCGGTATTTTTCAGTCTGTTTTCACATTAATTTATTTCATTCATATTCCGTTTACATACATATAAAAAGGGACGCAGTGTACGTCCCTTCTTTACAATATTAATTAAAGCTTTACAACGTTTATGGGTTTGCCTTCAAGATAAGCATAGAGATTGTCAAAAACGATATGTGCTCTTCTTATCATGGACTCCTTTGAGGCAAAGGCAACATGGGGAGTTAGCAGAGTATTTTTTGCATTAAGCAGAGGATAGTCTGCAGGAATAGGCGGCTCCATATCGAATACGTCAACGGCCGCGCCTGCTATTTCTTCATTATTAAGTGCCTCTGCCAGAGCGGCATTGTCCACAACGGCTCCCCTTGCGCAGTTGATAAGTATTGCGGACTTTTTCATAAGGGCTATTTTGTCCTTGCTGAGGAAACCCTTTGTATCCGCTGTAGAAGGTATGTGCAGAGAAACTATATCGCTGGTTTTAAGCAGTTCGTCAAGCTCCGTATATTCTATGCCGGCAGCTTCCGCCTCAGCCTTTTGGGTTCTGCTGTAGCCGAGAACACGGCAGCCGAAAGCCTTGAACAGCTTAGCCGTCATAATGCCGATTCTTCCAGTGCCTATTATACCGACTGTCTTTGTGCCGAGCTCCGTTCCCATAAGTCCTGCGGAAGCCAGTGTTCCGCCCTCTCTTACAGCTTTGTCACCGGCGTTTATCTTTCTTAATACACTTATAGCCATGCCGACAGCCAGCTCTGAAACGGTTTCATTGGAGTAGCCTGCTGCATTGCATACAACAATTCCTTTGCTTCTGCATGCATTCTGTCCTATATGGTCAACTCCCGTGAAAGCCACGTCAAGCATCTTCATTTTATCGCATTTTTCTATAACACCTTCAGGCAGGGGATTGTTGGCGATCATAACAATATCGCTGTCCTTAGCCCTTTCATACAGTTCATCGGGGTCTGTCGTTTTATTGCCGTAAAAAACGAATTCATGTCCCTGCGCCTTAAGCGGTGCGGAAAGCTCCTCCATAAGGGCGCTGTCAATGCCTATTGGTTCCAAAAGACTGATTTTCATAGATATTCTCCTCCTTAACAGCAAAATTATTATTGGCACTACCTTTGTATTATAACATATATTTCAAAAATGGTATATAGTAAAGAGAGGACTTTTGAAAAAGTCCCCTCTTAAACTCCCTCAAAACTTTTACGGAAAAACTGCGTTGCCGGCGCAGCCGCTAAGCCGAAAACAGGTTTTCGGCTTATTACGGAGCTAAAATCAAAAGTTCCCAAGGAAACTTTTAATTTTAGATTGGTTTATTCACAAGTTATTGACGCAGGTGGGCAAAGCTCCCCTGCGATTGCTTTTTTGTTAAGATAAAGAGAGGACTTTTTAAAAAAGTCCCCTCTTAAACTCCCTCAAAACTTTTACGAAAAAACTGCGTTTTTTCCAAATGCAAATTCCGAGTGTGTACATATTTAAATTATAATCTCCCCGAAAAACGTATGTTTTTCGGTAATTGGTCAAGGGTGAAACCCTTGCGGAGTTTGAGGCAGAGCCTCAAGGTTTTAAATCTCACTTATTCTTTGCCTTATACGCCGCTTTGCGTTCCTTGTCTCTGGCTTTTTTCTCAGCTTCCTTTTCGGCCGTCTTGGCTGACATATCCCGAATATCCTCCGGCAGTTCAAGGGTTATTTTTCCTATCTTTCCGCCGCGGAACTCGTCAAGTATAATCTTAGCCGCACGTCCGCAGTCGGGCTCGCCGCCTTTTTTGATAAAGCCCCTTGCCGCCGCTATTTTTTCCAAAATGTCGTGTGGCTCCTCTATGGTATCAAACTCAGCCTTGTATCTGTTCCTTATTCTGTCGGGGTCAATGGACATCATAAGATTTATGAACTCTGTGCACAGCGTCTCCGTGTCCAGTATGTCATCGTTGATGGAGCCTATCATCGCCAGCTTAAGGCCGACCTCCTCGTCCTCAAACTTGGGCCATAATATTCCCGGCGTATCCAGCAGCTCAAAGTCCTTTTTCAGCCTTATCCACTGTTTTCCCTTGGTAACTCCGGGCTTGTCCCCCGTCTTGGCCGTTGTCTTGCCTACGCTTTTGTTTATAAATGTAGATTTACCCACATTGGGTATACCTACTATCATGGCTCTTATGGGCACAAACAGCCTGCCTCTGGCCTTTTCCTTTTCTATCTTGTCCTTCATCAGCACCCTTGCCGCATCGGATACCTTGTTTACGCCCGTACCCTTTACAGCGTCGGACAGTATTACCGTAAAGCCCTTGTTCTCGAAATACTTTTTCCATATTTCCGTCTTGGCAGGGTCAGCAAGGTCACTTTTGTTCATTACTATTATCCTGCGCTTGTTTTTAGCCAGAGTATCAATATCCGGATTTTTGCTGCTGTATGGTATTCTTGCGTCCAGAAGCTCAATAACAACGTCTACAAGTGACAGATTTTCCTCCATCATGCGCCTTGTTTTTGTCATGTGCCCCGGATACCACTGTATATTCATATCTGTACCTCCGGTTCTAAATTTGTTATGCCGTTTTTATTTTGTGCGGTTCACTATCTTGAAGCGTACCTTGCCTATTATCTCGTCCCTGTCAAACAGTCCCACATAGCTGTCCCTGCTGTCGGCGCTGACGTTTCTGTTGTCGCCCATTACGAAGTATTCGTCCTCACCCAGCGTTATGGGGTAGTCCCAGTCGCCGCAGGTCTCCATCGGTTCGTCAATATACGGCTCGTCTATAGTTTCGCCGTTTACCTCTGTTTTGTAGCAGTCCTCACTGCTGTCGTAATATATATTTATCTCATCACCGGGACAGCCGATAACTCTTTTTATAAAGTTCTCCTGTTCTGTTCCGCCGTTGTATTCGCATATAACAATATCGTTTCTTTCAGGCTCCGAAAGCTTATAGCTCAGTATGTCCGTAAACACATATTCGCCGTGGACATAGTTGGGCACCATTGACAGCCCCTTGACAGCCGTTATCCTGAAACCGAAATTTCTTATGGCAAACACTGCCGCCACACCTATTATTATTACCGCTGCCCATTCTCTTATCTCACGGGCGGTATTCTTTTCTTTTCCGGTATTTTTATCCTCTTTTTTCATAACCGGCCTCCGAATTAAGCATCTGTGAAAACAGCGCACGGAACATTCCGTGCGCTGTGACATGTTTCAATTATCTGATTGCTTCTTTAACTTTAGCTGCCTTACCTATTCTGTCTCTGAGATAGTATAATTTAGCTCTTCTTACAACACCCTTCTTAACAACATCGATATGGTCGATTCTGGGTGAGTGTAAAGGCCATGTTTTCTCAACGCCTACGCCTGACGCAATTCTTCTTACTGTGAAGTTCTCTCTTACGCCGCCGTTCTGCTTTTTGATAACAACGCCTTCAAACATCTGGATTCTTTCTTTTGAACCCTCTACAACCTTAGCGTATACACGGATTGTGTCGCCTACATTGAACTGAGGAATATCGCTCTTAAGCTGTTCTGCTTCAATCTGTTTAATAATATCGTTCATCGTTCTTCCTCCTTTCTTCCAACGATGTTCATAAATGCTGCTTAATAAGTCTTACGCACCAGTGGAGCACCGGTAATCAACCGGCATAGGGGCATGGAACGCCCACAGCCGAACATCAGATATTTTAACATAAGCCCTGCATAATTGCAAGGCTTTTTTTAAATCTTATTTAATTTTACAACAAATCAATAATGAAGTATTGATTTAATATTGTAGTCCTTAAGAGTCTCTCTGCCATTGAGGAAATCAAGTTCAATAAGGAAGCACAGTGCGCTTACCTCTGCGCCTACGGACTCAACAAGCTCAATCATGGCCTTTGCCGTTCCGCCTGTGGCAAGAAGGTCGTCCACAATAACTACCTTCTGTCCCTTTTCGATGGCATCAAGATGCATTTCTATTGTGGCTGTGCCGTATTCCAGTGCATATTCTCTGCTTACTGTCTCAGCGGGAAGCTTACCCTTCTTTCTGATGGGAACAAATCCCTTTGAGCAGTTGTAGGCAAGGGGCATTCCGAATATAAATCCTCTTGACTCGGGTGCAACGATAATATCGTAGTCCACATCGCTGAGGGCTGTTTCGATGTCGTCAACAGCCTGCTTCAGTGCTTCGGGATTTTTAAGCAGTGTTGTGATATCTCTGAATATAACGCCCTTTTCGGGAAAGTCCGGTATGCTTCTGATTGTATCCTTTAAGTCCATATATGTATCCTCCCATGTGCCGTCTGACAATCAATAGTGCGGCAGTATAATCTTATTAATATAATTTTACCATCTGAAGCCGGCAATATCAAGCTGTATGCGTTCAAAACCGTTATAATAATTTATGCTCGGTGAATAAACTATATCCGTATATATTTCGGTATTCAATCCCCTTATCAGTTTTTCGCATTCCTGCCTTGAATATTTTTCGGACATTTCCTCCAAAAGCATATCGGAATTGCCGAACCATATTCCTTCCAGCTCCGCCGTTCCGTCGTCCAGCGACATTCTGACGGCATTTCTGTTTTTGCCTAAAATGCTCATCCTTCTTACTCTCAGATGCTTTGCGGCAAACAGCGGCTTGCGGTTGGCCTTTCCGCAGGGCTCTATGAGCTCCAGCTCCCTTATGACATTTTTATTTATTGCCGAAAACATCACAGCCGCATCAATATTTACTTTTTTAAATCTCTCGGCGCCCTCGGGCCAGCCGGGTTCGTTCATTCTTCTTATGAACTCATCCAAATCCGTCCTTTTAAGTGTCATACCCGCCGCCATCGGATGTCCGCCGAAGCGTGTCAGCAAATCCTGCACCGTCAGCAGCCTTTCAAATATATCGAAGCCCTCAACGCTTCTTGCCGATCCCTTTATAAGCTCTCCGTCATCGCTGTCGGTCAGCACTATTGTCGGCTTGTAGTATATATCCTTTATGCGTCCCGCCGCTATGCCTGCCACACTTTCGTGACATTCGGGTCTGTATTCTATTATTATATCGCTCTGCGGCTCCCCGTCATAGGAAGAAATAATATTATTGACTGCGCTTTCGGTTTCCCGTTTTCTTTCCTCATTCAGCCTTATAAGTTCGTCAAGTATATCCTCGGCTTCCTCCCTGCTTTGGGAAAACAGCAGCTTCATCACAAGCTGGGCGGTGGACATTCTTCCGCCGGCGTTTATGACGGGACCCACAAAAAATCCAATCCTGCCCACGGATATTTTTTCTCCTGCCTTTAGACAGCGGTCAAGCAGTGCCCTCATGCCGTAGTTATCGGTATCCTCCAGCACACGGAAGCCCTCTTTTACTATTATTCTGTTTTCATCGGTCAAGTCAACTATATCGCAGACCGTTGCAACGGCGGCATACTGCAAAAGGCTGTCCAGCTTATCACTTATGCCGAACATACCGTAGAGCACCTCCGCCGCTCTGTAGGCCAGACCCGCACCGCACATCTGCTTGAAGGGATAGGGGCAGTCGGGACGTTTGGGGTCAACCACCGCATCGGCTTCGGGTATCAAATATTTTGTTTCCCCGTTTTCCTTTATATACTGCACCTCGTGGTGGTCTGTAACTATCACCCTAAGACCCTTTTCCTTTGCCCTTTTTATGACCTCCCCTGCGGCTATGCCGTTGTCACAGGTCAGTATTGTGCTGACCCCATCGGCTATGGCGGCATCAACTATTCTGTCGTTTATGCCGTAGCCCTCGGTTATTCTGTCGGGAACATCGTAGTCTGCCCTGCCGCCGCAATTCCTTATGGCTGTCACAAGTATATAGCCCGACATACAGCCGTCAACATCATAGTCCTGCACTACCCTTATATGTCTGCCCTGTTCAATATCCTCCTTAAGTATATCGGCCAGCCTGTCCATGTCCTTTATCTCAAAGGGACTGTTCAGGTCTGCCAGCGTTCCGAAAAGATATTTTTCTATGCTTTCATCTCCGACAATATCCCTGTTTCTTATGAGCCTTGCCGTAATGGGAGATATACCGAAGCGGCGGGCAATGGCGGAAAAGTCCGCTTTTTTATTTGATATGAACCATTTTTCTTTTTTCAATCTATGCCACTCCTGTTTTGGCTTATTAAGGTCTTACAAATTTGTAAAGCCTGCAAGCCGTCAGTTTAATAATATTTTCTTCACAGCCTCTGCGGCAAGCTCCGCCTCCCGGACAGTGTTAAAGAACCCGAACGAGAAGCGTATCGTCCCCTTTGGGAATGTACCCAGTGCCTTATGTGCCGAGGGTGAACAGTGCATGCCGACCCTTGTTATTATACCGTATCGGTGCTCCAGCTCAAAGGACAGCTCCGAGGGATCCATATCCGTATCAAGGGAAATAACGGCGGTGCGTCCCTCCGTTCCGTTTATACCTGCTATGCTTAGTCCCTTTATGCCCACAAGACTGCCTAAAAAAGCTTCGGTCAGTTTTATTTCGTGACGGCGAATCGAGTCAAGACCCGTGCTTTCAATAAATCTTAAACCCTCACGCAGACCGTATATACCCGGAATGTTCAGTGTCCCCGCCTCAAACCTGTCGGGCATAAAATCAGGCAGAGTCTCCCTGTCGGAAACGCTTCCCGTTCCGCCGCTTATGAGGGGCTCCAAACGCTCTGCCGTTTTGTCATTTATGATAAATCCGCCTGTGCCCTGAGGGCCGTAAAGTCCCTTGTGACCCGTAAAGCACAGCACATCTATATTCATCTTTTTCATATCTATGGGCATTATGCCTGCGCTCTGTGCCGAATCGACTATGAATGTTATTCCTCTCTCGGCGCATATCCTGCCAACCTGTTCAACGGGCATTATCGTACCACAGACGTTTGACACATGGGTCATTATGACAGCCCTTGTGTTTTTTCGCATCAGGGAATCGTCCCAAAGCAGGTTTCCGTCTTTTCCGCATGGTATTCTATCAAAGGTTACTCCGTGCCGAGAAAGCTGGGTCAGCGGACGCATGACGGAGTTGTGCTCCAAGGATGACACAAGAACGTGGTCTCCTGCCTTAAGCAACCCCTTTATGACCATATTCAACGCTTCGGTCACATTGACTGTAAATATAACATTTGAGGGCTTGTCAAAGCCGAAAAGTCCGCATAAAAGCTCCCTTGTCTCATATACCGCCGAAGCGGCGGCAAAGGCATCGGCATAGGCTCCCCTTCCGATATTTACACCTGTATTTTTTATATAATCATATACCGCATCAGCCACCGAGGGCGGCTTGGGAAAGGTTGTAGCGGCATTGTCCAGATATATCTTTTTCATGCTATCACCTGATTAAAGTATAGCATAAGAAAGATAGAGGCTCAACAGTGTAGGAGATGGTTTAAATGGCTAAAATAATCATCATCAGGCTGATATAACTTTCTCAGGCATGCTATGAGAATGGATTATTAATATTTGGTTTAATATAATTTATAAAGTTGAACTTATTAAACGGAGGTGCTATAATATGGATAAGAAAAAGATGGATGATGACAGTATGACAGAGGGTGAGGATATGGCTGTACTTGCTAAAAATGTAAATGTTGCATTTGAAATAAAAGAATCAAAGACAGAAGATTTCTTCAAAAAAACAAATAAGCACGCTTATGAACAGGCCATTGCAAGAGCAGACCTTCATAAAAAGAATAAAGGAAACTGAAATGTATGTACGGTAAAGATATTACATATAAAATGGAGCTGCTCAGCCGTGAGAATTATGAGCTTGTTTGCAGCTTTTCCTGCGGCAATGAAGTTATTGATGATTTTTTGCGTAAGGAAGCCCTTGATTCTGAGGATTTAAGGACGTATTTATTTATTTCCGAAAATGAGGTCATAGCATTTGTTACCTTGGCTTGTTCCGGTATCAGACATACTTATCAGTCAACGAAAGCAATGCTGTCGGCAATAGAGATAAAGTATTTTGCGGTACTTGAAAAATATCACGCCATGCTCTATGATGAAGAATCCTATGATCCGTCTGATAAGAACTATACTTTGAGCGATTGTATTTTCGGTGAAGTGCTGAGGTTTTGCGGCTATTTGAAATCAAACGTTATAGGCGCACGCTATCTTGTTTTGTATTCTGTACCCAATGCCAGACATTTTTATAAGGCCAATTTTCTTGAAGAATTTAACGAATACATGGAAGAAGACAATATCAGATTTTTAGACGGCTGTATACCCATGTATATGGAACTTGCTTAATAATACTATACGATAAAAACAGGAGCAGTATTTTTCTGCTCCTGTTTTTTTGTTATGAAAAGCTTTTATTCCATGCTTTCAATATATTTTTTATTAATATCTATCAGCTTATTTATATACTCGGGCGAAGGACCTCCGGGTATATTCCTTGCACTTACGCACTTTTCAACCTTAATGGCATCATATACGCTTTCATCGAATACGGGCGATATGGCTCTAAACTCATCAAGAGAAAGATCCTCAAGACCCTTATCGTTGTTTATGCAGTAGAGCACAAGCTGTCCGAGTATGGCATGGGCATCACGGAAGGGAACACCCTGCTTAACAAGCCAGTCTGCCGCATCGGTGGCGTTGGTGAAGCCGCCTTTTGCCGCCTTGTACATATTGTCGTTTTTGAATACGGCTGTGCTTATCATGTTGGTGAACACGGGAAGGCACATTTTTACCGTATCAACGGCATCAAATACTGCTTCCTTATCCTCCTGCATATCCTTGTTGTAGGCCAGAGGGAGGCCCTTCATCATTGTGAGGGTACCCATAAGGTGACCGTATACACGGCCTGCCTTGCCCCTTATAAGCTCCGCCATGTCGGGATTTTTCTTTTGGGGCATTATGCTGGAGCCTGTGGAATAGGCATCATCCAGCTCAACGAATTTAAATTCGTGACTGCTCCAAAGTATTATTTCCTCGCAGAATCGGCTTAAGTGCATCATTATCATTGAAAGAGCGGAAAGCAGCTCAATGCAGAAATCCCTGTCGGATACGCCGTCCATACTGTCAAGGGTAATGCTGTCAAAGCCCAGAGCGTCGCATACAGCCTGACGGTCCAGCGGATAGGTTGTTCCCGCAAGGGCGCCGGAGCCTAAGGGCATAACATTTGTGCGCTTATAGGTGTCGTCAAGACGGGCAATATCTCTTTTGAACATTTCCACATAGGCCAGTACATGGTGTGCCAGCGTAACAGGCTGTGCCCTCTGGAGATGGGTATAGCCGGGCATGATTGTATTGACATTCTTTTCGGCAATGGTGTTAAGAGCCTTAATTAGCTCAACAAGAAGCTTCTTTATCTCAACTATCTGGGTTTTGTTGTACATTCTGATGTCAAGAGCCACCTGGTCATTTCTGCTTCTGCCGGTGTGTAGGCGCTTGCCCACATCGCCGATACGGGAGATAAGTATGGTCTCCACGTTCATGTGAATGTCCTCGGCCTTTTCATCAAATACGACCTTACCGTTTTCTATATCCTCAAGTATTTCCTTAAGTGTTTTCTGTATAAGCTCAGAATCCTCGACGGAGATTACTCCCTGCTTTCCGAGCATTGCCGCATGGGCTATGCTGCCCGTAATATCCTCCTTATACATTCTCTGGTCAAAGGATATTGACGAGTGGAAATGGTCGGTGAAGCTGTCGGTGGATTTCGTGAAGCGTCCGCCCCAAAGTTTCATAATTCGGTACTCCTTACTTATTGTTATTCTCGACGTTCTGCATCATCATTGCACGAACCTTAAGAGGAAGGCCGAAGAGGTTGATGAAGCCGTTGGCATCCTTATGGTCGTAAAGGTCGCCTGTTGTGAAGCTTGCGATTGAAGCGTTGTATAATGAGTAAGGTGATGTTGTTCCCGCAGGAATGATGTTGCCCTTGTAGAGTTTGAGCTTAACAGTACCTGTTGTTGTCTCATTTACGCTGTCAAAGTATGCTGAAAGAGCCTCACGCAGAGGTGTGTACCATTCGCCGCTGTATACAAGCTCTGTAAATTTGTTTGAAGCAACCTCGTTGAAAGCCTGTGTCTTTTTGTCAAGAGTGAGATATTCAAGCTCTCTGTGGGCATACATAAGGATTGTTCCGCCGGGTGTCTCGTAAACGCCTCTGGACTTCATGCCTACAACACGGTTTTCGCATATATCTGTGATACCGATGCCGTTTGCTCCGCCGATTTCGTTAAGCTTTGTAAGAAGTTCTACAGGGCCGACCTTTTCACCGTTGAGCTCTGTGCATATACCCTTTTCAAAGCCGAGTGTAACATATGTAGGTTCATCGGGAGCCTTTTCGGGTGAAACACCGAGCATAAGAAGGTTCTCATAGTCGGGCTCGTTGCCGGGATCCTCAAGGTCAAGACCCTCGTGGCTGATGTGCCAGATATTGCGGTCACGGCTGTAGCTGTCGTCCTTTTTAACGGGTACGGGAATGCCTCTGTCCTCAAGATATTTAATCTCGTCCTCACGGGATTCCATTTTCCATGTATCAAGTCTCCAGGGAGCAATAATCTTCAGGTCGGGAGCGAGAGCCTTTATAGTAAGCTCAAAACGAACCTGGTCATTGCCCTTGCCTGTTGCGCCGTGGCAGATTGCTGTTGCGCCTTCCTTGCGGGCAATCTCAACAAGTCTCTTGGCAATTATAGGTCTTGCCATAGATGTTCCGAGGAGGTATTTTCCCTCATATACGGCATTGGCCTTTACGCAGGGGAAGATAGCGTCTGTGATAAATTCCTCTGTAAGATCCTCTATGTAAAGCTTGCTTGCGCCTGTTTTAAGGGCTCTTTCCTCAAGACCTTCTGTCTCCTTGCCCTGTCCCACATTACCGCATACTGCGATTACTTCAGCGTCATTATAGTTTTCTTTAAGCCAGGGGATGATAACTGATGTATCAAGACCGCCTGAATAAGCGAGTACGATTTTTTCTTTCATAATGATTCATTCCTCCAAATAATTAATATACAAAGAAGTATATACGCAAGCCGCAGAAAAATCAATATATTTATGTAAATTAAGTCAATTTTATGTATAAATATTAGTATAAAACCCTATTATCGTGAATATTTGAGCATTTTTAATAATGATGTTGTATATTTAGGACAAACGTATACAGCAGACGGACACAGAGGAAATATTTTATGCAGGAACATCGGACATGGAGTAAAAATAATGTATCCGCTGTACTTTGAGCGAAAGATTGCATACTGTAATCACAGACTGTAGACAAACCGGCCTTTTAGGCGGAAAGGTTTGGAAAACGAAGAGTTTTCCAAGTTTAATCCGTAGGCGGAATTCATTTCCGCCGAGGAGAATGGCGTGTTTCAAGGCCAGCGGCCGATGGAATAGCCATTCATGCATTAATTTAAGCAAGTCGAAAACCTGTTTTCTAGTACCGCAAAGATGTGCGGACGCGAAGCGGTTTTGCTTTAGCAAAATACTGACTATACTTAGTGTCGACTTTGTCGACACTCTAAGATTGCATAATGTAATCATCGGCTTTATCGGTGTTAATTAAAATTGTATGCAAAGTCGGCATGAAAAAAATTATAGCCTTGTAATGCGTATTTATTAATGTTATAATATGTCGAGAAGAAGATATTATGTGGGGGAATTAAGATGGCCGGATTTTATAAGAACGTAGCTTTCAAAAAATGTTTGCTGATAGTCGTATGGGGCGTAACGCTTTTTGCCATCGGCTTCGGCATATCTTTTTACAGAGGTGTAGGACAGAAATTCGACAAGGTGGTCGAGGTGCCTATTGAGGAAATATCCCTTAAGGGGGTCGAGGACGGAACCTACATCGGCGAATACGAATATGAAACTCTCTATGCCAAGGTTCAGGTAGTTGTTAAGAACGAGGATATCAAGAAGATTGTTCTTGACGAGTATGTGACCGCAAAGAAAAATGATGCCGAAAACATTATACCGAATATCGTTGATGCCGACAGCATAATGATTGATGATATATCCGGCGCTACGGATTCATGCAGGATTATCAAGCTTGCCGTTGCCGATGCGCTCTCGCCCGGTGCCGAGGCAGTTGAGACAGCCAATTAAATATACGATGGGGACATGCGAAAGCATGTCCTTTTTTATTTTATCGACATATCGATGTTGAGGCTAAAAGATGAGTTTGTACACACTCCGAGGTGGGTGGAGTTGGCTCTCCGAAGCCTAGGCTTCAAATCGATTGTTGTACACACTCCGAGTGCGTGCCTTTTGGCCTTCCGAAGCCTCGGTTTCGAATTTTCGTTTTTTCGCTGTCCCAGCGAGTGCACGCAGGGGAAGGAGACCATTCGGAGTACGCCTTAGCACACCCAACGGCGCAATGTACTAATTGAGTAGGTGCGTTACATAAAGTGAACATTGCACGCCGTAAGGCGTCTAAGCGACGGAAGCCCATTGTCTCCTATCCTCTGTTCGCTTGTCTTGCCTTGCTCACTGCCGTTCGCAATTCTGCGCAGCTCACAGAAAGTCGCTCTCCCTGCATCTGCCACAGGCAGCGGTCAAGCTTGTTTCCCCAATCCCCCTCTCTTTTCTTGGACACGCTTTAAACCCAAACAAATCGGAAGTTTATTTAGCAACTTTACGGCAATACATTCCCGACCTAATGTCCGGGTTGCTGTTGTGCACAGCAGTCAAAAGCTACTACCCACAACTTTTTTAGATTGCATGACGACTTGTTTTGTAAAGCCGTCCCGCGGGCAAAGTTCGCGAATGTATAACTGTTATTTAGCCGACCAAAAGTCAGGTTTGTTTGGGTTTAAACAGCGTGTCCAAGAAAGGAGAGGGGGATTGGGGAGAGGAAACTGCGGACTTCGCAATTTAAGCTGTTGCCTCTCCCCAAGGTATTAGCGCTCGCCAGAGCGCAAAGGGCACTCTCTCGGAGAGTGGAAGAACGTAAATTTGGAGCCTAGGCTTCGGAAAGCCAACTCAACCGCCTCGGAGCGTGCAGGCGCTCATCATAAAGCTCCTGCATGGAAATGCCAAAAATTAAATATCTTGCGCAAAAAAGTTTTTTATGCTAATATAATTCAGTGAGTAAGCCGAACAGTCGCGCTTGTTTACAAGTGAGGAAAGTCCGGGCTTCATAGGGCAGGGTGCCGGTTAACGGCCGGCGGAGGCGACTCCAGGGATAGTGCAACAGAAATAAACCGCCTGCTTTTCGGCAGGTAAGGGTGGAAAGGCAAGGTAAGAGCTTACCGCCGTTTTGGCAACAAGACGGGCTCTGTAAACCCCACCTGAAGCAAGGTCCGAGAAAAACTATGGGATTGCCCGTCCCGTTTTGACGCGACCGCATGATGACGCCGGTAACGGCGTACCAAGATAGATGACTGTTCAAGACAGAACCCGGCTTACAGACTTGCTCACCGCATTTGCGCGGTTTGGCGGAGACTGAGGTTTCCGTAAATATATTGTATATACGGCCCGTTTGATGTGTGTCAAAACGGGCTGTTTTATTTAACAGGGGAGGTTTGGAAAATGGCGCTTACATTGGCAGAGCTTTGTCAGGATGCCGAAAAGGATTACGGCATGGCACTTATTGCGGGCAGAAAGGGTCTGGACAATATGGTTCAGTGGGTACACTATATTGAGGGCGGCGAGGCGCCCAGATTTCTGCACGGCTATGAGCTGGTTTTCACCACCGGTATGGAAAACCACGATACAGGCTGGCTGATGATGTTTGCTGAAAGACTGCATGAATACGGTGCCTGCGGTCTTGTTGTAAATCTCGGCCCCTATGTAAAGGACGTACCGCAGGAGGTAATAGATTACTGTGACAGCGTAAGCCTGCCGCTTTATACCATTCCCTGGGAAACAAGAATAGTAGACATAACCTACGAATTCTGTCACCACATTGTCACCGATGAAAAAATAAGCAGAAGCAGAGCCGAAACACTGCTTTATGCCATAAATAATCCCCTTAGGGAGGACGACTATAAACAGGGGCTTGAAAGAGAAGGCTTTGTTGACGGAGAGCCCTATGCCGTTGCCGCCGTAAGGCTCAGAGTGGATGACAGGGAGCGCAGGGAAAGCATGGAGCGAATGGTGAAATATAATGCCGCCAGAGGTCTCAACAGGTATACGACAAGGCATTCCATACTGAATATAGATAAGCTTATGCTGGTTATCTGCCAGGGCATAGAAAGCAGTGACTTTGAGAACGAAATGGAAAATCAGGCAGATATGCTCAATGAAGCCTTTCCCGAGGGCAAAGCCTATATAGGCATAGGACCCTATGTGGACTGCGGAAGAAAGCTTGCCAAGGCTTACAGAATGGCAAACGGCGTTGTCAAGCTGTCGGAAAGCTATGATAAAAAATTCATGCGCTATGCCGATGCGGGAATGTTCAAGCTGCTTATGGCTGTCGATGATAAATCCAGCCTAAAAGAGTATTATAACGACTGTCTCGGTATGCTTGCAGAGCATGACCGTAAAAACGGAACGGATTATGTTGATACGCTCAGGCTTTATCTGGAGCATGACTCCAGCATAGCCGAGGTGGCAAAGGCAACATTTGTACACAGAAACACGGTTAACTATAAGATTAAGAAAATAAAGGAGCTGTTGGGCTGTGAGCTGACCCAAAGGGATAAGCTTAAGCTTACGCTGGCCTTTGCGATAGAGAGGATAATCTAGTGGTCTCTATCAAAATAAATCAATAAACAGTTATACCCTGCCGTAATTTTCCGACAGGGTATTTGTTTTGTCTTATTTAATTAGTTTTTTACTCAAGCTTTCCGATATATTCCTCTGCATACTTTACCGCTACGGCTCCGTCGGCGGCAGCAGTAACTATCTGCCTAAGTGGCTTCTGCCTTACGTCTCCTGCGGCAAATACACCCGGAATATTCGTTACGGTTGTTTCATCGGCAATGATATAGCCCTCCTTGTCCAGGTCTATCTGTCCCTTTACAAGGTCTGTATTGGGTATTCTGCCTATGGCAATAAATACGCCGTTACACTCCAAATCAGTCTTTTCTCCTGTAACAAGGTTTGTTATCTGTGCGCCTGTAACCACATTATCGGCATATATTTCGGTCAAAGCTCCATTCCATACAAATTCCACGTTTTCTGCGGCTTCAAGCTGTTTTCTGTAGGCCGCCGTAGCCCTGAGCGTATCCCTTCTGTGAACCATATACACCTTTTTGCAGAGCTTGGAAAGATAAAGTGCATCCTCGGCAGCCGTATTTCCTCCGCCCACCACAACAACGGTCTTATTTTTGTACATCATTCCGTCGCAGGTGGCACAGTAGGATACACCTCGTCCACGCAGTGTACCTTCATTTTCAAGACCCAGCTCTCTGGGTGCGGCGCCCGTGGCTATTATTACCGTATCAGCCTCATACTCGCCGTCTGTTGTGTGTACTTTCTTTATTTCGGGCGAAAGCTCCAAAGATACCACCTGTGCCATTGCACTTTCGGCACCGAAGCGTTCTGCACCCGTTTTCATTTTATAGGCCAAATCAAAACCGTCAACAGTCTCATCAAAGCCCGGATAATTGTCTATTTCCGTGGTTGTTGCCATCTGTCCTCCGGGAGAAAGCATTTCCAGAACAATAACACTGAGTCCGGCTCTTGCGGCATAGAGGGCGGCTGTATAGCCGGCAGGACCGCCGCCGATTATTACTGTATTATATTTTTTCATAGGTAAACAACTCCTTTATCTAAGTTTAACACATGGGGCGTGTAATATACAATACGCTCTGCAAAAACGAGGCTTAGGAGAGTGTCGACAAGGTCGACACTAAGTATAGTCAGTATTTTGCTAAAGCAAAACCGCTTCGCGTCCGCACATCTTTGCGGTACTAGAAAACAGGTTTTCGACTTGTTTAAATTAATGCATGAAGTCTGGCAGGTTCTCAAATTCCCTACGGGAACGCCTACGGCGCCGCGACTTTCACGCGGTTTGCACTTTACACTGCGCACGGCTTGTGCCTTAGGACTTCTCCGAGGCCGTTATCACTTTGCTTGCAAAGCGCCCGTTTGCGGGCGGCGGCATTGCCGCTGATATGTGCGCGGTCTCTTTCACAGGTTCACAAATTCCCTTCGGGAACACCTTCGGTGCCGGGGTACATTCTCCCGGTTTGCTATGCCTCGGTTTAAAGCCTCAGAAAACCTTCCCGG
>JAQXNZ010000057.1 GCA_029098265.1 Clostridia bacterium | reverse complement strand
CCCCGTTCATAGTGTATATATTAAGTATATACACTATGAACAATATGTCAATAGCAAATATAAAAAAAGCAGCAAATCTTTTTTGATTTACTGCTTGAGAGTGTCGACAAAGTCGACACTAAGTTGAAAACAGGTTTTCAACTTGTTTAAATTAATGTATGAAGTCCGTACACTGCGCACGGCTTGTGTATTCGGACTTCTCCGATGCGAAGAGCGCGGTCTCCGCATCGGTGTAAAGCCTCAGAAAACCTTCCCGGTTTTCCGAACCTTTCCCGGTTGTTGTAGCTAATACCAGATAATTTCAAATAATTAGTTGAGTTTGTCTGTAGTATGAACAACAAATCTTTTTCCGCTTACTGCTTTATTGCAATCCATATATCATCGGGTATAAGTCCCAGTCTCCATACTGACACACCGTCTATGCCGAACATTCCCGCCAGCTTTATTTTGTCGTCAATACTCTGCTCATTCTCATACCATACTATTTCACGTTCTCCGCCGTTGTCATATATAATATACGGATTTTTGTATTTGTCCGAATATCTTACCTCGGCGCCGTCGGCTATCATCTGTTCTATCTCGTCATAGGAGTATATATTTCCCCTGCTGTTGGTAATTTTTCCGTCGGAAACAGTCCAGCCTATGCTGTTTATACTCATACCCAGCACAATTTTGCTTCTGTCGGATATTTCGTTTGTCATGGCCTTAAGGGAATAATATACCTCGTCAAAGGGTGTGACAGGCGTTGTTGTAAAGCCGCTTTCCATAACGTCCTGCGGAACCGTTTTGGCGTTGTAGTCATAGGCCATAAGTATTACCTTGTCCGCTATGCTTCCGATAGCTCCGTAGTCATAGCCGTCATAGTATGCACCGCTTTTAAGCTTCGGCTGTACTGTCACATAAAGGCTTTTGCCTATGCCGTCCAGCTGTGTCTTAAGCTCTCTTAAGAAAGCCGTATAGTTTTCCCTCATGGCGCTTCCCCTCAGCGCTTCAAAGTCTATGGTCACCCCGCCGTAGGGATTTCTGCCGAGCTGTCTGTACTCCACAGTAAGCTCATCTATTACGGCATTTACCGCCGCTGTCCTGTTTTCCGCATCGGAAAGTATTATTTGGGCATCGTCTCCCTCGTCCGCCGACATGAATATGCTCAGGTTCATATCCACACCGCTGTTTTCAAGCAGGTCAACTATGTCGGTATAGCCCTCGGGCACCCTCCACTCGTTGCCGTTTTCCGAGGTAGTATTGACGAATATGCCGTTTTCATCGGAATATTCCATTCTGCCCCAGCCGAAGGACACTGCGTCCATTTGCTTTGCCATATTCCTCTGGCTGTAGGAGGAAAATGCGTAAAAGCCGTGCAGGAAATCCGTATATGAATTATATCTGTCATAGCATCGTGTCATCATTGCCGCCGCATCCTCACGGAGCGCCGTGCCGTTGGGGTCAAATGTATCCGCCGACCGTCCGCTTATTATGCCGAAATCATAGGCAAGGCTTATATAGCCTTTATTTGTGCTTACGTCCTTAAAGGGCAGGCTTGTGTCCGAAAGGCTTTTTGCCAATTCGTCATAGCCCAGTGCCTTTACAAGCATAACGGCCATTTCTTCCCTCGTTATATTGTCATTGGGACGGAAGCTTGTGCCGTCCGCCACACCCATAGCCTGTGCGGTCATAACGTCTTTATAAAACCATTCCGACTCGCTGACATCCGAAAAGCCGCTTCCCGTCTGCTGTTCCCAGCCGAACATTCTCACCAGCATGGAGGCAAACTGCGCCCTTGTCACGTTCTGTCCCAGTCCGAAGGTTCCGTCTCCCATGCCGCTCATAAAGCCTATTCTTCCCGCCTTTTCTATCTCACTGCAGGCCCAGTGGCTCTGCGGCACATCGCTGTAGGTTCCCGCAAATGCCGTATGGCATACCGATGCCGAAAGCACCGCCGCCAACGCTATCATCATTTTTCTTTTTGACATTTTATCACTCCCCGTCATAAATATACTCACTGCCGTCATAGGTCAGTGCAAAGCTTTCATCTCCGGCTGTAAATATCAGTCTGTTGTTTTCTTCATCTATGTTGCAGAACGTCCTTTTTATATCCTCAAAGGCCGCTCCGTCCGTCTGTTTTATGCCGGCATAAAGACTGCTGCCGCTGTTTTCAATATCCCAGCCCTCGGCATTAAAATCCGCAAATATGTCTGCTTCGGCAATACCGTTCTTTATCTCCCACGCCCTGACATTTACGGGTGCAGGGTGATATTCGGTGTTTTCGGACACAATTACGGCGCACAGACCGCCGTTTCTTTCAAACACCGTCACAGCTTCGGGATAAAGATAACTGCCGTTGTCTATTATGCTTAAATAAAAGCTTGTCCCGTCGGAATACTGCATGAATGTATACTTGTTTTTTATCTGCACCTCTATGACCGCATTATTGAAAATATCAAAGTCCACGCATATAAGTCTGAACGTTGCCTCTCCTACGGTTTTCTCCAGCACTCTCAGGTCGTCTGCACCCAGCTTTTCCTTAAGCTGTGCCTCGTCAAGGGTCATGCTCTCGCTGTCCGACAGAAAGGCCTTGACCTCCTCCATATATTCCGACTGTCTGAAATCGTCCTCGGCATTTTTGTCCTCGGGCATATTATCCTTGTATTCCTGCCACCTGTCCGAAAGCTCTGCGTTTTTCTCCGCTGCAGCGCAGGCCGTCAGCATAAGGGCGCAGAACATAAGCGCATATATTTTAGTTTTCATATTCTATTATACCTCTGTCCGCCAGTATTCTTATCGCCGTATCCGCCGCCAGCTTTCCGTCGGCATTGTCCTTTCCCCTGATGTTAAGGGCAAAGAAATACACCTCTCCGTCCTTTTCGGCAAAGCCCGCAAACCAGCCGTTTACCCTGTGACCGTTGACCATGCCGCTGCCCGTCTTGCCGTAAAGACCATCGGATATTTTCACGGCATTTTTGACAGCCTGAATGTTTTCCTCACTAAAGCCGCATTCATTTGTATAGATTTTTCTGAGCACCTCGGTCTGTTCCCTTGCCGATATTTTTAGGGAGGATTCCGCCCAAAAGCTGTCGCCGCTGAAATCGCAGTTGCCGAAGCCCAGTCTTTTGAAGGTCTCCCGAACGCCCTCGGGGTCGGCCCCATACAGCCGTTCAAAATACCAGTTTGACGAACACTGCATGGCTTCGTACAGGTTTAAATCTCTGTTCCATGCCTCTATGGAGTATTTTGTACCGTCCCACTCAAGGGTGCTGTTTTCGGGTGTTATAACGCCCTTTTCCAGAGCCGCCAGTGCACAGACGGTTTTCCATGTGGAATTGGGAGATACCCGTTTCAGGCTTTCGGCTTCATTATATATTGTATATTTGTCGGCGTTAAGCTCATAGAGAACAAAGCTTCCGTCAAATTCTCCGAAATATCGTGACATGTCCTCAGAAGCGATATTTTCTCCGGCCGTCTCAGCCGTTCTTTCCACAGCCGTCACAGATACGGCAGGCGTCCAGGGAACAATAAGCGCCGTCAGCACCGCCAGCAGTATGCCGCCCTTTATGCCGGCACCTTTTTTGATGCCCTTAAAATCTGCCGCCGCCCTTATCCTGCGTTTTATCTGCCTTTTGCCGCCGCCCATCTGCACAGCCGCTCCCCTCTGCCTTGCCGCAAACCTGAGCACAGTACGTCCGTAGGCGGCTCCGTTGCCCGTAAGACACATGACAGCCTCGTCACAGGCCGCCTCCATATCGTTCTTCATTGTATCAAAGGCAAGCCACACAACAGGATTGAACCAATACACCGCCTTGAATATACATGCGGCAAGACATACAGCCGTATCTTTTCTTTTATAATGTGTAAGCTCATGCAGAATAACATGCCTCATATCCTCATCGGACATTTCCATATCGGGAATAAGTATCACCGCATTGAGCAGCCCCGACAGCGACGGAGAAACACAGCCGCACACCTTAAGCGATATTCTGCCGCTTGTGCCCGTTTCCTTTAAGCATTCGGCAAAGCATTCCGCCGTTTTTGTGTCGGCTGTTTCCGCCCTATCCCGCAGTCTTTTCATATTCAGACTGCCCGCCGCAAATACCGTCAGCACCAAGGCAGCGCCCACAGCCCATATTATTATAAGTACCTCGGGCGGTATGACCTTCCTGTTTACTGCAATATCCTCCGCCGCCCGTGCCGCCGTGGCTATGCCGTCCGTAAGCGCCGCCGAAGCGCCCGTATGCTGTGTCGTCACAGCTGATGTGCCGACAGTCTTTACACAGGGTACAAATGGCATAATAAGAACGGCAAAGAACAGAAAGTCCAGCCTGTACTTCCAAAGGGCAGATATATGCCCCTCAAGCAGTCTGCCGAAACCAATCAGAGCGGCAAGCATGACGGATAGGATAATAAGGCTCGTGATAATATCAGAGTACATCGTTTTTCTTCCTTTCCGCCATGTCCAGTATCCTTTCCAGCTCCGTTATGTCATCGTCACTCAGCTCTCCGTTTTCCACGAAGCTGAGTACCATTGAATTTAAGGCGCCGTTATAGAACCGCTTCAAAAATGAACGGCTTTCGCTTTTCACATACTCACCCTCGTCTATAAGCGGCGAATATACAAACACCCTGCCCTTTTTCTCATAGCCCGCAGCGCCCTTTTTGACAAGCCTTGACAGCAGAGTCTGCACTGTTTTGGGGCTCCAATCGCTGATATTTTCAAAATGGGCAACCACATCGTTGGTGCTGATGGGGTGTTTGTCCCATATAAGTCTCATTATCTCATATTCGGCCTCGGAAATTTTAGGCAGTTCCTTCATTCAATCATCTCCTACAAATGTAATAATTATATTTTACCATAATATAACTTTACGTCAACATAATACTACAACTGTAAGAAATATTTAAGTTTTAGCCGACCGTCACCAATCCGTGCCTGTTTTCGGCTTAAGAGGCTTTGCCTCTCGTTGACACATCAACATCTTTGTGCTATTCTTTGAGGTATTATAATAGGAGAATAATTATGGAAAACAGATTTGAAACCTTTGTCTCCTCGGTAAACAGTATTTACAGGAGCATACAAAAAATCAAAAGCAAAGAAATGACCGAGCTGGGTCTTAGAGGCCCCGATGTAATGTGTCTTTTTCAGCTTGGCAGGCATCCCGACGGACTGACCTCGGCGGAGCTTTCCGCGCTGTGCTGTGAGGATAAGGCCGCCGTATCCCGTGCAGTCTCAAGGCTGGAGGCTGCAAAATTCATAACCTTCGGCGACGCCCCCTACAAAAAACGCTACCGCTGTAAAATACTTCTGACCGAAGAAGGCCAAAGAGCCGCCGAAAGCGTGTATAACGCCGTAAAGACCGCAGTAACGGCAGGCGGAGAGGGTCTAACCGACGAAGAAAGAGCCGTATTTTATAAGGCACTGAGTATTATCGAAAAAAATCTGAACGAGCTGTATTAAAGGAGAAATAAAATGAACTGTATAAAGAAAGCCTATTGCCGCACATATCAGACAGTATTCAGGGCGGCGCTTCCCATACTTCCCTACCGTGACCCCAAGCTGCTTGACAGCACCGATGAGCTACCCTCATTATTAAGGAAGAAAAAAATTAAAAGCGTGCTTCTGGTTACGGACAAAAGCATCAGGGAACTGGGCATAACAAGGCATCTGGAAAAGGCTCTGCGCCGTGCGGGAATAAAATGTGCCGTATACGACAAAACCGTTGCAAACCCTACCACCGTCAACGTGGAGGAGGCCAGAGAGCTGTATATAAGGGAAAAATGTCGTGCTGTCATCGGCTTCGGCGGCGGCTCCTCCATAGACTGTGCCAAGGCCGTTGGTGCAAGGATAGCAAAGCCCAAGCAGTCGCTGGCACAGATGAAGGGCATACTCAAGGTACACAAGCGCCTGCCCATGCTCATAGCCATACCTACAACGGCAGGAACAGGCAGCGAGACAACCCTTGCCGCCGTAATAACCGATGCAAAGACAAGGCACAAATACCCCATAAACGACTTTCCGCTTATTCCGCACTATGCAGTGCTTGACCCGGAGGTAACAAGGAGCCTGCCGAAAAGCGTTACAGCCCAGACGGGCATGGACGCCCTGACCCATGCGGTTGAGGCCTATATCGGACGCTCCACCACCAGGGAGACCAGAGCCGATGCCACCGAAGCGGTAAGGCTTATATTTGAAAACATATTTGACGCCTACGAAAACGGAGACAACATGAGAGCAAGAAGAAATATGCTCCATGCCTCTTTTCTTGCGGGCAGTGCCTTCTCCAAGTCCTATGTGGGTTATGTACACGCCGTTGCCCATTCGCTGGGCGGACGCTACAACACACCCCACGGACTGGCAAACGCCGTACTTCTGCCCTTTGTGCTGGAGTCCTACGGAGAAAGCGCCCATAAGA
Organism: Clostridia bacterium; assembly: GCA_029098265.1. Taxonomy (GTDB): domain Bacteria; phylum Bacillota; class Clostridia; order Lachnospirales; family Anaerotignaceae; genus Metalachnospira. Next base: position 14,425 of record JAQXNZ010000057.1, on the reverse strand, counting down.
AGCTCCATGACCTGGCAATAGTCATCGGCATTTCCGACAAAAACGAGAGCCATGCCGCAGGAGCCGAAAAATTCATCGACGCCGTTAAGGATATGAAAAAGCGCCTCGGTATTCCCGATACGATAAAGGGCATAAAAGCAAAGGACGTTCCCCGTCTGGCACACTATGCGGATAAGGAGGCCAATCCCCTCTATCCCGTACCAAAGCTTATGGACGCAAACGAGCTTAAACAGTTCTACTATATGATTATGGAGTGACGGACATGAAAAAAGAAGAAATAGATACCATAATAGAAAAACAGCGTGACTTTTTTGCCACGGGCAGAACCCTTGACGTTAATTACAGGATAAATGCCCTCAAAAAGCTGAGATATGCCGTAAAAAAGCACGAGAACGAAATAAATGCCGCCCTTAAGGCCGACCTAGGTAAAAGCGCCTTTGAAGGCTATATGTGTGAAATTGGTCTTACCTTAAGCGAGCTGACCTACATGATAAACCACACAAAGCGCTTCTCGTCTGAAAAGCGTGTGCCCACACCCTTGGCGCAGTATGTTTCCAGAAGCTATGTCAAGCCCTCGCCCTACGGCGTAACGCTTATAATGAGCCCCTGGAACTATCCCTTCATGCTTACCCTTGACCCGCTGGCGGACGCCCTTGCGGCAGGAAATACGGCAGTACTAAAGCCCAGTGCCTATTCGCCCCACACAAGCGAGGTCATAGCCAAAATAATAAGGGAGTGCTTTGACCCGAGATATGTGGCTGTAATAACCGGCGGCAGACAGGAAAACAGCTATCTGCTTGACGGTGACTTCGACTTCATATTCTTCACAGGCAGTCAGGCCGTGGGCAAAGAGGTAATGAGACACGCCGCCGATAAGCTTATTCCCGTGGCGCTGGAGCTGGGCGGAAAAAGCCCCTGCATAGTTGACAGCACCGCAAAAATAAAGCTGGCCGCCAAAAGGATTGTATTCGGCAAGCTGTTAAACTGCGGACAGACCTGCGTTGCACCCGACTACATATACTGCGACGAGAGGATAAAGGGCAGGCTTATAGAGGAAATAAAGCTTCAGATAGAAAAGCAGTACGGCAAACAGCCTCTGCTCAATAAGAACTACGGAAAAATAATAAACGAAAAGCATTTTGAGCGCATAAGCGCCCTCATAGACCCCGAAAAGGTCGTATACGGCGGAAGCACCGACAGAGAGCACCTTCGTATAGAGCCCACAATACTGGACAACGTAAGCTGGGACGACCCCGTAATGCAGGAGGAAATATTCGGCCCCGTAATACCCGTTCTGACCTTCCGAGGCATCGGTGAGGCGGTAAATAGAATAAATTCCATGCCCCATCCCCTTGCACTCTACATCTTCTCTGAAAACAGGCAGACCATAGGCTTTGTCACAGGCCGCTGTCAGTTCGGCGGAGGCTGTGTAAACGATACGATAATACATCTTGCCACCAGCAGCATGGGCTTCGGCGGTGTCGGTGCCAGCGGCATGGGTGCCTACCACGGCAAGGTCGGCTTCGATACCTTCTCCCACAAAAAGAGCATCGTAGACAAAAAGACATTCCTCGACCTGCCCATGAGGTATCAGCCCTATAAGGATATAAACGATAAGCTCATAAGAATATTCCTTAGATAATCCACAGCATAAAAATAACACGGAGGGTATTTCATAGAATATCTTCCGTGTTTTATTTTCTTTATTCGGTTTTTATTTCGCTGTTTTCGGTTCTGCTTTCTCATTTATTTTCTGTCTCAAATTCTGCGGCTACTATGCCGCCTCTGTCAATGGTATATTCACCGTTCAAATATCTATTTCTGGCCTCTGCAACGGCCTCCTTTTCAGACTCGGCCTCTATCAATATGTCCTTCCGCCTTATCTCTTTTATTTCGATTTTAAATGTTCTTTTTGACATGTTCTGCCTTTCTGCTTATGAAACCCCTCCCGAAACAGCAAATCGGGAGGGGCGAAAAATGGGGATAAGAATTATTCAAAACACTTGAGGGGTGTTCTTGTTGGTTAGGTTATCAAAGTCCCATCTGAGCGAGAGGGATGAATACGCAGAGTGTGATTACGGGGATAAGTATCTGCGTAATTGCTATATCGAAATAAGCTTCCTTATGTGTCATTTTGCAAATTCCGAGTAATGTAATCTGTGCGCCCTGATGAGGGAGTGTGTCCAGAGTACCTGCCGCAATGGCACCTACTCTGTGTATATATTCGGGAGCTACGCCCATTCCGATGAATGTATCCTTAAGGGCATTGAAAGCAACTCCCATACCGCCTGAAGCCGAACCGCAGGCGCCTGCGCATATAGCTACGGCGATTGCTACGAATACGAGCGGGCTGATGTTCATGTTCTTTACCATGTTTACAAGGTTTGTAAAGCCTTCTGTGTTCTGTACTACGCCGCCGAAACCTACAACGATAGCTGTGTTGAGGATTGCAACGCCGGAGTCTGCCGCACCTTTGTTGAAGACCTTGATCCACTCTTTAACGCCGCCTTCGATTCTCTTGAACATGAGAATTGTAGCAAGGACAACGCCGAGGAATACGGAAGTCTCAACGGGTATATCAAAGATGTTGAAGGCAATAAGGATAACTGCTATAGGCAGTATTGCAACGATGAAGCTGGGAAGGTCCTTGCCCTCGCCCTGGCTGAGTTCTTCGGGAGTGAGCTGGTATGTAAGGGTAGAGTCATAGAAGAATCTGCCTTTTTTTCTGAGCTTTCTTGCTCTCATTTCGAGCCATACGAAGATGAGTGCGAACTCAACGATTGATGCGATGAGTGAAGGTACAAATGCCGCTGAAGCAGATGTGCCGAGGTTTCTCATGGCGATAACGTTCTGAATTGAGGGTGAACCGGGTGCTGTCATTGACCATGTCCAGCAGCCTGCCGAAATAGCTGCGGGAAGTGTGATTCTTGAAAGGTCTGCATCCTTGTACATCTGTACGGCTATGGGATATACTACGAAGAATACTACGAAGCCTGTGATGCCGCCGAAGGTAAGAAGACCTGTGATGCACATGATAATGGGTGCTACAAACTTACCGTGTGATACCTTGCCGATTGTACGGGCTACCGATTCGGCAGCTCCCGTGAACTGATATACCGCTCCGAAAAGAGCGCCTACGAAGAATACCAGGAAATACTGGCTTACATAGTTAGATGCTGCCGGCATGAATGCGTTAAGCAGTGTATCCAGTACGGGCATTCTGAAGCATAAAATTACGAAAATACTTACAAGTGGTGCTAAGATGAGTGCGCTGACCTGTTTGAATGCTATAACACCAAACAATATAATGGCCACAATCAGTATGATAATACTTAAGTCCACTGTTTTTCCTCCTTTATCCGTTTTTATTAATCCTCCGGCGGCATGGGCACGCCCCGCACCCTATCCGCCGGAGTACCACCTATATCTTCAGAGTGTCGACAAAGTCGACACTAAGTCGAAAACAGGTTTTCGACTTGTTTAAATTAAGGCATGAATGGCTATTCCATCGGCCTAAAGGCTCAGCACTTGCCTAACAGCAAGCCGCCTACGGCGTCGCCGAATCTTCGTCGTGCTTCTTGAAACACGCCATTCTCCTCGGTCGGGCAAAGCTCGACCTGCGGATTAAACTTGGAAAACTCTTCGTTTTCCAAACAGTGCATCGCAAAGATAAATGCGACTGCGCTTGCGCAGCTTTTGCCATAGGCAAAAGTGCTGACTATCCGCACTAAAAATCAGTTTTATCTACAATCTGATCTTAATTATTTGCCTGTGAATTTTGCGTCTCTCTTTTCGATGAATGCGCTAACGCCCTCGTTCTTATCTGCTGTTGAGAAAAGAAGTCCGTTGAGGTCTGCCTCAAGATTAAGACCGTCTGCGATGCTGAGGTCTGCGCCCTTGTTTGCTGCAACCTTACATGCTGCAACTCCCAGAGGTGATTTTGTTAAGATAACGCTCATCATTTCCTTAGCTGCGGGAAGAAGCTCCTCGGGCTCTACAACCTTGTTTACAAGACCGATTCTGTATGCCTCGTCAGCCTTTACCTGTCTTGCTGTGAACATCATTTCCTTAGCGATGCCTGCGCCTACAAGTCTTGTAAGTCTCTGTGTGCCGCCGAAGCAGGGCATGATACCGAGGTTAACCTCAGGCTGTCCGAATACTGCCTTTGTGCTGGCAATTCTGATGTCGCATGCCATAGCGATTTCGTTTCCGCCGCCGAGAGCATAGCCGTTTACAGCTGCGATAACGGGTTTTTCAAGGTCTTCGATTGCCTGGAAGCAGCTCTGAGCAAATCTTGAAGCCTCTCTGCCGCCCATACCGTCAAGGGCAAGGAAGCCGTTTATGTCAGCGCCTGCAACGAAGAATTTTTCTCCGGGTGCTGTTACGATAACGCCTTTAACGCTGTCGTCCTTAGCGATTTCTTCAAATACTGTCTTTACCTCTGCAAGCATTTCTGTTGAAAGTGCGTTTGCCTTGGGTCTGTTAAGTGTAAGTACTGCTGTACCGTTTTCCTCAACCTCGATGATGATGAATTTGATGCTGTCCTTTAAATCCAATAATGCCATTTTCTCTCTCTCCTTTTAATTTTTAAAATATTAAGCTTTATATGTTATAAGGCTTTTGGCCTTATTTAAGTCCCATGAGCTCCTCCTTGAATATTCTCATATCCATTGTCTTTACTTCGCCGTCTGTCTTGGGCTCGAATCCCATAAGGTCGATTATCTGTGTCTTGATATCGATGCCGGGAGCCGCCTCTGTAAGATACAGACCGTCTTTTCTGAGCTCAAATACGGCTCTTTCCGTTATGTACATTACGGGCTGGCCTGTCTTGTTTGCGTATTCGCCGCTGAAGGTAATCTGTTCAACATCTTTGATGAACTTCATTTCCTTACCTTCCTGCTTAATGATAAGCTTGCCGTTTTCTACGCTTGTCTTAAGTCCGCCGGCTGTAAAGGTTCCGCAGAAGAATACCTTCTTGGCGTTCTGTGTGATATTGATGAAGCCGCCGCAGCCTGCGATTCTGGGGCCGAACTTGGATACGTTTACGTTTCCGTTTCTGTCCGCCTGGGCAAGTCCGAGGAAGGCTAAATCTATGCCGCCGCCGTCATAGAAGTCGAACTGATAGTTCTGGTCAAGGTAGCAGTCGGCGTTTACGGAAGCTCCGAACTGAGAACCTCCAAGGGGAACACCGCCGACAGGACCTGCCTCAACGGTAAGGGTCATATAGTCGCCTATGCCCTCCTCGTTGGCTACCATTGATATATACTCAGGAATACCGATTCCGAGATTTACTACTGTGTTTTCCTTAAGCTCCATTGCAGCCCTTCTGCCGATTATCTTCTTGGCTGACATGGGAACGGGAACCACTGCTCCGTCGGGTGCCGTTGCCTCACCTGTAAGAGTGGGGTCATAAGCATGTCCGATGCACTGTTCATGCTCCTCGGGAGAGGAAACAACTACGGCGTCAACGTATATTCCGGGTATCTTTACAAGCTTGGGGTCAAGGCTTCCTGCCTTAACTACCTTTTCAACCTGCACGATTACCTTACCGCCGCTGTTCTTTGTGGCCTGTGCCATTGATGTGGCATCGCACTGTGTTACTTCTCTTTGTAAAGATACATTTCCGCTTTCATCTGCGTATGAGCCTCTTATGAAGCATACATCGATGGGAACGGGCTTATATATAAGTCTTTCCTCGCCGAGTACGTTTACGACCTCAACGATGTCTTCCTTTGTAATCTCATTGAGCTTTCCGCCCTCTACTCTGGGGTCAACGTATGTGTTAAGACCTACATGAGTAAGTGTGCCTACCTTATGTCCTGCTATGTCTCTGAACATCTGGCTGATTACACCCTGTGGAAGGTTATAGCCTTCAATCTTATTGTCGATGATTAGCTGTCCGAGCTTGGGCGCCATATTGTAATGTCCGCATATAGCTCTTCTTGTCATGCCCTCATGGGCAAAGTGGTCAGAAGCGCTTCCGTCTCTGTTGCCCTGTCCTGCCGCATGGAACAATGTAAGGTTTTTGGGAGAGCCTGTCTCCTCAAATCTTTTCTCAAGCGCCCTTGTAAGTGTTTCGGGGCTTCCGCTTCCTACAAATCCTCCGGTAGCAACGGTGTCTCCGTCCTTTACCAGCATGGCAGCCTCAGATGGCTCCAATACCTTTACTCTTTTCATTTTGTCCGGCCTCCTATAATACTCTCTTCTGAAATTTCTTCTCTTCTTTTTTGCTCCGCCGGTTTGTTTACCGGTGTGCCGCTTTATGTTTTGAATTATAGTCCGGATTTTTTTGCAGTTAAAGGAAATCAAAATTAGATATATTTCGTCAATTTTATTCAGTTTAAGTACAAAGTTTTCATTTACAAACAAGAGATTATCGGTTATAAATATATTATGGTATTTAAATAAGTGCAAAGGACGGTCTAAAAATGGAAAACTACGGAAGTTTACTCAAGAGGCTTATCAAGTTCACAAATGTTAAGCTTTCTACTGTAGCCGACGCAGCCGGCTATGATGTCTCTTACATAAGCAAGTGGTGCAATCAGTCCAAACTGCCGGCGGCCAGAGTTGCCGGTTCCATCAACAAAAACCTGTCAAAAATATTCGCTGACGAAATAATACTCCAGGGAGAGCTGGAAAACTTCTGTCAGGAATTCAGCGTTGCCGTTTCGGAGGATCAGCTTCAGACATATCTGTACACGGCGCTGAAGGATTCCTTCAAGGGCACCCAGGATTATTATGATAAGAAATCCCCCAAAAACAAGGATTTCCAGACAAAGGTACTCATCGCCCCCAACGAGATAAGCGACTATCTGGAAAACGACCTGAGGGACCTTATACTCAGCTCAGCCCCCACATCCGACGTATTGTGTACCTTTGACGTCTGCTCCATATCCAGGACGCAGTCATTTACCAACACATTACCGGATAAACTGAGCGGTCAGATACACGTTAAGATAGGCCTTGACATAGCCTCCATTACTGACAAAGACTACAGCTTTCTTTACTATTTCATAAACCGATTCAGCCATATTTCCTTTGATTTTTACGACAACAGCAGCTTTAAAAACAGGAACATGATAGTAGTAAAAAACAAAGCGGCTCTTATGTGTTCCCTTGACATGTACGGACGCATAGACATGCTTACGGTAATCACCGAGCCCGAAAAAGTAGATGCCATATATGCCAGAATAAACTCCCAGTTCAAGATACATCAGCTTCTTATTATGTCAATGGCCTCTCAGGAGCTTGTTTCCAGCGGCTACCGCAGCAACTTCTATGCCTTTGACGACTATCAGATATTCCTTGCCAGAGGCTTTGAATACCTGCTTCCGCCCGAAATAATCGACAACATCGTTGAAGCGGCCTACAAACAGGGCTATGACGCCGCCACGGAAAAGATGCTGAGAACACTTATGGTCACATGGGAAGAGCTGTTCAACAACGAAAAGCTTGACTTTTTTATAACAAAGACGGCTCTGCTGAAATACATAGAGGACGGCGAGTTCTACTTCACGGACATAGTATACAGAATGTCCATAGAGGAAAGAAAAAAGCACATAGACCATGTGCTTGAGCTTTGCGAAAAGAATGACAATATTAATTTCTATGTAATAGATGATGAGGACGCAACATTCTCCAGTCAGATGATTAAGTTCTCCATATACAACAACCACAACAAGCTGTTCTTAAAGAACACCGAGAGATTTTACAGTCCCTTCGGACCGCAGTTTTACAGCATTCTGAGTGAGTCTCTGATAAGCGGTATATCGGAATTTATAGACCGAAACAAGACAAACGAGCTATGTCTGCACTTCCCCGCAAGCTCCCTTCAGGGCTTCATGGACCAGTACGGAGCTATGGTATACAGAATGCTTTCCCTCAGTGAAATTACGACTTCCAATTAATTCAACGGAATTCCATTTGACCGAAAGCTCCCCGAACACCTAAAATTAAGTGAGCGGGGAGCTTGATTTTTTATCTTAAAATTAACAATTTATATCCTTATTTTGCCAATAATTTATCTTGATTTATTTTTCATATAGAAAACCCTGTTCTCATTCATATAGTCCGTGACCTTATTCAGGCATTCTCCGAACCTCTGGAAATGCACAATCTCCCTTTCTCTCAAAAATCTCAGAGGGTCAAGGACGTCCGGGTCGTCACACAGGTCAATAAGATATTCATAGGTTGAACGAGCCTTCTGCTCTGCCGCCATGTCCTCATACAGGTCTGTAATGGGGTCTCCCTTGCTCTGTATATAGGCTGCAGTGAATGGCATTCCCGATGCCGCCGATGGGTATACTCCCAATCCGTGGGCCACATAGTAGGGATCAAGACCCGCTTCTTTTATCTGCGCCTCAGTCAGTCCCCTGGTAAGCTGGTGCACCATTGCACCGACTATTTCCAGATGTGCCAATTCCTCCGTACCTATATCATTCAGTGTGGCCTGAGCCTGTGGTGTAACCATTGTGTATTTCTGGCTGAGATAGCGCAGTGAAGCTCCCAGTTCTCCGTCTCCGCCGCCGTACTGCTCTATTATTATTTTAGCCATTCTGGCGTCGGGCTTTGTTATTTTTACGGGGTATTCAAGCTTTTTCTCATATATCCACATACTCAGCATCTCTCCTTTTCAAAATCGGGATTGGCGCAGGCGCTCCAGGGCCAGGGATTGTCTATCCATCTCCACTGTCCTCCGGCATAGGAACGGAAGGAGCATAAGGGGCCGTAATTCTCCTCATACTGCATTCTGACCTCATCGGCGGCCTTTATTATTCTGTCATACTCCGCTATAGCTTCGGTATTGTCGGGATTGGTATTAAGAAACATTCCCAGGTCAACGGCCATAAAGTCCAGTGCCATAAGGCTTTTAAGCAGTTCATCTCTGTTCATCAGCGCACACCTCCGCCATATTTCTTCTTAAAGATGATCCCTTCACATAGGGCATCACAAGGTCGCCGAAGGCTGTTCCGCAGGAGAGCGCCGCCATATCGTCCATAGGCTCGCTGTAGGGCTGTACAGGCACATAGGCACGGGCAAGGCCGACGGCTTCAATCATTTTGTCATTGAGAGCGGCGCTTACAGAGGGCATGATTTCGGCAGAAGCATCTCCACGGCATCCACATCCTGCCGCAACTATGTTTTTTATAAGCATTTCCATGTCATTTCTCCTATATCTTTTGGTCTATATTATGAGAAATGCCGCCGAATTGTGAAAAAGCACAAAGGCGCAAACAAAAAAGCAGTCCCGAAGGACTGCCCTTTGAAGCGTCGGCTCTGTCGATACTCTTATATCACTTTTTGTTTGCTACTATCTTTGTTACTGTTCCCTCACCGTTTCTTGTGAGTTCTGCCTCGTAGGTATCAAGAGCAACTTTACCGATGAATTTCTCAAGATCCATTTCATCACCGTCAACAATTACCTTTACTCCCTTTGAAAGAGGATAGCTGTGACCTACATATACACCCGATGAATTCTTTTCTCCGAGCTTTACTTTGTCCTCATCAATGGACATTATCTTTCCGCTGACACTGCCCTTTGAAGTGGAGGCCTTAATCTTTGTTACCTCGTCATCACTGTTAAGTGTAAGCTCAATCTCAAAGCTTTCGTCATCGTCCTCAAATCTGTCCTTGAGCTTGGAAATGGTTGAGGATTTTCCGTCTATGGTTACGGAGCAGCTCTTGGCTATGTCGTAGCTCTTCTTTGTTCCGTCGGAAAGCTTTATCTCTATTTCCTTGCTGGAAATATCATAGAGTGAGCCTTCCTTTTCATCTACGTCATCGCCTGTCTCAATAGAAACTGCCTTGGCTCTGTCGGCACCGTTGAGGGTAATATATGCCTTTACCTTGCTGCTTGAGCCGCTGCCGTAATGGCTTATTACATAGTTCTGGCCCTTAATGCTGCCGTCTACCTTAAATTCACAGCCGGCTGAAGCAAACTGGTATGTATATGTCTTGCCGTCGCTGTTTTTAATCCTTATTTCGTCATCATCGATGCTTACTATTCTTCCGGATGTGGTCTCGCTGTCGTCCTTGAGGGAAGCGGCAATCTTTGTTACCTTGCTGCCCGAAATCGTAAGCTTAACGGTGTATTCCTTACCGTCGTCAGCCCTGCTCTTAAGCTTTGACAGGCTTGATGAAGCACCGTCTATCGTTACCGTAACATCGCTCTTAAGGTCGTAGGACTTGGAGGAGCCGCTTGAAGTCTTAATCTTTATTGTGCTTGTTGTAAGGCTTGTGAGTGTTCCGCTGGCAGATGAAGCCGATGCCGACGTGGTTGCCGCTATCTTGGAAACCTCTTTCTTGGAGTTAAGAGAAAGCTTAACTTCAAGGTTGTCCTTATCATCGTATTTGTCCTTGAACTTGTCATAGTCCGATGATTTGCCGTCAATTGTTACCGTTATATCATCAGTATCGTCGGGCAGGTTATAGGAATATGATTTGCCGTCGGACTTGATTGTTATCTTTGATGATGTGATGTTTGAAACAGTGCCTTCAAGAGTATTCTTTGCCACAGTCGTAGCCGTTATCTTTGTAACATAGCCCTTGGAGCTTGCTGTTATTTCAGCCTCAATATTTTCGCCGTCCTTTACAAGCTTAATGAGGTCGTCAATGTCCTTTGTTGTCTTTCCGTCCAGCTTGAGAGTTACATCGTTATAATCCTCGTCAAACTTATATGTGGACTTTTTGTCGCTGGCCTCAATAGTTATCCTTGTCTTGGATATGCTTGTGATAGTTCCCTTTGTAATGTTCTTGGAAGATGATGTTCCGTATACGGGATATGCGCTTATGAGTGTTGCCACTCCGTTGTTTACTACTATAACGGCATTGTCCGTCTCCTTAATGTCACCTATCTCGCCCTTGGAGCCGTTGTATGTAATTGTGGCTGTAGGGCTTACCTTTACGGTTTTCTCCGTTCCGGAAACAAGGATAGTGATGCTTTCCTCTGATACATCGGTTACTGTTCCCACAAGCTGTTCATTGGCTGAGGGAATGTTTATATTTCCGCTGTTATTTGAGCTGTTGTTTCCCTTAAGCTCCTTGTAGGTCTTTGTGGAAAGAACCGCCATTTCGGCCTTATTCATGCTTACCTTGGGATTGAATTTGTTGTTGGCATCTCCCACCATAAGGCCGAGTCTGTTGAGAAGCTCAATATAGGGTACCGATGAAGCCGAAATCTGATCCTTATCCTTATAGGTCAGCACAGCCGACTGATTAACGCCGTACACCTTTGCGAGAGCCTTGCCGAATATAACAGCAACGTCCTCACGTCTTGCGCTGTTCTGTCCGCCTGAGGCTGACATGAATATCTTTATATCGTTTGAGGTAAGTATGGAATTTTCAAGTCCGTAGGCTACACATTCATAGGCCCATGTGGGTATTTTGGCATTCTGCATTGCCGATGTCCATTTGCTGACAACAGTCTCAGACGCCTTGTTTGCGCTGTTATACTGACACATGATTGAGTACATGAGCTGTACAGCCTCATTATATGTAACGCTGTTTTTTGCCTTGCAGAGCCTTTTGCCGTTCTCCGTATAGCCTGCCATAAGTCCCAGTGAAGCCGCCTCGTCTATGTACTGGGCAGCACCGGGCCACGGTACGTCATTTATATCCGCAAACTGTGAAGCAAAAGCCATATTTACACTGCCCGCCATACACATGGCAGCCGTTGCTATGGCAACAAATTTTTTCTTCATTATAACTCCTCCTTAAATTATAATCGGACAATCTCCGATACCTTAGTAATTTTATTATATATTCACCAATAGGTAAAATGCAATGATATGCTGCTCATCTTAATATTATTGTAAGTTTTAGATTCATATATCTTTAGCTGATTTTAACATATAATCCACTTCTGTGCCAATGCAAATTCTTCCATACAACGACTGTACGGCGATATTTCGGCAATTCTGTCTTTACATGGAGATATTTACATATATTTGACTGTACTGCTACCCTAAAAGTTTCTTGATTTTTCCTCCCATTATAATATAATATATCGCATAAACAATATTAATTTTAAATGTACAAATGCGGGGACAGCTAAATATGAAATCCGGATTTAAAAATCTCACACAGGCACAGATAATAGCACTGGGCTTTTTTATTATGATAATAACAGGCACCGTACTGCTTATGCTTCCCATAGCCTCCAGAGACAGGCAGAGCATAGGCCTTGTACCTGCCCTTTTCACCTCGGCCAGCGCCTCCTGCGTTACGGGTCTGGTTGTGGCGGACACCTACACCCAATGGTCGCTGTTCGGTCAGCTTGTCATACTGATGCTGATACAGATAGGCGGTCTGGGCTTTGTCACTATGGGCGTCCTTTTTTCAATGATACTGAACAGAAAAATAGACCTAAGACAGCGTGCGCTTGTCATGGAGAGCATGAACGCCCTCCAGATAGGCGGTGTAATACGCCTTGTAAAAAAAATATTCAGAGGTACGATAATTATCGAGAGCATAGGTGCAGTGATACTTTCCCTTTGCTTTATACCGATGTTCGGTCCGCTTAAGGGCATATATTACGGCATATTCCATTCCGTATCGGCCTTCTGCAACGCCGGCTTTGACCTCATGGGCTGTACAGCGCCCTATTCGTCCTTCACGGGACAGTATGACAGCATAGTCATAAATATTACGCTGATGGCTCTCATAATAATAGGCGGCATAGGCTTTATCGTCTGGGACGATATATCCAAAAACAAGCTGAATGTAAAAAAATATATGCTTCACACTAAGATTGTGCTTTCCGTTAACGCCGTGCTTATTTTCGGCGGAGCACTGCTGTTTTATATATTTGAAAAGAGCTTTCTGTTTGCGGGAATGAGCGTAAAGGGAACGTTGCTTTCCTCACTTTTCAGCTCTGTTACGGCAAGGACTGCGGGCTTCAACACCGTTGACACCGCCGCTCTTTCCTCCAGCAGTAAGCTTCTGACGGTAATGCTCATGTTTATCGGCGGAAGCCCCGGTTCAACTGCGGGCGGCGTAAAGACCACCACCGTAGCCGTAATGATATTTTATGTGTGGGGAAATCTCAGAAGCAGCAAGGACTGCAATATATTCCACCGACGCATATCCGACAGCACCATCAGAAAGGCAGGCGTTATAATCTGCATAAATCTGATGCTCGGTCTGGCAGGCACCCTTGCAATATGTCATCTGCAAAGCGGCGCACCCATAAGCGATGTGCTTTTTGAGGTATATTCGGCAATAGGCACCGTCGGAATGTCAACGGGCATAACAAGGGAGCTTACAAATGCCTCCCGATTAATAATAACGCTTATGATGTACTGCGGACGTGTGGGCAGTATGACCTTCGCTCTGGCCTTCACCGAAAAGCGTTCCTCCTCCCACGTCATGTATCCGGAGGAAAGAATAACCGTAGGCTGATATTGAATAATAAAGAGGTGTAAATATGAAATCCGTATTAATGATAGGTATGGGCCGTTTCGGACACCACCTGTGCCATAACATGGTTGCCCTGGGCAACGAGGTAATGATAATAGACGAGGACGAAAAATCCATTGAAGATTTGACGCCGATAGTTACCCGTGCGCTTATAGGCGACTGCACCAATCCCGATGTGCTAAAAAGTCTCGGTGTAAGGAACTATGACGTATGCTTTGTATGCATAGGCTCCAACTTCCAGAGCAGTCTTGAGATAACAAGCCAGCTGAAGGAGCTGGGCGCAAAATATGTGGTAAGCAAGGCCAGCCGTGACATACACGCAAAGTTTCTGCTGAGAAACGGCGCCGACGAGGTAATATATCCCGACAGGGACATAGCCGAAAAGGTGGCAAAAAGATTTACGGCAAACAACGTATTTGACTATATAGAGCTTACCGACGACTATTCGGTATACGAAATACCTCCCCTGCCGAAATGGGTAGGCAAATCCATAACAGAGTCCAACATCAGGCCTGTGTACAACATCAGCATACTGGGCATAAAGCATAATGACGGTAAGGTCACAATGCTGCCGCCTGCAAAATACGAGATAAAGGCGGACGACCACCTGATGATAATCGGCAGCTCCAAGGACGTAGAAAAGCTGCTGAAACAGCTGTAGGCGGCAAAGCCGCCTTAAGCGAAAATCTGCGAGATTTCCGCTTATTTGTCGGCGATGAATTTAAAAGTTCCCAAGGAAACTTTTAAATTCAGGCAGTGGCTTATTTGAGTAATCTTCATCGGCGGAAGTGAATTCCGCCGATGTTTTATTTTTTACAGCAAACAGCACCGAAATTCACTTTCGGTGCTTAGACTGTAGACAAACTGGTTTTTAGTGCGGAAAGGTTTGGAAAACGAAGAGTTTTCCAAGTTTAATCCGCAGGCGGAGACCGCGCTCTTCGCCGAGGAGAATGGCGTGTTTCAAGGCTTTTCATGCTTTTTGAAAAGCCGATGGAATAGCCATTCATAC
>JAQXNZ010000056.1 GCA_029098265.1 Clostridia bacterium | reverse complement strand
TCTCCCGCTCCCGTGGCATTGACCATGTTGTCAATGGGCTTAAGCTTTTTCTCCGCCTGTCTGCCGCTTCTGTCCATATAGAAACAGCCGTCGGAGCCGAGGCTTACAAATATTCTTTCCAGTCCCTTATCCAGCAGCCTTTCCGCCGCCTTATAAAGGTCCTTTCTGGAATTTATCTTCATTCCGCTGAGTATCTCCGTCTCCATAAGATTGGGCTTTGCCGTATGGAACTTTCCTATAAGGTCAACTATTTTATTGGCATAGGCCTGGGATACGGGGTCCACAAATACCGGTATTTCATCGGAATAAAGATTCAGTATCTCCTCTATTACTTCCAAAGGAAGGCTCGGGTCACAGGTGATAAGTCTGGCGCCCCTTATGACGCTTCCCTGGGAATGGAGAAAGTCTATGGTCATCTCCTGTATGACCGACATATCCGAAAGGGCTACAAACATATCGCCCTTTTCGTCCAGTACGGATATGTATGTTGATGAAGCATGGCCGTCCACCTTCATTATATGGCTTATGTCTATGCCTGCCGCTATACATTCACTGCGTATTTTATCGGCATAAACATCGTCGCCCACCGCCGTTATCAGCTTTACGTTACCGCCCAGTCTGGCATAATTTTCGGACACGTTTCTCGTAACTCCGCCGGCAGAGGTATTCATGTGTCCCGGATTGCTGTCGTGCAGGTTTATGGCCTTTTTCGACCTGCCGTGTACGTCTACGTTGGCGGCGCCGATACCCACTATATAGTCACCGTCATTCACGATATATCCCCTCCCGAGAAGATAGCCTTTTTTCTGCAGATTGGCGATATGTACGGCAACGGAGCTCCTTGTAATTCCGAGCATTCCCGCCAGCTCGCTCTGCTCTATTGTGGGCTTCTTTTTGATTATATCAAGTATCTCACGCTCTCTTGGCGTCATAGGGTCACCTCCTACCCGTTTTAAACATATGTTTATAATATCATCATTTGCTTATTATGTCAATATATATTATATAATATCCGTACATATAATATCCGCACGGAACATTTTGTCGAAAAGCCGCACCATTTGTAATACGGTTCAGCTTTCTTTCCTCATAAATCAGCATTATAGTTAAACAGAAGACATTATTCAGTAATGTTTCCCAATAAAATCGGCAGTTAAAGAAAGGATTGATAATTATGAAAAACACTGAAACAGCGGCAAATGTATACGAGGACTGTACCCGTGAACCTATCATACTGGACTGGCTTGCGGACAAGCTTACATACGACGAGCTGGAGGAGCTCAGGGCACAGATAGAATATCTCATACTTGAAGGCGTGGCAGAGGCGGAACAGAGAGCAAATATATATCTTCAGGACAGCTCTCCTGCATAAAAGCACTGCTCTGACTCATACAGAAAAATGCTGTCGGAACTTAGCGAGGTGTTCGTAAGACAGTAACATAGGCAAAAGGCGCGACCATTTTCGTGGTCACGCCTTTTTGCCTTAAAAGGATAGCCGCTTTCGCGGAGCAAGGAATTCAGTCCCTTGTTTGGAACGTCATAACGTAAAACGCACATATGGGATTGCCCGTATAGAAGTGCGCCTTTAGTCGACAAACCTAAATCTGTCTACATCACCCACTTTAACCGAATAGGATATATTTCAATAACGAAATGAGCTTCATTTATTTGTGTTGACGGATGAGCACCAGCGACATCCACATTTACAGAACCTATGACTGTTTTGACAAAATCATCAGGCTCTCCACAAACGATATATTGGGCAGATATATACTCGATATACCCTGTTTCATCCGGTTCAAGAGGCATTGTTTCAAACGGTTTTTCTATATCAATTCCTAACGAAAAAAGATATTCAGCAATTTCCGGATATGTTGCTTTGATTTCACGGACATAGTTTTGACAATATGCACAGTCGCATAAGTCACGATTGCTTATCTGTTCATAATACGATTTTGTTCTTCTAATATCCAAGTTCAACACCTCCGCAAATCTCGATTTGTAGGTTTATTCGGTGCCATATTATCACATGACAGGATAAAATACAAGAACAGCCACAGCATAGCAAACTACTGTGACTGTCTTATGAACACCGCCCTTTGTTCCGACAGCGTTTTTCCTCGAAAGCATAGATTTATGTTAAGCATGACATACCTCACGGTGCGGCAGCCACTTTTTGCTTTTCAGCCTCATAATAAGCATTATGCCCCTCCATGATACGTCTGCACTTATGGCGAGCCATACTCCGATAAGACCCATGTTCATAACAATGCCTAACAGGTAAACAAGCTCTATTCTTATGCCCCATACGCCTACGGCGCTGACAAACAGCGGCATCTTGACATCGCCGGAGCCTCGGCATATACCTGCGGCAACTATAGACGATGAGAACAATATTTCAAAGCCTGCGGCAAATCTGAGGGTTATTGTTCCCAGCTCCAGAACGGCGGGGTCGGGAGTGAACATGCCCATTATGTTTCCCGCCATGATGAATATGGGCACACATACCAGAATTATTATTACCGTATTCAGCTTCATGCAAAGCCATGCGAATTTTTCCGCCAGGTCATTTCTGCCCGCACCTATGGACTGGCCTATAAGCGTTGTCGCCGTATAGGATATGCCATAGGCAGGAAGATACAGTATTCCTTCTATCTGGTCGGTAAGGTGGTGGGCCGCCAGAGCGTTGGTACCCATTGTGGATATCATTGCCGTAACGATTACAGCGCCCACGCTGAGGGAGCATCTTTCCATAGCGGTGGGAACGCCTATCTTTACAAGACTGCTCATGTTTTCGCCCGTCAGTCTGTAATCGCCCTTGGCACTGAGCTTTACAGGCGTATTGACAAAATACAGACAGAGCACAAAGGCGCCTGCACTGAATACCCTCGACAGCATGGTGGAGAGGGCCGCACCCTCTACACCGAGACCCGCACCGTGTATTACTATGTTGATACCGACTGCACTAAGGTCTATCTGTTCATTTATGAGGAAAAGGTTGCCGACAATGTTCAGCAGGTTCGCCGCAGCATTTATAATAAGCGGAATTCTGGCATTGCCCGCCGCCCTTATGACTGAGCTTAAAACATTGGTCATCATAAGGAACATAAAGCTTATGCCGACTATTTTCAGATACTTTACGGCATAGGGCAGCACCTCCGGCTCCGCACCGAGCCATTCGGGCAAAAAGTTCGCCGAAAAAAATACAAGGACAGCAAGGAAGCCGCCGAAAAGCACCGAAAAGGTTATGGCCTCTCTGGCCGCCTTTTTGGCCTTTTCCATGTTCCCCTCGCCTATCCTTCCGGCGACTATGTACATAAAGCCTGCACCCACAGCCATAATAATGCCCTGCACAAACCATATACTTGCATCGTTTATGCCTATACTCGCCGTGGCTACGGCTCCCAGTGCGCCCACCATTGCAGTGTCTATAAGACCGGCAAGGCACATCAGCAGCTGTTCAAATATTGACGGCACCGCCATTTTTAAAACCGTTTTTAACGGAGATTTTCCGGAATTTAAAATATCAGACATTCTATCACCTTATTTCTTCATCAGTCTCCAATGATGTTATCAGATAAAATTCTAAAAGTCCACATTTTACGGCAAAAATCCGTCCTCGGAAATAGACTTCTTTTTTATAATAAATATTGAATTAATTCAATATTTTTCTAATATGCAGTCATTATACATACGATAAAACGGCTCGGTGCCGCCTCCTCCGGCACACTAAAAAAAGGCGGGTCTCCCCGGCCTTTTTCATCTGCCTCTGTGCTTTTCCTTTTTCTTCTGCCGTTTCAGCTCAAACAGCCTTTTTGCTTCTTCCTCACGCTCCTCGGAGGTACGCTTTTTTCTTTCGGTTTTGTTCTGCTCCCGCATTAGCTGTAAAGCCTGTTGGGATTTTGTACCCGTTCCCGAGGCGGCGGTCTGTCTGGCGGCCTCCCTGAGCCTACGCTTGGGATTTGTGACGGTCTTTTGCACATCGGCTTTGATTTCCGGACTGAATTTCAGCCTGTAGTAGCCCGCACTGAGCTTTGCATAAATCTCATAGTCTCTGGGCTCAGCGCCGAACACGATGCGGCATGCGGAAAGCCTTCCGCCCTCCGTGCGCTCAACAACGCCCACCCAGAAGGGGTCCTCAAAGTAAACTGACAGTACAACAGAAATCATGGCTTTTCCTCCTTAAAAATAAATCAGAGAACGGACGACCTCAGGAGGAGGAGGGTTACTGACGGCATTGCCGCGGCCGGACTACCTACCGGCCCGTGTTTTTATCTCTGATATAATTATACACATCTATCGGCGTTAATCCTAGTGCAAACACATGAATATTGTGATATAATTACCGAAGAAAATTACAGGAGGGACATTAAATGGAACCAATATACTCAAATTCTTGCAAATACACTATGGAAAACCTCATGGAGTCCTCGGCGGCAACAATGCCCAAGTGGTACAAGCCCTACTGCTATGCCTTCTGTGCGGTATTTCTCGCACTGGCTGTTTACGGCTTTGTCAAAGGCAGCCTAATGGGAATATTATTCCTGATTTTTGCCGCAGTTATCATGGTTGTATACTGGCGTAAAACAGTAGCCTCGGCAAGAACCGTATATAAACACAATATGGAAAAATACGGTCAGGAAACCGAAACCAGAATATTCTTCTATGACGACTCCATTGTCGGCAAAAACCTTCAGTCCGGCTCTGCCGTTACTACGGAATATGATAAGGTACAGTCGATAATAGAAACAAAAAATCTGTTTATTCTTAAAATGTCCATAAATATGGTAATACTTGTGGATAAAAACGGATTTATAGGCAATAACGGTGCAGATTTTGCGGATTTCATAAAGGGCAAATGCCCCAATGCGAGGAAAAAATAATGCTTAAAAGGCTCACTGAAAATATTTATTATACCGAACCTGAGGAAGCCACCGACAGACCTGTCATGGGCTATATCCGCGGCAAAAAATATTCGCTCATGGCGGAGGCGGGAAATTCAGCCGAAACCGTAAGGAAATTCAACGCCGACCTGTCGGGTGCGGGACTTTCCCCTGCGGATTTCGCCGTTGTAACGCACCATCACTGGGACCACTGCTTCGGCATACATGCCCTTGATGCCGTTACAATCGCCCTGGACAAAACCAATGAAATACTGGCGGATATGTCAAAATGGAAATGGTCCGTCTCCCTTTTGGAGGAATACGTTCAGACGGACAGATTTCCGCTGTTCTGCCGGCCCCATATACTGCTGGAATATCCCGATATGGACAAAATATGCGTCCGTCCCGCCGATATATCCTTTCACGATGAAATGACCGTTGATTTGGGCGGCATAAGCTGTGTGCTGAAAAAGGTGACAAGCCCCCACACAGACGATTCTGTAATAATATATGTGCCCGAGGAAAAGGCGGTATTTTTTGGAGACTCCCTCTGTGAGGAGCTTGTCCGTGACCAATGGATAGACAACAAAGAAAAGCTTGCGGTGCTTATATCGGAGCTGGAAGCCATTGATTTTGAATGGGGTCTTGAGGGACATTTCCTGCCCAAGAAAAAGGAAACGATAATGAAGGAACTGAAAGCGAGGCTCTGACCGTGCAGGAGCAGACGGAAAGCCCAATGTTCACTTCATAAGCTCCGACAGGAACGACAACAGGCTGTGCCCCACTGTACCGAAGGTCGACGATATATCCGTTCACCGGCGAAGTTCACTCGGTACGAGTTTAAAGCAGGACATATTTGTCGAAATGCCGCCCATAAGAATTGTCTTTCAAAAAGGAAGGAAAGAGCTTGTTAGGGAGCTTAAAAAGATCAATCCGCTTATAGAAAGTCAACAGCATCCATGATGTAAATGTGGATACTTTGGTCGGATACAAGACCAAGGGTGTGCTTCATCCCTTCCCGGACGAATATAAGGAGGAATAATGATGACACTGGAATTTTTAAAGCCCGAACTGTCGGTTTGCAAGTACAAAAAGCCCGTATATCCTGTCGGCGGGCTTTTTTTCACGGGAAACACTGACAGGGAATTTTCCCTTGTATGCGAGACAGCCCTCGTTCCCGACGGATATACCGACCGTGAGGACGGCTGGAAAGCCTTCAGAATAGACGGTCAGCTGGATTTTTCTCTGGTGGGAATACTTGCACCCATTGCAGGCATACTGGCAGAAGAAAGAATATGTATTTTTGCCCTGTCCACCTTTGACACCGACTACATACTTATAAAAAAGGAAAACGAAAAAAGGGCCGCATCGGCCCTTGAAAAGAACGGCTACATCATAAGCACTGAGCGCTGCATATAAATTTCTGCAGCCTGTCGGCGGCAGCACTCAATGACCTGCCCTTGTCCTTAATAAGACATATATCCCTATCGGGTATTTCCCTGTTCAGCGTCAGCCTGAAAACTCTTTCCTCCGCAATGGCCTGTCTGGCAAAATGCTCGGGAATAAAGCCGACACCCAGATTATTTTCGACAATGGGCATTATCATATCGCTGGTGGCCACCTCTATATCGGGGTCAAGCTCGATGCCCTCGGAAAGAAAGAAGTCACGGTAAAACTGATAACCCCTTGTATTTCTGTCAAGGCTTACAAGAGGCAGATTGGTAAGCTCGGACAGCGAAATCGGTCTTTCCGTCATATATTTGTACTGGCTTCCGCCTATAAGTATCTCCCTGAAACTGCAAAGGGGGATGCTTTTTATTTGAGCCGACATAATTCCCGGGTCTGTGACCACCGAAAAGTCCACGGCGCCGCTTTCCAGCGCCCTGACGGACTGGGGTGTCGAACCGTTGGTTATTTTCAGCCTGACCTTGGGGTACATGGTGTGGAACTGGGTCAGCTTATCCAAAAGAAAAACATGCAGTGCCGTTTCGCCGGTGCCTATGGTGACGGTTCCTTCCCGCAGAGACAGGCGGTCGGACAGCTCCTTTTCCGCCGTTTCCAGATGCTCATAGGCAACAGCCACATGCTCATAGAGCCGTTCACCCTCCTCGGTCAGCTTTATCCCTCTGGCCGTGCGGACAAAAAGCACACAGCCCAGCACCTTTTCCATGTGCTTTATGGTTCTTGTCACATTGGGCTGGCTGCTCATCAGCGCCGCTGCCGCTTGGGTTATGTTCTGATATTTTGCCGCATAGTAAAATATTCTGTAGTGTTCATAGTTAACAAGCATATTTTTTCACCCATATCAAATTGATATAACAACTATATATATTATACATTTTATTATTTTTGCGTCAATGCTTATAATATTAGACGGCAAAAAACAAATCGGAGATGATAAATAATGATTAAAGACCTTACGGAGGGCAACCCGCAGTCGGTGCTGTGGAGATTTTGCCTTCCCCTGTTCGGAAGCGTCATATTCCAACAGCTTTATAACATAGCCGACTCACTCATAGCAGGTAAATTCATAGGCGAAAACGCCCTTGCCGCCGTAGGCAATTCCTATGAAATAACACTTATATTCATAGCCTTTGCCTTCGGCTGCAACATCGGCTGTTCCGTCATAGTATCGCAGTTCTTCGGCGCAAAAAAATACAACAGCATGAAAACGGCTGTGTATACCACATGGATTGCGGGCGCCGTCCTCTGCGGAGTACTGATGCTTTTGGGCTTTCTGTTCTGCCCCATGCTTCTGGAGCTTATAAAAACACCGCAGGAGGTCATGGCGGACTCGGCGCTCTATCTTAAAATATACATAGGCGGACTGTTTTTCCTGTTCTTCTACAATATTTCTACGGGAATATTTTCCGCCATCGGCGACTCCAGAACGCCCTTTATATTCCTTGCCGTATCCTCTACGGCCAACATATTTGCCGACTGGCTTTTTGTTACAGCCTTTGACATGGGTGTGGCAGGCGTGGCATGGGCAACCTTCATATGTCAGGGTGTAAGCTGTATTGCTTCCATGCTTGTGGTTATAAAAAGACTGCGTTCAATACCCACCGAGGGAAAGGTACAGCGTTTTTCGGCACCCATACTCAGGCAGATTTCATTTATAGCAATACCGAGCATAATACAGCAAAGCTTCATATCCGTAGGAAACATCATAATACAGGGTGTAATAAACAGCTACGGCGCAGCGGTAATGGCAGGCTATTCGGCATCGGTAAAGCTTAACAACCTTGTCATAACATCCTTTACCACACTGGGCAACGGCATATCCAACTATTCGGCTCAAAATCTGGGTGCAGGCAAAGGTGAGAGGATAAAAAGCGGTTTCATTGCGGGACTTAAAATGGTCTATCTTATTTGCATACCGATAGTAATACTCTACTGGTTCTGCGGACAGGCTATGGTGGAATTTTTCATGAAGGACGGCTCCGCCCAAGCCGTAAGCACAGGTCTTATGTTCTTAAGGATAGTGGCGCCTTTCTACTTTGTGGCGTCAACAAAGCTTGTCTCCGACGGCATACTCAGAGGTGTCAGCGAAATGGGCAAATTTATGATAGGCACATTTACGGACCTTATACTGAGGGTAGTGCTGGCAATCATACTTTCGGATATGCTCGGCAGCCCCACGGGTATATGGATATCGTGGCCCATAGGCTGGAGCGTGGCAACGGTAATATCGCTTACCTTTACTATAAGACTGATTAAATATAAATTTACACCCTCCGCCAAAGCAAACGGCTGAATGTACCCCGTTAACGGTTTTCCTTTGAGAAGCCGTTAACGGGATTTTTTAATATATCGGCAAGCCCGCAAGGATTATATATGCGTTAATTTTAATATTCCCTGTCTTTACCGCCTGTTTTGCAGTCCCACTTTGTATTTGCTATAATTGATATATATTTTTTTCATTTTTTTGCGACGCTTCCCGCCTTTTTCCTGTCTGTATAGGTGAAGGGCCTTCAGAAAGGAATGACGGAAATGACCGATAACCAGATAATAGAATTATTTTTCAGACGCTCGGAAGCCGCCATATCGGAAACCGACAGCAAATACGGAGCCTACTGCCGTAAAATATCCATGAACATACTCAAAAATAAAGAGGACAGCGACGAGGCCGTCAACGACACATGGCTGAAGGCATGGAATGCCATACCACCCGCCAGGCCCAATCCGCTGAAAATATACCTCGGCAGACTCACACGAAATATATCCCTCAACCGCTATGAATACTATCGGGCCCAGAAAAGAAATTCCGAGTTTGACCTGCTGCTTTCCGAAGCGGAGCAGATGATACCGTCCCAAAGGGCGCAGGAGGCCTTCGAGAACGGCGAGATAGTCTCGGCAATAAACGGCTTTCTTGCAGGGCTTAAAAAGGAGAGCCGCATATATTTTGTCAGACGGTACTGGTATGCCGACTCCATAGCAGACATTGCGAAACGGTACGGTGTTTCCGAAAGCAAGGTAAAGTCATCCCTTTTCAGAACAAGAAACGCTCTTAGAG
>JAQXNZ010000055.1 GCA_029098265.1 Clostridia bacterium | reverse complement strand
GGTCTGCGGTAAAAATCTATAATGCTTTGTATACGGCTCCGAAGGCTTTGCGGAAACTTTCGGAGCCTGCGCCGTTGTCAGGCTGAAATTCGGCGGGGTTTCAGCCCGATGGCTTTATCCGTTGCAGCGGCATCTGCAGTTTCTGTTTCTGCATCTTCTGCAGTTGGGCCAGTTTGACCATTCTTCGCACTCTCCGCACGCTCCGCTTACGTCGGAGTCTGACCAGCAGTTGCCCCAGCAGTTTCTGCAGCAGCATCTGTTGCGGCGGCGTTCCTCTTCACGTCTTTCTCTTTCCCTTGATTCCTCGTTGCAGCATGAGTTTGCCATAATTCTTTGCTCCTTTTTCTTTTTGGTATATATTATGCGGACAAACTGAAAGGGTTACAGACATTAAGTTGAAAACATGTTTTCGACTTATTAAAAAAAATGAACCTTTTACCACCCTGAATACTCTAATAGATGTAAAACGAAAAGATAAGAAATTATCCAAGGCGCCGAAGTTTTGCAGAAGGAGAATCATAATGAACAAGCAGGAATTTACACAGCGGGTGCTGGAGGCCGAGCCGTCCCTGTACCGTGTGGCAAAGTCCATAACCGTTAACGAAAGTGACTGTGAGGATGCGGTTCAGGAGGCCATACTGACGGCCTATGACAAGCTTCATCTTCTGCGGGAGGAGCAGTATTTCAAGACGTGGCTCATAAGAATACTCATAAACGAATGTTACCGCATAGTCAGGAAACGGGGAACGTTGGTTTCCTTTGAGGACTATATGGCTGACAGTACCGTGACCGATGACGGAGGGGACAGAGAACTGCGGGAGGCCATTATGGAACTGCCGCAAAAAATAAGAATGGTCATCGTACTGCACTATATTGAGGGCTACGGCGTGGAGGAGATAGGCTACATGATGCGAATTCCGACAGGAACAGTCAAAAGCAGACTGCATAAAGGACGCAGGCTTCTTAAAGACGCACTGGACGCTGATATTTGAAAAAGGAGTGTCATATATGAAAAATATAGATTGGGAAAAGGCATTCGGAGAACGTCCCGAGAACTTCCATGACAGTGTAAATTCCGCTTTGAGTGAAATATCAAATCGGGAGGAGAACAATATGTCAAAAATCAGTTTAAAGAAAAAGGTCATTATTACGGCGGCGGCAGTTATGGCGCTGGGCGCAACAGCCATTGCGGCAGGAAAGGCGACAAGCATGAGTGCCCACAGCTACCTCAATGAGGAAGTGAAAACTGTCAGCGAAATACAGAAAAGGAGCGACTATGAACAGCTCGGAGTTAAGTATATCGATGAGTTTTCAAACGGCTTCAGGTTTGAAAGCGGCATACCTGTCTACGGCGACGCAACCGACGATAACGGCTACAAGCTTAAGGAATACACAGGCTTTTCGCTCAGCTATTCCGACGACGAAAACGAGGTGCAGTTATACGTTGAGCCGAATGCAGACATCAATGAGATGCCCGAAAACGCCGAAAAAGAGGTTATCAACGGAAAAACAGTATATATCAAAGACTCGGTATACAAATTTGTACCGTCCGACTATGAAAAGACCGAGCAGGACATTGCCGATGAGAAAGCAGGAAAAATCTATATCTCTTACGGCACAGACGAGGTACAGATAAAAACAATGCGAAGCGTGCTTTGGGAGGACGGAGCAATAGTCTTTGACTTACTGGACAACACAGCGGCTGTAAGCGCTGAGGAGCTTATCAATATGGCATCTGAAATGATAGAGGCACAGGCCGACTGATAAGCAAACACTTTTAAACGCCAATCGAATACAATTTTGCAACCCTGTCGAAGCTTTCGGCAGGGTTTTTTAGGGCTGTTTGAGCTGAAATGCGGGATTTCGGAAGGGAAACAGTTTTCCGATTGGCGGGCAGACTGTATTTTTTTATTTAAATTTTTCATTCTGTAGACTATAATATATACATATAGACATTTTATGACTTTTAATTGTGTAAAAGTTGTGTAGAAGCAGAATAAAAATCAATAGATATTTCCGAATGAAAAAATTTAGATAAAAGGGGTGGCCGCAATGGCTGCAAATGAGCTGCCTAAGGGAATAACACAGCGTCCTGACGGAAGATATATGGCACGTTTTCAATACAAGGGAGAGAAATTCTGCCTTTATGACTATGATATTGACAGCCTGACAGAGAGAATAACCGACCTGAAATATGAGGTGCGCCACGGGCTTTACGTCAAGGAGGGCGGAGTGACCGTCAACGGCTGGTTTGAAATATGGATAAACGAATACAAGATGAATGTTGTCAAGGAGGCAACGCTGTTCAGATACAGGTCGGCCTATAACAAGCATATCAAGGATGCAATCGGTTCCAAAAAGCTGAAGGACGTCCGTGCGGAAAATATACAGAAATTATACAACAGCCTAAAGGGCACCGAAACCGTGGTTATAGTTGCGACGATACTTTCGGGCATGTTTACGCAGGCCTATAAAAATCAGATAATAAGCAAAAATCCAATTCCGCTGACGACTGTTCCCAGATCCCGAGACGAGAAAAAGGAGAGGCGGGTGCTGACCGTTGCCGAGCAGGAGCTTTTGCTGAAACACTGCAACGGAAACCTGCGGGACATGATTGAGGTGTCGCTGAGCACCGGCATGAGAACGGGCGAGCTTCGGGGTCTGGAATGGAGCGACGTGGATTTTGAAAATAAGATAATCCATATAACGGGAACTCTGGAGGAGATAGAGGGCAGGGCATTCAAGGAGACGCCCAAGACCAAAACAAGCCGCAGGGACATACCGATGCTTGCCAATGTGGAACGTATATTTATGCGTGTAAAAGAGGAACAGGAGCATAAAAAAACAGTCTTGGGAGACAAATATATTGCCAAGGACGGTCTTGACAATTTGGTTTTTCGCTCCAAGAGGGGAACTCCGGTTTCCAATTCCTGCTATGTGCGAATGATAGACCGTGCGGTAAAAAGGATAAATGATGAGGGAATCGAGTTTGAACACGTCCATCCGCATACGTTCAGACACACCTTTGCCACCCGCTGTATTGAAAGCGGAATGCCGCCGCAGGTGCTGAAAACTATACTGGGTCATTCGTCACTGGCTATGACTATGGACTTGTATGCACATGTACTGCCGGACACGAAGGCGGAGGAAATGAAGAAAATAGAGGGATTATTCTGACTGAAATACAGTTATTTTAGAGAATAAAAAAAGCAGATTTCAGCTGTTTGAATTTTATATTCAGGCGGCTGATTTTTTATTGCTATGAAAAAGTAAAACTGTGTAAAAAACTGTGTCAAAAATTATTTATGTTCCACAAAAATATTTGATAAATGTGATTAAATCGGAAAATATTATGCACTATTTTGGCACTATTCACTAGAATAGGCATTTCTGTTGACCGAAATCTCAGCATTTGCTACAATTCATTTTGTAAGCGGGGAAAGCCCCGAAAATAACCAAAAACCGGGGAAAACACCCCAAAAAATTTTAAAAGGAGGACAACAAAATGAAGAAGAAATTAGCTTTATTAATGGCTGCGATCATGACTGTTGCTATGGTTCCCATGACAGCTTTCGCATCCACAAAGTTAACAGCTGTAGACGAAATATCTGCTGGCGTTGGCAAAACTCATCCCTTCGAATCAAGAGTTGAGCTTAGAAAGAACGACGATCAGGTTGATGTAGAAGCTACAGGTGCAGCAGAAGACGGTACTGCAACATTCGAAGTAAAGGCTACTCTTGAAAACGGTAAATTTACTGACGAAATGTTTACAATCGATGGAGACGACAAGGGCATCAAAGGTATCACAAAGGTTAACGATACAACAGCAGTAATTGCTCTTGACGCAAATGTATTTAACGGCAAACATCCTACAGTAGAAGCTTGCGTGCTTACTGTTAAGGCTTATGCTCTTGAAGCAGGCGATGTTGTAATCAAATTCACAAGCAACGTTCCCAACTTCAAAGCTGCTTCAGAAGTAATCGCAACAGCAGCTACAGGCAAGGTTACTATTGAATCAGCAGGCGTTAAGACTTTCGTTGAAGATGGAGAAAATCCTCTTGCAATCAAAGACATCACAATCAAAGAATTAAGAGAAGATGCACTTTCAGACGGCACAATAACTCTTAAGCTTAACGGCGATTGGAAGTTTGTTGCAAACGCAGTAGGAACAGTTAAATTCCTTAATAGCTCAGCTACAGGTTCAGTTAGCTATAAAGATGATGATGAACTCATTGTTACTATTGATGTAGCTCAGAACGATGTTAAACTTGAAGATATGACAATTAGCGGCATTCAGCTTGAAGCTACAAAGAAATGCGATGCTGGCGATGTTGCTACAATTACAGTTAAGAGCGATATGTTCGATTCAGTTAAGCTTGAAGTTGCTAAGATGGTAGCAGAGGCTGTTACTTACACAGTAGAAGATGACGACCTTCCTGTAATCTATGCTGGTAAAGCTAACACTGATGAAAATACTCTTCAGGTATCTGTAGAGGAAAATACAGGTGAT